>JBAZPF010000033.1:0-11498 GCA_041648295.1 Candidatus Margulisiibacteriota bacterium | reverse complement strand
CGTCTCATGAGCTGGTGGGAGTAAGGGAGATCGACCGCCGACTTCAGGCCGATGCCAAATTTCAGGACAACTTGAGAGCCAGACTGATGCCGGTGATCCAGGACCGTGCCGACGCCAGAGGCGCCGCCAGCGCTCTATCCGATGATGATTTTAAAAAGCTGCGCGGAGCAGTCAGTTCTCTGGTCGCTGCTGGAGTCGGAAGCGTTCCCGGTAAAAAAGGCTACCTGTTAACTTTTGAAGAGATCACGGAGCAAGTTATTGGCATGCTTGCACACAAAAAGAAAATGACGATCACTTCCGGAGATGAAGTATATGAACTGGCAGGCTGGAAAGACCATAAAGAGGTGGTCGCCAGGCTAAGAGAAGAGGTCAAAGACAAAAAAGAGATCGAAAGGATCTTAAAGCTTTTAGTTGAAGCTGAAATCGAAGAAAAAAGAGTTAAAGCCCAAACTGAAGAATGGGTGCGTTCGCAAACCGGAGAATACAGTGAAAAGTGGGGATATGCCAGAGTGGTTGAAGAAGCGACCTCCGTTCCGCTGGCGGGAGAAATAGTTTCTCAAATGCTTGGCAAAAACTCGGTTTCCTTAGAAGATAAAGAAGTCGAGATCGTTCAGAAATTGATTAATGAACAAACTAAGGAATATGGCCTTCCTAAAATAGCTAAAGCCGCCGAACCGCTCGAAAAAGAAAGAAAAGAAATATTGACAAAACTGCTGGAAGGGATAGATCTGAAAAAGACAGAAAAAGACTCCGTAAAGCGGCCGGAAGATCAGGCCGCCGCCGATCCTGATGCCGCCAAACTTATTCCGAGTTTCGATTCTGTCTACCGCTTCAGCCGAGTGTGGGGCTGGAGGTGGGGAAAAGGAAAAGCGGAGAACACCAACCGGGAAATGCTGGGCAGTACCGTCAACGAGCAGATCGGCGTTTTGACCAGATGGATCGCCGATATCCATTTCGCGGAAAGAAGGGGCTTCTATTACGGCTCCACCCTGCTTACTCAAAAACTGAAAGTTGAAGTGGTCCAGCCTCTCCAGCTCTCGACCGATGAGACAAAAAATTGGGAAAGAAAGCTGGAACTCGGCCTACGGCCGCAGGACCTTATGAGAAGAATAATGCACGAAGTGGCGGAAAACAAATTGTCCGGCAGAGAGGCCGCCAGGAAGGTTTGGAAAGAAATTGAGGGGGGGCTAACACGTGATGAAAGAAAGATCGTTGAAGCCTGGAGCCACAATTCCGGCCTAAAGAAAATCCCCAATGCCGTAATATCAGCATCAAAAAAGCCTATACGTCTAAATTATGTCCTCGACCAAATACGAAACAATCTATATGACATCGCCAATGAAGTGGCAGTTGAATTTCATACCGCTAAAGCACTGGAAATATATTTTGAGACTATCGCATCAACCGGCAAGCCGGACCGAAAAGAGGCCAAAGCATATGTTAAAGCCAGTGTTCCATTCTTTCTCCGTAGAAAAGTATGGAGCATGGTAGTAGTTGAAAAAGGCCGTCTTGCAAAGAACGCCGCTCATGTCAATGAATACAAGCGAGCCATAAAGGATGGAGATTATAGCCGCGCATTGGAAGTCGAACAGCTGATCGAGTATAAAGGCAATCCTTCTACCTGGACCGCACAGTACCGGCACGGGAACACCCACCCCGAACTTATTGTGGGGAACAAGGCTCGCTCGTTTTCAGAACTCGCCGCCTGGATCTCTTCTTCCCAGCATGCCGCCGAAAGAAGCATAGAGAACGGAGAATGGGCCGATGATTCGATAATGTTAAGGAATATCGCCGATGTTGCGGATACACTTATGTCAAATATAAAAGATGGCAAACGCGAGGAGATATTGAACGGCCTTCCGCAAGAGGCAGAGCCAATAGTTGACGCGCTGATCGCGGATAAAGGCAATATGGATCATGACAAATCCAAAGTCAGACAGTTTAAAGATCTGGGAAAAGATGAGGCGAAAGCGCTCCAGGAAAGAAAAGAGCTTTTCCTTAAACTGCTCTCTATCGCTCTTGAAGATAAAGAGAAAAACCACGTCGCCGGCGAGAAGAAGATTGTGAATTGTCTTAATGAAAAGAAATATCCAAAAACCGCCATCGAGCAGGTTCGCGCGACCGTACAGATGAACGCGGATACGGATAATTATTTTTTTCCCGAACTGCTCGACTCCGCAAGCTATCTTGGCTGTTTGTACGGCATTTTAACCAATCCTAATGAAGTACTCCAGTACGGCTTGAATTACAAGGTTAAGGGAAGATCTCCGTTCATGCGCTTCCAAAGAGACCGCGATCTGGGCGGCCCGCAAAACAATAATTCGCCGCGTTCCGCGGGCGCCGCGCTTGGAGTGGTGCGCCATCGTTTTGACAGAAGGGAAGGAACCAATACTCTCACCGGATACGCAAACTTGGTCCCGATGACGGTTGCCCATCGCGTGGCGGAATATGTGATCGAACCTAACATTGCCAGGACTTCATACCACGGGCAGAAAGCTCTGGAAAAGATCTTCGGAAAAGATTGGTGGTCAGTGGACGGCGGAAACACCAAATGGGCGGAAATGAGCTTCTGGGACTTTCTTCCCGGCATCCATGATTCCAGAGAAGGGAAATGGTCTTTGGGATATAGATGGAGAAGAAGAATAGCTAATTACTGGTATATGGGGGATAAGGACGGCATAACCAGCCTGGCATTCTGGAAGCCTGGAACACAGCAAAAAAGGATCTCGCTTTTTGTAAACAATCTTGCCCGCAGGGTTGGCAAAGAGAATGGTTGGGACCTGGCCATGTCTCTCTCTAGAACGCCGCTGATCCTTACCATCCTGTCAGGATCGGCTTGGACAATGGGAAAAGCGGTTAATCTCGGTGTGGGTTTTGTCCTCGGCACCGATCTGCATTTTGACGTCGCCGAATCTCTTGGTTTTTCTCTTGGAAATGTTTTTGCTTATTCGCTGGGCGTTACCGCGATAATTAAAGGTCTGGGATACCTGGCCGGCCGCACGCTTAACATGTATAACTTCTACCGCGGCAGATGGGTGTATGTCCTTGATCCAAGCGAAGACCTGGCCACCACCATGCCGATGGCGGCAAAGTCAATATCACTAACATCGCTTCAAGGCCTGCGCCAGCAAAACGACGCTATGATCGAATATGACGGAGATATGTTCCAGAAACTGCGCTGGATGGCCAGCAATGCCGCAAACTTAGGAAGGGCCCTCCATTATTGCTTTAAATACCGCAAGATCATGCCGCCAAAGATGGCTTTTGACCTTATCCAGGGCCCGCTTTACAATATTTTTGGCGTTCCCGCGATCGCGAACCGGCTGGCCATATTGGGATTTGTTGCCGTAGGCGAGCCGTCCATACTAATGCTCGATAACGAAGCGACCCCCCTGCCCTTGCAGAATAACCTTGACTGGCTCATAGAAACCGGCTTCATCAATTATGCCATGGTCGAAATGGTGCTTCGCGGCTCGCGCATCTGGGGAGGATCTTCATGGAAGGGAGTCACCACGAACATGGGATATCAGACCGTGATGGAAATGTTTAACTATAACTTTGTGATGCGCAGGTGGTGGCACGGGGAAAAATCAACCTTTAACACTACCGACCCGCCGGAGCAGCCGTTGAAAGTAAAAATGTGGGGAAGACATTACTTTACCGAGGTATTTGGCGCGCAGTCTACCGCACTGCATATGCTTGGAGCTTTCGCCTTATACAGATTGATAAGCAGACATATTTGGGATTCAGCCAACCATAGCGATTTTATGGAAATGCATATGGCCTCGCTCGTATTCTGGATCGCTCTTCCTTTAATGTATTATTTAACAGGCATGAGGCTGAATCAGGGAATCAGTTCGGTCAGGGACGAAGCTACATGGGAAAAGAAGAACAAGGTTTGGGACGGAGAGGTGAAATAACATGGGCATGATAGACAGGATCAAATTATCTCTTTGGCACAGGCCCGCAGTAAAAAGAGCGGCAGTTTACGCTTCCACCGCGGCTGCCATAGGGCTGGGAGCTTATGCTTATCAATATGGACTGCCCAATTTACAGGTTAAGAAAGTTGATCCAACCACTATTGTCGCACCGGTAGAGCATATGCCCTCCGTCACGCTGTCCGATAATCCGACAAAACTGGATGAAGGAAATCTTTTGAAAATAGTGCAGGACGGCATCGATCAGAGCATGCTAAAAGGCATCAACGAGCCAAACAGTAAATCCGGCGGATTTTTCCTTATAAAATCCGGAGACGCTTCAAATCCGGTTTATTACATAAACTCTCCTACCCAGTTTGGACAGATCGTATCCGAAGGTATGGCATATTCAACTCAGATACTGGCCAATACCATTCTGGTAATGAAAAGCAAAAACCCGAGTGATCCAAAGATCGCTCAATATAACCCTGTGGCCAGAGGTTTGATCAACGGCGCATTAACCATGCTTAATAAGTACGGGAACATGGGGTGGCGCTGTTATTATGACAGCGAAAAGAAAACGATCGTTTTTAGAAGCCAGGACGAAAGGGCTTCCGCCACCGACGCGGACCTGATCTTTATTGACGCGCTCATGACGTTTGAACAGCTTGGCATCTTTGACGGTGAAATTTTTAAAACCCCGGCATCAGTGCTTGAGCAACAAAAAACTTATAAGGAGAGCAATGAACGGGATGTCAGGCCCATTCCCGCCGAATTTACCATTAACCAGCTTGTGGATTTCATGATCCAGGGAGCAAAGAGCTATGATGTGGAACGAGTCGGTCAGCGGCTGGTACTGCGAGTGTCTGATAATTGGGGAGGCAAGGATTTTAAGGGCAACATAACATCGAATAGCTCCTACTATCAGCCTGCCATACTAGCCAGATTAGTCGGGAGAGATATAATCGACGCCAATCTATGGTGGCAGTTAAGAAGCGATGAATTTGACAAGCTGGAAGCAACTTTCTTCTTTACACAGAAGCTTTTCAAAGAGATCGACAGTTCAAAAATGATAAGCGAGGACGGCAAATGGGTACGTCTCGATTCTTATCAATTCCAGCTGTTTGAACACTTATTAGGCAAGATACCGATCAGCGATAATGAACTATATAAGGCGAGTTCGGATAATAGTTTGGATAAAAACAAAAATGCGACCACCCCCTATCTGCGCACAAATCACTACTTCTATTTTAATCCTGGGATAAGTATCCATATCAACAATGACGGATCAAGGGATATCGCGATCGATTCTTATAACCAGATCATGGCAAAGATAGAAGGATATGGAGTTAACGATTTTCTTCCCGACCAGGTAGAAATAGAAGTGGATGCTACCGGAAATTTTGTGGTAAGAAGAGAGGTTGGGGCAAAAAATCTTGGAGCCACGTCCGGATACGACGCGATCCGTATTCCCGCCGAAAATTCCATAGATCTTTTGCACAACAACGACTCCTCAAGCACCTCAACCGTTCCGGTCCAGTTCCGGATAAGCGGAAGACAATTTTCGCTGATAAATATAGTCGTTAACAACCAGCCGGCCTCAACTGTAAAAGCAGATCGCTTCCATAATGCAGTGGCTCTTTCAAGCTATACCACAGCTGTAGCCGGATTATCGGCAAGATCTTCGACCAACGGTAAAAAAGCCAGTTTTGATCTTTACAGAGAAGAGACAAAAGCCTACGCTAGCTCTCCCAACGGCATCTATGATTATCTATCGGCAGGCAAGCACCCGCAGTATTACAGCGCTTTTCTTACCCTGCGATATGGAGCCAGTCTTCTGGTCAGGGACAAAAATATGACGCCAAAAACCTCTACCGGGGTTATGAATTCGCTCCCGCGCAGCTTGCCCGACACAGACCTGAAATTTACCGGCGTGGGCAAAAGCTCCCGGTTTCCCTGGATACTGGAACATGAAAATTCCGAATATGGGACCAGAGCTTTTCAGGATGATCCCATCGTAAGGCAAATTACTGGCCACTCGGCCGATCCCATAATGAAGCTCGAAGCGGAAAGAAGATATCATGATTATCATAAGAAATATATGGAAGCAAAGGGCCCCGATCTAAAAAAACCAAATGTCCCAGGTCTCAAGCTTAGCTTTTTATACGGCAAGGCCTGCCTGGGGGTTGGCCGTTATGACGAAGCCGGGCAAGTGTTCTTTACGCTTTTGCGCGATACAAAAGAAATAAATGGCCCCGTTGACCAGTTCATGTTTTCTATTTCGATCACCAGGCTTTCCGACATTCTTAGTACCCTCAATGTTTCCGACCTTGCCATCGAAGACACGTTTAAATGGCTTTTGGAACATCAAGGTGAACCGGGGCTTAAAAAAACCATGCTTCACCTGGCGTATGTTCATGAATTGAATAATAATAGACGATTTACTCTGGCGCTGAAAGAGGAAAAAGAATTGCTTAACGAGGTTGTCAAATATGCCAGCGATCAGGGTAAAAATGGCGACGAAAAGCTCTGGGAAGAAGTTCAAAGCAGCATCCTCTCCGGAAATGCCGGACATACTCCATTGCCCAGCAGAGTGCTTTTAACAAATGCGCTGGTCGAAACCATAGACACCATCGCCAGCACTTATAGAATGGAATCCACAATAAGTCTGCCAAACGGCAAAAACGACAAGCCGGTAAGCTTTCCCAAAAAAGTTTACAATTACAGCGACGCCTTTATTCTGGCTGAAATGATAGTCGGTCAAAATAACGCGGTTATGCAGGAAATTAGAAAAGCCAAGCTGATGCAGAACGCCATTTCTGAAAAAGGCGAAGCGGCATCGGTAAAATCGCAGTTTGACTCACTAGCGGCCGAAGTCCCGGAAAACTTAAAAACCCTGGTCCTTTTAAAAGTTGGCCGCATCCTGCAAAGAAGAATTTACGACATGAAGGATGACATAGAAGCAAGGCGCTATTATTGCAGAGAATGTAAAGACTACTGGTTTAACTATTCTCAAGATGTGGAGGATTGGGACCAGCATCAAAAGCAACTAACCGCAGAATATGAATCTATGGTAAAGGCATCCGAATTGCCGGAGATCGCCTTCAGACAAGCGATCAAAGAAGAAGTTCTTTCGCTCGGAGATCCGCCTGTCATTTCTGCACTGATGGATGGATTGCTGGAAACATTGCAATACCGACTGGAATTATTGTCAACCATCAAAAATGAAGAGTATGGAAGGTTTACAAGCATTACCGCAAAAAGGCTTGACAATCTTAGGATCGGAGCCAGGGCCGGGGCAAAAAAACCGTCAGATATCATGGCCAAAAACATTGCCGACATGCAAGCGGCAAAAATCAGCTTTATTGACCGGACCAGACCGATATTTGATGAAATGGATGCTATCTCAAGCCCTCTGCTTAATGGATTTGTTCATCCCGTTAAAGTTAAGGGAGAAGAGATGCTGAGGACAGGAAGAAAGGGAACGCTGGAGGAAGCGGTCAAGATATTGGTTAACGAAGAAGCTTCGACCGATCCACGAAACGTAAAATGGGTGCGCTGGCTTCGCGCAATCGCAGACGCACATTCAAACGCTGGCACCCACGGGCAAAATCCGAAAGAATTTGAAAAGGCTCTGGAGCAGCAGATCAAGATCACAGATATATATATCAGCAGTCCCCCGCTAAGAGCTCTTTATACAATGCAGGTCTGTATTAAAATGGCGCAGATCTATTATAACTACCGCGATGTGCTTTTTGACTTTTACAAGAGCTATGACAACAACCTTCCGGAGGATAAAAATTCTCAGGAATATAAAGAAAGCAAGGAGCAAATGGATCTCATTGACGCAAAAATAGTGTCCCAATCCAATGAGATGCAGGCCATCTTAAGAGCACTGCTTGGCAAGAAGGTTGATGCCACAGGCCTGGAGCCAGACACCGTTAAAATGATGGAAAGGATAAACACAAACCGAAAATTTATCGATGCAAATTTCGACCAGGACCCGACCCAGAAGGCTCGCCTCTATGCACATCTGGGCAACTTTACCTGGTGGAAAGAAATGGCCAGCCAGACAGAAAGGGAAAAATCGCCTACCGAACAGCATAAAGCGATATTGAAAAAAGCGCTCGATTATTACGAAGAGGCTTTATCTTACGATCCTTATAATTTTGACTCGCTGTTCGGCATCTCCAAGGTAAGCTTTAATCTTTATGACGAACAGGCATCGCTTCAATATCTAATAAAAGCGCTCGACGCGGTCGGAGTGGGATATGTTCCCGAAGATCGGCGCCTCGAATTAAAAGGAATCATTAACAATCTGGCCGCAAAAAATGATTTCCAAGTTAAAGAAGAAAGACCGCTCAATGAGCGCCAATTAAAAGCGGTAAAAGATGCCCGGGATTTTCTAAAGGACAAGCAAGAGATCAATTCATATGTAATAGCCAGGGTTATGGATATCTTATCCTATCGTAATTGATAAATTTGTGTGAAATTTAGCCAAATTTTTAACGATATATATACAGGAAAGGGATAAGGTGAATAACAAATGGCTCCTCCCAATGGGATAGACCCCAACAAAGTCCCGGTTGGCAGCGGTTCCCGGCGAACCAACATAGGGGACGCTCACGGCGTTGACAACGATCTTGCTGTTGACATGACCAATCTTATAGACTCAGCCTCACAATCCCCCAGAGATGGAGACTATTGCAATCTTGGTTCTGGGCATGTTGGTTCATATTCCACTGCGGTTGGAAACATAATAAGAAATAATCCCGGAAAAGGTGACGACTGGATAGCAAGCCAGATCGCCACTGCTTTCAGCGCCGAAGCGCTGGCAAATTTGTCCAACGGCATATTTATGCGCGGCCGGCGCGATTACGACAAAGCCGAAGTTGCTTTTGACTCCGCTATCGGCATTTATGGTTCGCTAATGAGCGGAAATCCCAACGGTTTACCTGGCATAATGGGCACCTGGATTATGATGCGCAGGAACCCCGGCGCCATCGGCAAACTAATAAGTTCCAATGTCAAAAAGAACGCCAAATTCGCATCGCAGATCCAGATGACCATAACCAATTTGGAAATCTTGAAGATCCGCCCCGACCGGATCATCACCGATGAAATGGCTTATCAAAGAATAACCTCAACCCAGCTGGCGCAGATACTGGACGATAGACTGATAAAAAAGATCGAAGGCACCAGAGCTAATCTAAAAGACGAAGCCGCCGGCGGCAAAGGCCTGATGTTGAATACCCGCTCCTTCGGCATCGAGGCTTCGCTTTTGCTTGAAGTGGCAAAACGGCTTAGCATCAGGAATGTAGATCATGCGATAACCGTGACCGACAAAGCGATAGAGATCTGCCTTAAACAGCTAAAAAACATATCTACCAACATGATGCCAGATATAATTTATTCCTTCATCTCAACCCTTGCCTGGGCATACAATGCAAAGGCTTCTTACATGAATAAACTTGAGCCGGGATCCGGAATTGAATTTGCGAAGAAAGCAGCCGCGATTTACGCATGGCTTATCTATGGCCCTAATGGAGATAATGGTCTCAATGCAAGTAAAAATAGCGATCTCAAGGGCAGTGTCCAAGATATTTCTGATATTATTGATAAATTCGGCAATGTTATGTCCAGCCTTTCCGAATCCGTTAAAAGCCTAAAAGCCGGAGGCGGATACATAACCAGCGGAAATGACATGCTCCAGAGGAACGCCACAAATGAAATAGAGCTTTATCTCAATTTAGCCGATGCTTTAACTGATGCCAGAAAATTTTCAGAAGCCCTCGGAGAATACGATAATATCATCTCCATGCAGCCACAGATCCAGAGGCTTCAACAGGCACATGTCCGGAATCAAAATGAAAAGGGATTCCCTCTTAGGATGTCATTTTGGGCAAGGGCAAAGACCAACAAAGCCACCGCCATACTGCAAAAAGTGAACCGTGAATATCCGACAAATAAAGATGCGGAAGTTGCCGAAAAATTAATCGATGAAGCGCTACGACTTTCGCAAGCAGCTTCGAATGAACTTAAGTCTTTCATTACCGGAACACCGCAGGGAAACTGTCCGGTCAATCCTGTGCCAATCTGCTGCAGTGTAAAAAATTGCAGTTCTGATAATGAACACAATTTATTCTCTTACATGAAGGCCTACTCCACCCTGGCCTGGGCTTACGCTTCCAGAGGCTCGATCACCAAAGAACAGAATGGCGGAGGGAAAGACGATCTCACTAAAGCACTGTCCATGTACAACAGTATTTATCTTCAGCCATCCGATCCGCAAACCACTGAATTTGCCAACACTTCATTAAGAGGCCTTCGCACCGATCGCCGATTTTTAATGCAAATTGAAACCGGGCTTACTATTCCGGAAATCTACCAGCGTCGAGCGGAGGTTTCGAATAATCTTGAAGATTACAAAAATGCTGTCAGCGCTTTTGGAAAGATCACCACCGATGACACGGATTATAATTCCGTGCAGTTAGCCCTGCTTGAGATTGGCATCGTCAAGGCCAAAAGGATATTTTTTGAGAGCGGCAACAGCACGAAGGTTATGTCCAAGCTAAAAGAAATAGAAACGCAACTCGGAGCCATTGCGGCAAGAAACTTGAACAGAGTTCAAAAGCTAAGGGTGCAAATGCTTCAGGCGCAGATCTGGGGGACCATGGGATGGCAGTCCCTCCAGCTTTTAAAACGCAATACCGCGAACCAGTATTTTGACAAGGCCATTCAGTTCTATCGTTCTCTCTTTTCTTCTCCGAATGTGGAACAGGCCTACGCGCTTGGAGAAATGCTTATTACCAAAGGCAACCTTCGCCTTACCATAGCAGAGTTGCTAAAAATAAGATTTGAACAGGACCTAAATTCCATCGGCCAGGCGGAAGCGGAATTCTCCGCCGCCAGGGATGAGTTTAACAAAGAAAACAACAAGCGCGGCGCGATCCAGTCGCGCCTTGGACAGATAGAGTGCGCCTGCTACAAAGTAAAACTGCACATGAGAAAGGACAACCTGAAAGAGGTAGCGGCATTTTTAAATTCAAGCTACCCGAACGATCTTATGGCCATCACCAAAGAAGCCCTGGATATGGGGGCATTGCGGCTGGCTTCGCGCTCCGCGCAAACGCTCTCTACGCTTTACGGCGTGAGAGGCGGGATTGAAGAGATAATCCACGAAGAAGGAAAAGGCCAGGAAAATTTCCTGCTTTCCGCAGACATCTTAAAGGCAATGCTTGGAGAAGAGGCGCTGTCATTTACCGGCATCACCCGCCCTAAATTGCCGGATGATTGGACCCAGTTCTTAAAATCTCTTCGGGACCGGTCAAAGATCCTTAGTGACCCGCAGTTTTTACTTCTTTCAGATTCTTTTTCAATGCAGGTTCGGCTTAACATTGCGGAATTAATAAAATCTGCCGGGGCAAAATCCATTCCGATCCTGGAAGAAGCGCAAAAAGCCTATGATGCGGTCGTTCCGCCGCAGGCGGCCGATCCCGTCAGCTCAAGGCTCCGGTATTTCATCAATTTGGCCAAATTGCAGGCAGGCATCGGAAAGGCCGAAGCAAAGATCGTGATCGG
>JBAZPF010000032.1:0-11772 GCA_041648295.1 Candidatus Margulisiibacteriota bacterium | reverse complement strand
AGGCAGAGATGGACGATCCTTCTGTCTGCGGCCGACATCGGAGGAAGCACTTTTTCCAGCCCGCTCTTTTCTACGTCTTTTGCGGCTTCAATCGCCAATCTTTCTATTGCCTGTTCCTGTCTTTCCCTATACCCGCCGGCATCAACATACACCCTCATCTTTTTCTCAAACGTTCTGCTGACAATTGACGAGACCAGCACTTGCAGGGCCATCAGCGTCGCCCCTTCTTTCCCAATTATTTGGCCCAGGTCTTCGCCCTTTATGTTTAAGGAAGCGGCCTCCTCCTCTTCTGCTTTCAGCTCAACTATTGCCAAAAGCCCCAATTTATTTATTATTTCCTGCAGCGCTTCTTTCGCATTTTCTCCCGGAGTCGTCTTTGCCCAAGCCTCTATTTCGGCCTCTTCTCCTCCAAAAACCCCCAGCATTCCCGGCTTTCCCTCCCTTATTACTCTATATTGGACCTCATCCTTGCTTTTCCCCAAGACCTTAGCCGCACTTTCAACCGCTTCATTTACATCTTTTCCGTTCATTTTTATTTTATTCATTTAACACTCCTTAAAATGTTTCACGTGAAACATTTTTCTTCTCTATTTTTTTTACTATATACCACTGTTGCGCTACTGCTACCAGGTTTGATACTACCCAATAAATTTGTACTCCAGAAGGAAAAGCGATACTTATAAAGGCTATCATGAATGGCATTATGTAAGTCATGCCCGCCATTTGCTGATTATTGCTTGCCGGCATGGTTTTTTGTGAAAGATATGTTGTTATGGCTATAAGTATTATTAGAATATAGGTTGGATCAGGCTTTGACAGATTGCTTATCCACAAAAACGAAGAATTTATGCCCGGCTGGGAAATAATTGTCGTAAATTCTTTGCTTTGTAATGCGTAAAATAATGCTATAAAGAACGGGATTTTTAAAATCATCGGCAAGCATCCGCCAAAAGGATTGACCTTCTCCTTCTTATATAGTTCCATCATCTCTTTCTGAAGCTGGTCTGGTTTATCCTTATGTTTCTTTTGCAGCTCGGTTAATTTTGGTTGTATTTTTTGGATTGCCGCCATTTGAACAATTGACGAAAGTGTCAGCGGATATAGTGCAAAATTTATTGCCATGGTAAGAAAAACTATGGCCCAGCCATAATTCCCGGTCATATTATAAAAAAAGCCTACCGCCTGCAACATTATATCTGAAAGCCAACTCATTTTACTGGATCATAGCCTCCTTCAAAAAACTGATTACATCTAATTATTCGCTTTATAGCAACAAATATTCCTTGTATCGCCCCATATTTTTCTACTGCCTCTATAGCATATTCAGAACATGTTGGATGGTACCGACAATTTCGAGGGAAAAATGATGAAATTTTCCTATAATAGCCAATTATTTTAATTATTATTATCTCAAACAATTTAGACCGCCCCGAGCATCTCTTCAATTTTTTCTTTTAGGATGCTAAATTTTAAATCTTCGCTCCCTTTATTTGGGATGAAGACCATTATTTTTCCTTCCATTATACCAAAATCTATAGCCTTTAAGGCCTCTTTTATTCTTCTTTTGATCCTGTTTCTTATTACTGCCGAACCTAATTTTTTACTTGTTATTATGCCATATTTTGATTCATTGGCATTAACATACAATATTGTTCCAACCTTACTTCTTATTTTCTTGCCGGTTTTTAATACTTCTTTATATTCTCTATCGCTTTTTATGCTTTTCAAACCGTTAAAGATTTTCTGCCTTTTTTCCTTCTTCTAGACAGAACTCTTTTCCCGCCGGTCGTTTTTGATCTGACTAGAAAACCATGCGTTTTCTTTCTGCTTTTTTTATGCGGCTGATACGTTTGTTTTGTGCTCATGTTTTCATTATACATTGACGATTTTTTGTTGTCAATTGATAATATAATTTAATCCCAAATCCTTGAGTTTTACCTCTAAAATCTCCCTAAAAAAATAGGGGGGATTTGTGAAGATTAATATCCGCGAGAACATTAGGGACAAGGGATTTCATCTTACAATTATTAACAATATAAAAATTTGCTTGCATTATTATCCACAGTTTGATATTATGACTGCACAACATTTTATTCGCTTATCCCCACTAATGGGCCGCTTGTGTGGATAAGCCTGTGGAAAACTGGCCGTTTCTGTTGATAAGTGGTGAAAAACTATGCAAAATGATGTGGATATCCACAGTTTGTGGAATAAATTATTGCCTGAGATAGAAAAGAGTTTAAACAAGCCTATTTATGAAACTCTCATCTCTTCTGCCAAGCCTTCATCATTAAAAGACGGCATTCTTGACGTTGCCGTTCCTCATGAAGTGATTAAAGAATGGCTTTCAAAGCATTGCCTTACTTTGCTGGAAGGGGAGATGCGGTTTTTATCCCCCGATATCAATAAGATCAATTTTTTTGTCGGCCCCAAAGATCTTTTTCAGACACCCGCGCTTGAAGAAAGCGGATTAAATGATTTTCAGGAAAAATTAATCCACCATTTACAATTCACCAGCCTTAATCCTCGATATACTTTCGACAAGTTCGTAGTAGGGAACGGCAATCGTTTTGCCCATGCGGCGGCGCTTGCAGTTGCCGAAACCCCGGCGACCGCGTACAATCCATTGTTTATTTACGGCGGGGTAGGGCTGGGGAAAACGCATCTCATGCAAGCTATCGGCTATTCCGTACTAAAGAATTTTCCAAAAATGCAGGTTCTTTATATAACCTGCGAAATGTTCACCAATGATCTCATTGATTCCATTCAAACCGGCAAAATGCAGGAATTTAGGAACAAATATCGTAAGATCGACCTTCTGATGGTCGATGACGTCCAGTTCTTAGCCGGAAAAGAAAGGACGCAGGAAGAATTTTTCCATACTTTTAACACTTTGCACGAAGCCGGGAAGCAAATTCTCGTAAGTTCCGACCGGCCGCCCAAAGAGATTCCCACGCTGGAAGAAAGACTGCTTTCGAGGTTTGAATGGGGGCTTACGGCCGATATCCAACCTCCGGATTTTGAAACCAGGATCGCTATTCTTAGAAAAAAGGCGGATATGGTAGAGGTTTCCGTCCCGGACGAAGTATTACATATTATCGCGTCAAAGATCAGTTCTAATATCCGCGAGCTTGAGGGCGCGCTTATCCGGGTTGTGGCTTTCGCTTCATTATCCGCCAAAGATATTTCCGTAACGCTGGTCGAACAAGTCTTAAAAGATATGATCAACCCCTTAAAGGGGAAATCGTCAATTTCAATTGACCTCATTAAAAAAACGGTCGCCGAATATTACACCGTCCGAATTGACGATATGTCCGCAAAAATAAGAACAAAGGAGATCGCCAATGCGCGCCAGGTGGCGATGTACCTTTCCCGCGAACTTACCTCTTCTTCTTTGCCTAAAATTGGCGATGAATTTGGGGGTAGGGACCATACAACCGTTCTGCATGCGTACGCAAAGGTTAAAGACGCGATCAAGGATGATAAAGAAGTGGATGAGGCCATTAAAAACATTTTAAAGGCTTTGAAGAAATACACCCCTTAATGTTGATAACCGCTTGATAACCTGTTGACCGTTGTTAATAAAAATCCTCAATCCTTAACAACTCCTTTTGCCTGTTTATAATATTATTGTTCTTTTTTGCGTCATATCAATAATTATAAATATTTTTCCACATATCCACCGAGCCTACTACTACTAATTTTTAATATATATATAATAATAAGATAAGAGATGTGTATATGTATAAAAATTGGAAGTAGGGAGGGGAAGCCGGAGGCCTGTATGGAGAATGGAAGCTGGAAGCCAGTATTGAAACAGGAATAAAGAAATTAATGAAGAACCCAATTCCCAATCTCTTTCCAACCCCCGGAATCCAAACCGGCCTCTGGTTTCCCTGCCTAACTTCCAACCTCCATAAATCTAAACCGGCTTCCTAACCCAAAGCCCAACTTCCATATTTCTAACGCTTCCTATTAGTAAAAAAATGTATTATAATTAGCACATCAAAGGGAGGATAAGACATGGAATTTATCTTTGATAAACAATCATTGCAATCAGGAGTATCAATAGTAGAAAGAATAGTATCGACCAGAAGCACGCTTCCGATAATAGGAAATATTTTAATTGAAGCGCAGAAGACGGGAGTAAAATTATCCGCAAATAACCTTGAAATGGGAATTGAATTGAACATATCGGCAAAAGTCAGCAAGGAAGGATCGATTCTTATACCTGCAAAAACCTTGGGCGGAATAGTTTCAAAATTACCGGAAGGCGAAGTAAGTTTTAAATTAAAGGATAAGGGGCTAATAAATCTCGCGTACAAGAAATCCGTTTTTAACATCCACGGACTGCCGGCGGACGAATTTCCGCAGCTTCCAAAAGTAAAAGAAGCAAAAACAATAAATATTGAAGCAAAGACATTGTCGGAAATGATAGAACAAACAATATTTTCGGCTTCAACCTCTGAAGAAAAATTTGTTTTGAACGGGATTTTGGTTGAGACGGGGAAAAGCGAGGGAGACAGTTCTAATATCAGATTGATCGCGACCGATGGTTATCGCCTGGCAAAAAGAGGGGAGAAGATCCAGGGGATCGATGCGGCCTTAAGCGCCATTATCCCTGCAAAAGCGATGGGGGAATTATTGAGGATGCTGCAGACGGGCAGCGGGGGAAGCGTAAAAATAAATGCGTCGAACGATCAGATCTCGTTTAAATATAAAGACGCCTATCTGGTCTCAAGATTGATACAAGGCCAATTCCCGGATTATAAACAAGTGATCCCGAAATCATCGGATATAAAGATATTGGTTGAAACATCCGCGCTGCTCCAATCGGCGGAAAGGGCGGCAGTGATCGCCTCCCAGAGCGCGAACATCGTAAGGCTCGAAGTAAAATCCGGACAACTTTATATTTCCGCGCAGGCGCCGGACGTGGGCTCGGTGGAAGAAGTGCTGGAAGTGGAAGTAAAAGGAAAAGAAAAGACATCTGTGGCATTTAACGTGAGACTGCTGACCGACGTGCTTAAGGTGATAGATACGGAAAAAATATATTTGGAACTTGGGGCGGCGTTAAATCCCGGCCAGGTAAAGCCGAAAGACGGACCGGATTTTACCTATATCGTCATGCCGATCAGGACCCAGGAGGTTGCCGCTTGACCCAGCTTCTGGCGGATATTCTAAAAAGGCCGCAGATAAGCAAAGGGATAAAAGCCGGTTGGACGGTATTATTGTGGGAAGAATCGGTTTCTACTGAAATAGCCAAGCAAACTGAAGCCGTAAAAGTAAAAAACCGCGTTCTATATGTGAATACAAAATCCCCGGTTTGGGCGCAGGAGCTCAACTTTTTAAAAAAAGAGATCATGGACAGGATGAATGAGAAAGCCGGGTTTTCCGCGGTTAAAGATATAAGGTTTAAGGCAGGAGGGTAAATAGAAATGGCAGAATCTCCGAAAACATCGGAAAAATACGATGCGTCAAAAATAAAGATTTTGGGCGGCATAGAAGCGGTAAGAAAAAGGCCGGCCATGTACATCGGCTCGACCGGAAAATCGGGACTTCATCATCTTATCTATGAAGTTGTGGACAACAGCGTGGACGAAGCGCTGGCCGGACACTGCGATCTGGTCGGGGTGACAATTCACAAGGACAACAGCGTAACCGTCGAAGATAACGGCCGAGGCATTCCAATTGACATGCATAAGGAAGCAAAAAAACCGGCGGCCGAAGTCGTTTTAACCACGCTTCACGCCGGAGGAAAGTTTGGACAGGGAAGCTATAAAGTTTCCGGCGGCTTGCACGGGGTGGGGGTGTCGGTGGTAAACGCTCTTTCGGAGTGGATGGAAGTTGTGATCAAGCGGGACGGCCAGATCTATAAACAAATGTTTGAACGAGGAGAGGCGAAGAAGCCGGCAGTCGAAAAATATAAGGGGGACGACACCGGGACGACGATAACTTTTCTTGCCGACAAAGAAATTTTTACCGAGACCGTTTATGAATACGATACCGTGAAACACAGGCTGCAGGAGCTTGCGTTTTTAAACAAGGGGTTAAAGATCGTTCTGATCGATGAACGCGAAAAAGAAAAGAGAGCGGAAACATTTGAATATGACGGCGGGGTGGTGGAGTTTATCGAACACTTAAATAAAGGCAAAGAAGCGTTATACAAACCGGCGGCGGGTTTTTCCGCGGAAAAAGAGAATGTTTTTGTCGAGGTTGGACTGCAGCACTGCAAGGATTATTATGATGAAAATTTATATTCTTACGTTAATTGCATCCGGACAAAAGAGGGCGGGACGCATGTCGTCGGCTTTAAGTCCGCGCTGACCCGGGTGGTTAATACTTATGGGCATAAAAACGGAATATTAAAAGAGAACGAAGCCGTTCAGGGCGAAGACATCCGCGAAGGCTTAACGGTGGTCATAAATACCCGCGTACCAAACCCGCAGTTTGAAGGGCAGACAAAGACAAAACTCGGCAACGGAGAGGTAAAAGGGATCGTTGATTCTATCGTAGTTGACGGCTTGTCGAATTATCTTGACAAAAATCCGGCGGCGGCGCGCGCGATGATCGAAAAATCGATCCTTGCTTACCGGGTTAGGCTGGCGGCCAGAAAGGCCCAGGAGCTTGAAAGAAAAAAATCAGCGCTTGACACCTCGACGCTTCCGGGAAAATTGGCCGACTGCACCGAAACGGCCGCGGCAAAATGCGAACTGTTTATTGTAGAAGGAGATTCCGCCGGCGGCTCGGCAAAACAAGGGAGAGACAGAAAGTTCCAGGCGATCCTGCCCTTAAGAGGAAAGATCCTGAACGTGGAAAAGGCCAGGCTCGATAAAATTTTGGCCAATAATGAAATAAGAACAATGATAACCGCTATCGGTCCGGGAGTAATAACTGGATTGAAGGGAAGCGGCGGAGAAGAAAAAGAAGGGGAGATGACGCAGGAATTACTGCTTAAGGAATTGCGATATCATAAAATAATCCTTATGTGCGACGCCGATGTGGACGGAAGCCATATCAGGACATTGCTTTTGACTTTCTTCTTTCGCTATGCCAGGGAGACGGTTGAAAATGGGAACATCTACATCGCGCAGCCGCCTTTATATCTTCTAAAAAAGGGAAAACAACAGCAATACGCATATAATGATGATGAAATGGCAAAGATCATCAAAGAGATGGGGAAGGAAGGGGTGGGGGTGCAAAGATATAAAGGTTTGGGAGAAATGAACCCCGATCAATTATGGGAAACTACCATGAATCCCGATACCCGCACCCTGCTTCAGGTCACGCTTGAAGATGCGGAGGTCGCGGATGAAATATTTACAATATTAATGGGATCAGAGGTCGAGCCCAGAAGAGAATTTATAGAAAAACATGCTAAAGACGTGAAGAGGTTGGACATATAATGGCAAGAAGTAAAAAATCTGAAAAAGAATCTGCGGAAAAGGTGAATTTAGTCGCCAAAGTAATTCCGGCGACCATTGAGCAGGAAATGAAATCGTCCTACATCGATTACGCCATGAGCGTAATCGTAGGCCGAGCGCTCCCGGATGTGCGCGACGGCTTAAAGCCGGTACATCGAAGAATTTTATTCGCAATGGACGAGCTCGGGATGCAGCCCAACAAGCCATACAAGAAATCGGCCAGAGTGGTCGGAGAAACTTTAGGTAAATACCATCCCCACGGCGACACGGCGGTCTATGATTCCATGGTCCGCATGGCGCAGGACTTTTCGCTTCGTTATCTTTTGGTCGACGGCCAGGGGAACTTTGGATCGGTAGACGGCGATTCCGCGGCCGCCATGCGATATACCGAAGTCCGCCTGGCGTACATGGCGACCGAAATGCTTTCCGATCTGGAAAAGGAAACTGTAAATTTCGGACCAAACTTTGACGAGTCTCTTCAAGAGCCGCTGGTCCTTCCGTCAAAACTGCCAAACCTTTTGGTAAACGGGTCTTCAGGCATCGCGGTCGGCATGGCGACCAATATTCCGCCGCAAAACCTTTCCGAAGTAGTGGACGGCATCAGCGCGGTAATTGAGAATCCCGAGATGGAACCCGAAGAGTTGATAAAGATAGTTAAAGGCCCGGATTTCCCGACCGGAGGCTTGATCTGCGGGAAGCAGGGAATAAAAGATGCCTACCTTACCGGCCGCGGGCTGATAATGCTTCGCGCTCGGGTTGAGACCGAAGAAGTGCGAGGAGACAAAGAAGCGATAATCATTAAAGAACTTCCTTATCAGGTCAATAAAGCGGAACTGATCGAGGCGATCGCAAATCTGGTAAAAGAAAAGAAAATTGTCGGGATATCCGATCTCCGGGACGAGTCCGACCGCGACGGCATGCGCGTTTATATAGAATTAAAACGAGACGTCAATTCTGAAGTGGTGCTGAACCAGCTCTATAAACGCACAAACATGCAAACCACCTTTGGCGTAAACATGGTCGCGCTGGTTGACGGCGCGCCAAGATTGTTAACGTTAAAAGGCGTGATCGTTGAATACATAAAACACAGAGAAGACGTGGTGACCAGAAGGGCAAAATATGACCTCAAGAAGGCCGAGGAGCAAGCCCACATACTGGAAGGCCTGCTTATCTGCCTTTCCAACATCGACGCGGTCATAAAACTGATAAGGGCAAGTAAAAGCGTAGACGAAGCCCGTCAGGGACTAATGGACAAGTTCAAATTGACGCAGATCCAGGCCCAGGCCATTTTGGACATGAGACTGCAGAAACTGACCCAGCTTGAAAGATTGAAATTGGAGGAAGAATACGAAGCCCTGAAGAAGCTTATTGCGGAACTGAAAAAGATCCTCGGCAGCCGGAAAGAAATATTGAAGATAATCAACCGGGAACTGCAGGAAATGAAAGAAAAATACGGGGACGCGAGACGAACTTCGCTGGTCGCCGCCGCCGAGGATATTTCAATCGAGGAATTGATCCCGGAAATGGAAGTGGCGATCCTTATAACCAGGGACGGATATGTAAAGCGCATGCCGGTAACGGCTTTCAGGGCGCAGCTGCGGGGCGGCCGGGGCGTTTCCGGGATGGCAACAAGAGAAGAAGACCAGATAGATAAAATATTTGTTTCTTCAACCCACAGCTATATACTCTTCATGTCCAATAAGGGGAAAGTTTACAAAGTAAAAGTATTTGAGCTCCCGGAAGCCAGCCGCGCGGGCAAAGGCTCAAGCATTGCCAACTTCTTACAGGTAGGAGAGGGAGAAACGATCACGGCCGCCATAAGGATAGATTCGTTTGACAAGAAAAACTTCCTGATGATGTCGACCAGGAACGGATTGGCCAAAAAAGTACCTCTGCAGGATTTCCAGAACATAAGGAGATCGGGAATAATTGCCATCAAACTGAAAGAAAACGATGAATTAGGGTGGGTGAGAGAAACCGACGGCAAACAGGCCGTCATCCTAGGAACGCAGAACGGGATAATGATAATGTTCAACGAAAAAGATATAAGGCCAATGGGAAGGGCAGCTGCGGGCGTGAGGGGGATAAAGCTTGCCAAAGGGGACAAAGTTGTATCAATGGACATTGTAACGCCCAAGGGAGAGCTTCTGGCCGTGTCTGAGTGCGGATTCGGGAAGAAGATGAAGGTAGAGGAATTCGGAACGCAGAAGAGGGGAGGCAAGGGCCATATTGCGATAAAGCTGCGCGATAAGGACAAGGTTGCCCGCATGAGGATCGTGGAAAAAGATGACGAAATTTTGTTTGTAACCGCCAAAGGCACAATGAGCCGCCAGACGGCGGACGGGATCTCAACGCAGGGAAGATACGCGAAAGGGGTAAGGATCCAAAGGGTAGATGAGGGCGATTACATAGTGGACCTGGCCCAGGTGGTCTCTTCAAAAGAAGAAGAGTTGACAACAAGCTAGATCGGCGTAGAATATTCAAAAAGGAGGAAATATCATGGAACAAAATATGAACATGTTGGATCGGGCGGCCAGGGTAATAATCGGAATCATTTTAATCTGGGCGGTGTTTTATTATCCCATGGCTGCGGTCTGGGTCTGGGTGCTGGCCATCCTTGGATTATTATTTATAGTGATTGGATTAAGCGGATATTGTATGCTTTACAGCCCGCTTAAATTAAACTTTAAAAAGAAATAATGAAAAAATCCGCGAGGCCCGTAAACTGGGCTCTGGCAATCCTGATAATTGCCGGAGTTATTGCCGGGGCGTATTATTTATTTTCATCGCAAATCCCCGCAAGCAACATCTATTTCCTTAAGGGAGAAAAACTGGTCGCGGTAAAACGGGCCCTCCCGCAAGACGCGGATCCTCTTCAAGTCGCGGCCTTGGAGCTTATGAGCGGACCGAATGAGCCGGAAGCCAAAGAAGGAATATTTTCAGAGATCCCCAAAAAGGCAAAGATTACAAAGGTTGAAAAACAGGGCGAGACAGCCAATGTTATATTCAATGATGAGATTGAAAATTATGGCGGCGGAAGCGCAAGGGTCCAGGGACTGGTCGCGCAAATAGTTTACACCTTCACCGATATCCCGGGAATAAAAAGGGTTAAAATATTCGTTGGCAACCGGGCAAGCGTGGTGCTTGGCGGCGAAGGATTTGTGATCGACAAGCCGCTTTCACGGCAGGATTTAGAGACCAGATAATTCGGTAGCGCAAACAAGCGAGAATTCTTTCAATTCCGGATAAAAACCTTCAAGAGGGACGCCGTCCTTGCTTTTAGCGACAAATTCTTTGAATGTAGGCGCAGAAAAGGGAGACCCCAACTGTTTCTTCAAACGGCCGGAATTTAAAAGACAAAGATCGGCGACCTTGCGCAACCCTTGTTTCCCCATCAGCGAAAGATACACGCAGGCGGCAAGGGCGCAAAGCGCCTCATTGCTGCAAATGTTGCTGAATGCCTTTTCCCTGCGAATATGCTGTTCTCTGGCTTGAAGGGTAAGAGTGTAGCCGATTTTACCATCGACATCAAGAGTCTTTCCAACCAATCTGCCGGGCATTTGCCGCAAGAAATCTTTCTTTATCGAAAAAAGCCCCAATCCAGGGCCGCCGAAATTTTGGGGATTCCCGAGCGATTGGCCTTCGCCGACAACCACATCTGCTCCGTATTCTCCAGGGGGCCTTAATCTGCCCAGAGAGATAGGATCAACGCTGACAACGAACAACGCGCCCTCTTTATGTATTTGATCGGCGAGCGAAGCAACGCTTTCAATGCAGCCGAAAAAATTGGGCTGGGCAAGGATAAAACAGGCGGAATCTTTGAGAGATAACGCGCTTATATCGGTCAATCCGGTTTTATGGTCATAGGGGACCTCAATTATCTGATGGTCCGCTCCGTCGGCGTATGTCTTTAAGACTTTACGATATTCCGGATGAACGGCGGCGGATACGGATATCTTTTTTCTCCCTGTAACTCTGGATGCCAGAAATGCCGCTTCGACCATCGCGGTCGCGCCGTCATACATGCTGGCATTGGCGGCGTCCATCCCGGTTAGAGCGCAGATCAGAGATTGATATTCGTATATTACCTGAAGCGTCCCCTGGCTGGCTTCCGCCTGATAGGGAGTGTACGCAGTATAAAACTCACTGCGGCCTACAATGTGCTTGACCGCGGAAGGGATAAAATGATTATAATTCCCCGCGCCGAAATATTTTCCGCTTATAGAATTTGTTTTACTTGTTTTTCCCAGTTCCGCCAGCAGTTCAGGCTCTGACAGGGGAGGGGGCAGGGCAAGCGGTTTATCGAGCCGTACTTTTTCGGGAATATCTAAAAATGGATCTGCCGTCATTT
>JBAZPF010000031.1:0-11905 GCA_041648295.1 Candidatus Margulisiibacteriota bacterium | reverse complement strand
CGGGACCGGATAAAATGAAACATCTTTGGTCTTAAGGTCGACGTCCCTCTCATCGATAGTTTCCTTCTTGCCTATTTTTCGGCCCGCCACCAGAACATCCCTATAGACCTCTAGCCTGACCAGCGCCGTGATCCTGCCAACCTCGCGGCTGTTTAAAAACGCCGCGATGGGAAGGATCATGTTTGGAGTTATTTTGGTCACTTCATAATCTTCGGGAACGATAAATTTGACATTATCATTCGAAGAATATTGTTCAAAAAACTTATCTCCGCCTTTTATCGTTACTTTTATGGTCCCGTCCTCCCAATCAACATTATGTTTTATGGCATAATCTTTGACCGCCTCTTGCGCTTTATCGATCACGTTCGCATCGGCATGGGCGGGAAGAATTAAGCAAGCTATAAAAAAGACCGCTAGACCGCATGACCTCAAGACCGCTCGACCTTTTTTCCAAGGTCTAGATATCCAGAGGTCTTGATGTCTTAATGTCATCTTACGACTTCATCCTCTCCAGCGCTGTCAACATTCCTTCATAGCTTGATACGGCTTTGGTAATGGTGTCAAAAACCCGCTGCACCAGGACCATCCGCATCATCTCCGAGATCACGTCCACATTGGAAGTTTCAAGCGCAAACTGGTTGACCGTTCCATAACCGTCAACCCCCGCGTTGCCGACGATCGGCTCTCCCGATGCGGAGGAGACGGCAAACATATTTTGCCCCAAACTTTTCAATCCTGCGGAATTAGGGAATCTTACCAGGTTGATCTGCCCGATTTCGTCTTGCTGCAATTGATTATCAACTGAAACAAACACCGTTCCATCCTGACGGATCGAAATGGAGGTGGTTCCCGAAGGCATAACCATACCGGGATCAAGCAGATGACCGTTGGCATCCACTAGGTTGCCTTCATTGTCCATGTGAAGATTTCCCGCCCGGCTGTAGGCCAATGTCCCGTCAGGCATTTTGAACTGCAGGAAACCGTCGCCTTGGATAGCGATATCAAGAGGATTGCTGGTCGTTTCAAGCGTCCCCTGGGTAAAATCCTTCGGGGTAGCCGCCACCCTCACGCCCGTGCCGAATTCAGGATTAACGTTGGACGTTTGAGCTTCGTTCATGGTCTGGTCCAAAATATCTTTGAATGATTTCTCGACAAAGAAAAGGCTTTCCATTTCGGTGCGTCCGCGCTTGAACGCCGTCGTTTTCGCATTGGAAAGATTATTGGTGATATTCATCAATTCATCTTGAAATGCGGAGAGACCGGTCGCTGCCACATAAAGCGGTTGAAACATAAATCTCCCTCCTTTTTACTGCATCTTGCCCATATCAAGGGCTTTGTTCATCATCTGGTCGCGGGTCGAAACGATCTTCGCGTCCATGTTATACAGCCTGTTCACCACGATCAGCTCCATCATCTGATCAACGATATTGGCATTTGAAGATTCAACATATCCCTGGACGATCCGAGGCGAATCAACCTCTATCGGGTTAAGATCGCTTGCCGGATTTTTAAAGATGGAGCCGTTGACCGGTTCAAGGTTCTGGAGATTTTCAAAATTTACCACCCTGATCCTGTCGACCGGTGTTCCATTGAGCGTGATCTCCCCGTTCTGGCTCACTTCGATAGCCGCATCCGGAGGAACTGAGATCGGACCGCTTTGGCCGAGAAGAGGAAAATTCCCTACGGTTGAAACAAGCTGGCCCTGGCTGTTAACGGTAAACCTTCCGTCGCGCGTATACCCTTCGCCCCAGGGGCAGGATACGATAAAAAATCCGTCAGATCCAAGAGCAAAATCGGTCAAGCCGCCGGTCCGGACCAGCGATCCCTTGATATGGCTGTAAAAAGTTCCTTCGACCATTGGTTTTTCAGCTTGCAATTTTTTTTGAGCGGCGCTAAGTTCAAGAGGAAAGGAGCGGACAATAACATCTGACTGCTTGAAACCAGGGGTCTCCGCATTAACCATCTTGTTGACAAGACTTTTGACCCTTTCGTCAGTGGTTTCAAGGCCTGACTGCCCAATGCTTAATATTGGATCCGTCATGCAGGTATTATAACATTGAAGAAGTAAAAATCAACTTGTTTTATAAGCGAAAAGATATCGAAAAAAAACGCGGGATTAAAACGATCTAGCGTTTCTTTTCTTTTTCTTCTTCCCTGACCCGGCTGATCAATTTTTCGCGTTTTTCAGCCATGCGGTCAAGCTGAAAAACAAAGAAAAGGACTTCGGCCACAAGCACATAAAGTTCCGGGGGGACTTCCGTATCAAGCTCGATCTTCGCCAGAAGCTGCGCCAGTTCAGGATCTTCATAAAGAGGGATCTTGTTGTCCTCGGCTACGCGGATTATTTCATCGGCGATCGGGCCTTTGCCGGTGGCGAGTATGACCGGCGCTTTGTCGCGGTCAACATCATAACGCATGGCCACGGCGGCACGTTTCTTTTGAGGGGATTTATTTTCTCCCTCTTCCGGCGGCGGGATATTTACTTTTTCTTCTGCCACTTAAGCCTCCAGGTCTATTTTTTTCAATTGCGCTTGAAGATTGGGAAGCATCGGGATCAGATAAGGGTTCACGTTGCACATGGCCGGATCAACTTTTACCTGATATCCGGACACGATGAAATTTTTTTCCGCAAGTTTTTTCTGCAGATCGGCAAATTCATTGGCGATCAGGCTTCTCGCTTCATCGCCGTATTGCCTTTCGTTGAACACAAATATCACATATACCTTTTTGCCCTTTACGATTATCGAACAGACCATTTTACCCAGGTTGGCGGTTTGCATCGCAAGCACTACCTGCGTATTCTCGTAATCGATCGTCGCTTTCTTCCCCTCGCCCTCGCGCTTTACCACAACTTCGACATTCTTTATCGACTTGGCTTCGGAATTCGGGACCTGTTGATATTGAAAGTTGACCTCTTCTCTGCCTTTTTGTGAAAGGAGCGCTTGAGCGGTGAGATTGTCAATAAGACTGGCAAGTTTGCTGCTGGCATGGGACAGCCCTGCCTGCAGGACCTGGGCTTCGGCGGAATCGGAAACAGTGGATTTTTGCTGTACTCCGTCCAGTAGAGCTTTCATTCCCCGGACATTATTTAAAAAGTCTTCCATTTTGGTTGAATTGTCGCCGGCGAACTGGTATTTTTCCGCAAGGTTTTTGAGCGAACCGTCAAAGGATGCCATTAATGCCGACAGCTGCGAAAGCAAGGCAGGATCAAGCAAACCCTTTGCCACGCCCAAAGCTGAATTAAGGTTGCCCATCGCTTCCTGTGTCGCCATCATTTGAGCGGCAAGCTGCGGATTTTCCGCCATAAATTGGCCGAGGACCTGGAGCGCTTTTGGAGAATCGATCCCCTTCATCGTAAGCATTATCGCCGCTTCCTGCATATTGGTCCCTTTGCTCGTGCCTTCGAGCATTGAAAGGACCTTGACAAAATTAGTGCGTGAAAGTTCCATTCCGTCTTTCAGCATCATCGACGCCAGCTTAACGTTAAAATCGGAATCGGGGATCTGTATCTGTATAAGATGGGTGCGAAGGTCTTCTACTGTAAGCGGTCGGGAAATAGTTGCCCCGGTTGAGGGCGCCGCGGTAGTTGGTTTTCCCGGCGCTACTTCTCCTGCCGCTCCCGCCGAACCGGCAGGCGCGGTCCTGGCCGGCACCGAAGTACGGACGCCGCCGGCGCTCTCTGTCGTTGGCGAAGATGAAACTGGCTGGCTGGTACTGCTGGAACTCTTTCCAGTCGGCCATATGATTGGTTTACCGGGATGTATCCCGCTTCCTGATGTGTTTAAATCGCCTGCCATATATTCTCTCTATATATTATATCGTATTTTGAGGGAAATAACTTGTAAAATTACTTTTGAGGCTTTTCTGGTTTTCCGCCTGCGGCAGGCTTGGCGGCCGGAGCGGCAGCTTTAGCGCCCGGAGCGGCGGCTTTAGCACCAGGGGCTGCGGCCTTGGCAGGTGCGGCTCCCGGAGCGGCAGGCACGGCTCCCGGAACGGCGGCGCCTTCGGCGCCGGGAACTGCTCCCGGTACGGCTTCAACTGCGACCGGCACAACCACTTCTTCTTTAGTCGGCGAAGAAATGGTAACAATTATTTCTTGAACGGGGGTCAAATATTCAACCCCTTTGATCGGCGCAAGGTTGGAAACATGGATGGCATCGCCGATCTTCAGTTTGGAGATGTCGATCTCAACATGATTTGGTATATCGCCGGGAAGCGCTTTTATTTCTATCTCGCGCATCGGATGGACAAGAATCCCTCCGTCGGATTTAACGCCTTCGGATTCGCCGATCAGTACGATCGACACTTTGGTCTTGATCGCTTGATCCATTGAAACACGATGGAAATCAACATGCAAAAGTTTATTTGATACAATGTCTTTCTGGACGTCATGCATAATGACCGGCATCAAAGAACCTTCCATTTTAAGATTGATGATCGCGTTTTTGCCCGATGCCCCGGTTAAAAACTTCCCTAAGATCTTTTCATCGATCTCAACCGGCATGGATTCCATCCCCCGGCCGTAGACTATGGCCGGAATAATGCCTGAAGCCCGCAAGCTGTTGGAACGCTTCCCGAGCTTGGTCCTTTTTTTAACTTCCAGGTCGAACTTTTCCATGTTTAAATTATATCTTAATCGCTGGCGGGTGTCAATCTCCCGTACCAGCTCTTTTGCGTTCCGTGAAGAATATATTGAGCCGGACGCTCGACTTCTTCGATCTTCTGCTTGAGCCGGTTTGCTTTATACCATTTAAGGATGTCGCGCGCGATATAAGCCGATATCCGGTCGCCGTGTTCGCCATGGGCCACAAAAGCGGCGATCACGATCTCCGGATCGTTTGACGGCGCGTAGCATAAAAACCAGGCGTGAGGAAGTCCCGGATTTTGCGCCGTCCCGGTCTTGCCTGAAGCCGGAATCCCCGGAACATACGCCGCAACTCCGGTCCCTCTAAAGACAACGTCTCTCAACGCGGAACGCAGGAGAAGCTGATTCCTGAAATTGATCGGGATATTTTCAATGAATTCCGGCGCCGCCTGGTATTCTTTTTTTTCCGACGAGCCAGTAACTTCTTTTACCACATAAGGCTTAAACCTTTTGCCGGTTGCGATCATCCCATACGCGGCTGCCATCTGCAAAGGCGTGACCTGAGTAAAGCCCTGGCCTATACCCAGGTTTATGGAATCACCGTCATACCAGTTCTCCCCAAATCTTCTCTTTTTCCAGTCGGACGTCGGAACAAAACCTCTTTTCTCCTGCGGTAGGTCGATGCCTGTTTTTTCGCTTAAACCGTACAATTTCGCGTATTTATTAATAAGATCGGGGCCAAGACGGCGGCCAAGCTCGTAAAAGACGACATCGCACGACCAGACCAGACCTTCGATCGGCGTTATACTTCCGTGCCCCCATGCAAGCCAGCACTTGGCCAGGCGCCTTCCCAATTTATAAACGCCGCTGCAATGTATCATTTCATCCTCTCTCGCTTTTCCTTCTTCAAGGGCCGCGGACAAAGTGACGATTTTGAATATCGATCCCGGAGGATATGATGAGAGCGCGCGGTTCATGAACGGATGGCTGCTCCGGTTTATATCTTCAGCTATCCGGTTCGGATTATAAGACGGGTGCGAAGACATCGCCAAGATCTCTCCGGTGCGGGGATCGAGCACAACCACCGCCCCTTCCAGCGGTCCCAAAAGCCTGTCTACTTCCTGCTGCAGATTCAGGTCAATGGTAAGAGTCATATTCTTCCCCTGGATCGGTTCGACCGTTTCTTTTACTCTCACCGGCCGGCCAAAAGCATCAACTTCGAATTTTTTTCCTCCGGAAACGCCTTTCAAATATTCATCGTAATTCTTTTCAACCCCGTCCTTGCCGATGATGTCTCCCAGGCGATACCCGCGGGCGGCAAGGTCTCCCAATTCGTCCGGACCGATCTCGGCAATGTACCCGAGAACGTGGGACGCGACCCCGGGATTAGGATAATCACGCATGGGCAGGCAGATGACCTCAACGCCGGGAATTTTTGACCGCAGTTCCTCGATCTTAGAAACTACAGAAGAAGGAACATCCGAAGCTACCGTTATTCCTTCAAAAAGCGGGGTCTTTTTCTCGAGATACCTGCGTTCAAGCTCTTCCCTCGAAATCGACAGGATGCCCGCGAGCAGATTAAAGACCTCGTCCTTTTTCCCCCGCGGAAGAAAATGAGGGACAACATATACTGAAAACACCGCCCGGTTCTTCACCAATATTTTACCGTTGCGGTCAAAAATAAGCCCGCGGGAAGCAAGGATTGGATTTATCCGCGCCGCGTTTTCTTCGGCAATCGTTGAATAATATTTCCCCTGGATGATCTGAAGAAAGAACAGGCGCCCCCCCAGGAAAACGAAAAGCAGAAAGATGACCGAAAGGAAAAATTTAGACCTTGACATGGCTAACGGTTGCGCCAAAAAAAGTAATTAAGCGCCAGGACTACCAGCACATTGACGATCAATGATTTTCCGATGGTAAATATAAGCGCGGGATATTCCGTGCCGGTAAAGAATTTAAATCCTAAAGCCGCTATCAGTATCGAGACCGGGGTCAAGATCAATACCAGCACCAGGACCAGATCGTCATCTTCAAAAGAAAAGAATTTTTTAAGGTATAACGCCAGGCCGCCGATGATCGAATAGCTCAAGAAATAAAGAAAACCCGGGTAATACAAAGCATCCTCAAGAAAACCGGCCAGAGCGGCGTTGATTACAGTAGCTTCCGGGCTGTTTTTAACCGAAAGATAGACTATCAGGACCGGGAACAGGTCCAGATTAAAAAGGCTTTTGACCGCCAGGACCAAAATAAATGATATAAAAACTACTAGGGCTGGCATATATACAACACATCCAATTTTGAAAAATCGACCGCCGGCTCTATTTCGACCTTCTGGAAAAGATCTTCGACCTTTTTATTTGCCGATCGCACGGTGCCTATCGGCAAGCCGCGTAAAAAAACAGAGCTGGAATTAGAGACCACTGCCCTTTCTCCAACTTCCACGCTTACGCTTGACGGGACATAATCCATTGTAAGCCTGCCCCCTCCGCGGATCACCCCGTAGGTCCCCGTTTTTAGCAATATCGCGCTGACAACGTTCATTGAATCGGTTATCAAGCTGACTTTTGATGAATATTTCGTTACTTCGATGACCCTTCCGACCAGCCCCGACCGGTTTATCACCGTCTGCTCCGCCTTTACTCCGTCTGTTTCACCTTTGTTTATTACGACCGCTATTTCATCCCCTCCCCGGCCGATCACCTCCGCCGGAAGGAGATGGAAGCCGTAAGGGTTGGACGCTTTAAAGCCCAGCGCGCTCCGCAAGGCTTGATTTTCATTTTCTATCTTTTGCAGGACCAGAAGTTCGGCTTCGGCGCGCTCAAGTTTTTCCTTAAGCGCCAGGTTCGCTTTTTCAAATTTATTCGCATTGATTATAAAACCAAAAAAATGATTTGTTTTTTCCAGCAGATAAGAAGTTGACCCCTCGAAAACATATCCGACGGTCTGAACGGAAGCTCTGACAGATGAAACCGGAGGCGATTTTGCGGCTTGGGGGAAATTTAATAAAAACACCGCCAGGATCAGGAGAAAATAAGCAATCCTCGATCGCATCCCATCAAGACGCTTTTCTTGGCATGATCAGCACTTTTTTTAAAGTATCGATCTCTTCCAAAATTTTACCGGTGCCGAAAGCGACGCAGGAAATAGGATCATCCACAACATACACGGACATATCGGTTTCCTGCGAAAGATGCTTGTCCAGGCCGCGCAGAAGCGATCCGCCGCCAGCCATGACTATGCCCCGGTCCATTATATCCGCGGCAAGTTCCGGGGGAGTTTTCTCGAGAGTGGTGCGCACCGCGTCAACCACCATTGCCACCGGCTCGGCCAGCGCGTCACGAACTTCGGAAGAAGTAAGCGTCAAAGTTTTCGGCAGGCCGGTAACCAGGTCGCGCCCGCGGACTTCGACCGTCCTTTCTTCCGGCAGAGGATAAGCGGAACCGATGTCAATTTTTATTTGTTCGGCCGTTCTTTCGCCGATCAGAAGATTATAGTTCTTGCGGCAGTGCGCGACGATCGATTCGTCCATTTCATCGCCGGCAACACGGATAGATTTGGAAACCACGATCCCGCCGAGCGCAAGCACCGCGACTTCCGTGGTGCCGCCGCCGATATCAACGATCATGGAACCGGCCGCTTCGGAAACCGGCAGGTTGGCGCCGATCGCCGCGGCCATCGGCTCTTCAACCAGATAAGCTTCCCGGGCCCCGGCATGCATAGCGGCGTCAAGCACCGCCCTTTTCTCAACCCCGGTGATCCCCGAAGGGACGCCGATCACGATCCTCGGGCGAACAAAAGCCGAACGGTTGTGGCTCTTGTTTATAAAATGACGGAGCATCATTTCCGTTACTTCAAAATCCGCGATCACGCCGTCGCGCATGGGGCGGACGGCAACGATGTTGGCCGGGGTCCTTCCCAGCATGTTTTTGGCTTCGTTCCCTATCGCCAGGACCTTGTTTGAATTTTTATCTATCGCGACCACCGAGGGTTCGCAGAGGATGATGCCCTCGCCGCGCGCAAATACGAGCGTGGTCGCAGTCCCCAGATCTATTCCAAGATCCCTTGAAAATTTTCCGAAAATAAAATCGTAAAGCCCCATTTAATTATCCCTCCTGACGATTCCTTCGAAACCGGAAGCACCAAGCTTTTCTAAATACTGCACAGCTTGTTCTTTATCCTCAAAATTTCCCGAACAGACTTTAAACCATTTTCCGGAAACTATGATAGTTCCGGTAAAGCCTTTTTGCTTAAGGCCGGCGACCAATGCTTGCGCATTTTTGCGGTGAGAGAACGATCCCACCTGAACCGTATAAGCCCCTATTGCCGCTTTTTTTATTTCAACGACCGGCGCCGCTCTCTTATGTTTTCTCAAGGTCGTTTTTTCAACCGCATGCTTCTTCAGAAGCGGGGGCTTCTTTGAAACAAAAGCGCCGGACTCAAAAGTCAATCCTTCAACTTCGAGCGTAATTTCAGGAGGCAATTCCAATTTTGCCTCATCGGTTATCAGATACTGCGTGGGTATCTTTTTGACGGGAACAAGCATTCTCTTCCCGATCAAAAAACTGATCCAGAAGCTCAAGACGATCACGGCTATCAAGGCGGCAACCAACGCTAAATTTCTAAACCATCTAAACATGTGGGTTTATTTTAACATCACCGCTTGTGCGCGTCAAATGATTCTATTGCTTCCGCGGCAACAAAAAGCGAGCCGGCTATGATCACCGGACGGTTATCGCCCAGCGCGACCTTGATCGCCTCCGGCACCGAATTGATTATCAATGTTTTTTTATTGCTGATCTTTGAACATATTTCTCCGGGTTTCGCCGCCTGGGGATGGGTTGATCGGGTAACGATTATTTTATCCGCCAGCGGAACGATCACTTCAATTATTTCCTTTATATTCTTATAGCCCTGAAAGCCGAGGACCAGCGTTCTGGGCTTTTTTATCTTCATTTCTTTGATCGATCCCGCCAGAGCGGCTGCTCCGGCCGGGTTATGCGCGCCGTCAACAACGACCAGCGGGTTTCTTGATAAGATCTGAAAGCGGCCGGGCCAAGCCGTCTTTTTTAATCCTTTATTAATTATAGGTTTCTTAATGCCAAGGAGTTCTGCCGTCTTAACCGCTGCCGCCTCATTCCCCTTCTGATATGCGCCCAACAACTTGCTTCTAACTTCCAAACCTGCCTGTCCGGCAGGCAGGCCGGCTTCCTTACCCAAAACCCAACATCTGGCTTCATTTTCTTTGCATATGTTTTTAATGACCTTCAACGCTTTTGCTTTTTTCTCCGCCGTTACCACCGGAACGCCCTTTTTAATTATCCCCGCTTTTTCAAAGGCGATCTTTTCGATCGTATCTCCCAGATATTCGGTATGGTCCAAATCTATGTTGGTAATGACAGAAACCAGCGGAGTTATGACATTGGTTGCGTCCAGTCGCCCCCCCATCCCCACCTCCACCACCGCGATGTCCACCCCTTGATCAGAGAAATATTTAAAAGCAACAGCTGTTATGGCCTCAAAAGGCGTAAGTTTAATTTTTAAATCTTCAGCTGTTTTTTCTATCTCCGCATTACGCATTACGCATTCCGCATTACGAATTTCTTCTCCACCAATTTTAATTCTTTCCTCCCACCTGAAAAGATGCGGCGAAGTAAAAAGGCCGACTTTATATCCAGATTCTCTCAAGATCGAATCAAGCATCGCGCAAACGGAACCCTTGCCGTTTGTTCCGGCGACATGGATGGATTTAAATTTAAGCTGCGGATCGCCGAGAGCGGAAAGTATCTTACGCATCCGGTCAAGGCCAAGGTTGATGTTTAAGGTGTCGAATTCAAGCACGGGGACATTTTAGCACAATAAAAAGATATAGAGAAAAAGTTTAAAAAGCAGTGCTTGGCTGTTGAATCGGCAGTTTGGGATTAAAAGCGTTAGCCCAGAGGCTGTATCGGGAATAATTAGGCATAACAGTCGGAAATGGTTTTGAATTAAACTTGATCGGCGCATATTTTATAGATTGTCCTTGCCTTCCGGGATTATTTCCAGCACTGCTGGAGATGGCTACCGGCAAAGAGCTTATGAATGTAGTTAAAAGATTTCCGGTCGCAAATACATCAGCTGGGTTATTACTATGCAAAACCTGGCTGCCAAAGTTCACAGTATTTAACGAACTAAAGTTCACCGAAAATTTTGCGTATCCCGGAGCTCCTGTCATTACCGCATTGGAACCCCTGACCAGCCCGAAGGCTAACATATTTGTCAACAAATCTTCCCCAAATCCTTTGGCGATATTCCAGCCCTTGCTGTCATTTGGACCGGATAAAAATGGCCGTGTTCCCATATCTATGGCTCGCAGGGGCAGAGAAGTAGCCATCGTAAAAACAACCGGTTCTATTACAAGTGAGCCAACAACAGATGATCCCCCCGCGAAAACGAACGCTTCAGCCGCCAGTCCGCCGGTTACCGCGCCGATGGCGGTTATCGAAGTAGTAATAACGGCTACTTTTGCCTTTTCGACCGCTATTCCAACCTCGATCGCCTGCAAAGCGTTGCGGATGACAGGGTTATCTGCCATCCCCTGCAAGGCGTGCAATCGATCGATTGAAACTGGCTTATTATCCCTAACCTCTCCTTCTAACTGGTTCAAGAACATTATCAAATCAGGAACTGAACTACAGTTGCCGATATTTCGGGTACTTCTTTCTCTATCTGCGATTGTCGTCCCTTGATTAAAAGCACGGTTTGTCGCAAATTGATAAGTTAAACCTGATGGCCCCATAAGACTCATCGCGGCATGCCCCTGGGCCCCCAATTCCTTTTCCTGATCATAAAGCGTTCTTAACTGTTCTCTGAACTGGCCGATTTGCGACAGCATCTGTGAACGAAACTGTTCCCGCTTTTCCATTAAAATGGATAATAAATTTCCTTTCAGCCGAATTATTGCTTCACGCATTAGGGCCCGATTGTGCGGAGACGCGTCATTCAATAAACGCTGCAAAACATTGAAATCTCCGTCAACAATTTCATGATCGCGCGCGTCAAGACAGTTTCTGAAATCAGAAGACGCATAAAGGCCAAGTAATCCTCTGGCGGATGTTTCAAGATTTATAACCTCGTCTGAAGCTTGGATCGAAGGCCTATACTCTCCACCAGAATATGGAATATGGCTGGAATTGCTGCTTTGGCGGGTAGGCGCAGGAGCAGAAGTCGCGGGCCTTGCCTGGCCTCTACCCAAAGGAGTCTGAATGATTGGTTTTGAATCTACTTTAGGCGGTGTCATATATTCCTTTAAGGAATCTCCTTATAATAATAAAGCAGTCTAAA
>JBAZPF010000030.1:0-11917 GCA_041648295.1 Candidatus Margulisiibacteriota bacterium | reverse complement strand
AAAAGCTGGGAGTATTTTGAGATCTGGTATCGCGATAGAGATGACGGAGAAATGAAGGTTTTAGACCAGGTAATTCCATTTGAAGATAATCCCTACACCAGTAAATTCCAGGTTGATTTTATTATTGAAGGGGGAGCGCTGGTCAGCCCCCGCCAATATGCAAAGCGCGGCCATCATCTGTTATACGCCTATCGCCGGGCGATTTCGCAGGTAATCGAGCTGGCCAAAAGATACCAGAAGCGCGGTTCCTCGGTCTGGGGAAATATTCTGGCGGCACAGCGCAAAGCTCTCAAGGGAGGAACGATTAATGAAGTTCTGGCGGAAATAATCGGGAGCATAGATGATCCGGGAATAAAGTCATATTTCGATGAATATTTCAAAGTTTGGGAAAAGCATGCCACCCACTCTTTTGCCCAGGCTTACAATCGTTTGATGTTTACGAACCTTCAGGGCGAGAAATTATCTAAAGAATTTCATCGCACAGATGTCGAGGAAAGAGAAAGGATCGGGGAACCATCCGGCCTCTGGCTGGATAAAGAGGAAAATGTACATATTGACGATCTTGAACTGCCTTTTGATTTTGCCTATTCGGCGTTTCAGATCTTGGCATCCAGTTATAATGCATTTCATGTTATTGCCTCTCTTTTAGTAAGAGACCTCTCTCCGCAAGAGATCAAAGAATATTTTGAATATGCAAATTCGAAAGCGCCTGGTTCCAAAAAAGAAGAAAACACGGTGCAAAGATATGTTAACGCCCTAAGCAGAATCCGGGCGCTAGCCTCCGCTTTCGCCTTTCCGGCCACGGCTTCATCTAATTTTATACCCGACTTTCTAAAACTGTTAAATCGATATTCAACGTTTTTATTCCCGGCTTTTAGAGAAGATCGAAAAGACATTGTAAGGTTGTTCACCTTTTCGCGTTTTCTCGATTTGTGGAATAAAAGGAGGGAGAAGCTTTCCGCAGAAGAGCTCCTTGAATTAAAATATGTTCTGGCGCCGCTGGCGGAATACCTGGAGAACCCGAATCTTTCGCGTACTTTCAGAAAAATCTACTTTGAAAATAGTCTCCCGGAAGAATGTTCAAGGATTACGGATGAAATTAAAGAGATCGCAGGCCTTGAACGGGAGGAGAGGCATGAATTGTTTCAAAAAATTAAACTCGACCTGGAGGAACGGATCGCTATAGAGTTGGGATTGAGAAGAGATGAATTTGAAGTTTCCTATCGCGAAAAGGAGCCTTACTCTATTTACCTTAAGCTTAAAGATGAAGCGCACGGAATGTATGAGGCCGTGGAAGATCTTAAAGATTTATTCGGCATCCGCGTAGTGGTAAGAGACCGCAAACTCATAAAGAAAGTAGCTAAACTGATCAGACAGTTTACTCGGGGAGCTACCGATCTAAGCCCGGAAACGCGGGACCGCAGAAAGCGCCTTCTCGATCTTATGGCAAAAGGGGCAATCGCACCCGAAGGCTTTGTCATCCCTGAAATTTCCGATAGCAATCTGGATTTGTATTCTATGGTGCGTTTTGAACAGGAGCATGAAATTCCGATAGAATTCCAGGTCACGACCTTCGATAATGTCCCGGCCATGGATATGCACTGGGCGTTTAAATTAAGAAGAGAGATAGCAAACGATCCTGAAATATCCGCGCCGCAAACGGTCGACCCTCTGATGCTTGACGGATTATTTCTTGATGAATTCATTCTTTATCAGGAGATCGAAGTTGACAATCCCAGCGAAGAAATCGAACCTGGTAATTTTAAGGACCTTTACGATCGCAGTGGAACACCATTTAAGATTAAAACCTTTCCTAAAGGGGCAAAGATAAAAGATTTTCAAGAAATATTTATTTATGGTTATGAGGTTAAAGTTTATAATGCAGAATGGGATTTTGAAAACGGGAGAGAAAGGCTGGTTCAACAGCAATTGAGCAGAAATAAGGAGGAGTATTTAAAAACCGGACAGATCGTAGTGGCACTCATTCCTCGCGGCAAGGCCCCACGATCATCCTAGTCCCGATTCTTTTGTTTTATTCAGAAGCAAGAGGCTTAATTTTTCTCCAAGTTCCTTTTTCGTCCCATCATTACTTATTACCAGGTCCGCGATCTTAAGATAATTTTTTAACGGCATCTGCGCGTTCATCATTTTTATCGCCGCGGCCCTGGGCAGGCCCTTTTTTATCAATCTTTTTAATCTGGCCGGGTTTAAAGTCGTAATCACGATCGTCTGGTCTACCAATCCTTCAAATAGTTTGGGGAGCGCGGAATTTACGACAACGATCTTCCCCCTCCAGTTCTTCTCGGCTATTTCTTCTTCAATTTTCCTCCTTATCGCAGGATGCGTTATTGAATTTAAAATCCGCAGTTTCTTGGGATCGGAAAAGACCATCTCACCCAATTTATGCCGGTTCACTTTGCCGCCGGGCATTAGGGCTTGCGGCCCAAAGGCTTTGAGCACCTTGCACCAGATATCGGATTGGGGTTCAAAAAGTTTATGCCCGATCCGGTCCGCGTCAATTATATAAGCGCCATGCCGGGCCAGAATATTTGCCGCTTCGCTCTTTCCCGCCCCGGCCGGACCGGTCAAACCGATAACTTTCATGTTAGTGTTATTTTACCACACTTTCTCTTGATAATCTCTTGACAATCCTGCCCTATAAGTTATTATATGATCAATGTTTTTACGGAAAACAATCGCAATTGTTTTTATTTTTATCTCCGCCAGCGGCTTTTCACTTGCAGCTTATGATTTTCCTTATGCCGCTTTTACATTAAAAATGCCGGCTTATAAAAATCCTTTTCCCGGCCTGGGCGCCAATTATTGCACCTTGGGCGGAGGCCTTGATACGGCGATGTGGAATCCCGCCGGACTGGCAAAGATCGGCACGGCTGAAACCCGGATCGATCTTACCTCTACGGCCGGGGGTTCTTCTTTTCCAAAATCTTATCACGTTAACGATTCAACCTTTGAAGTCGGTTCGACAAATACGACCGGTTTTACCAATTCTTTGCTCTTTAGTTCCGACCCGGACGCTACTTTTGTAACCACCAGGGAATTTACCGCGCACATCAATTATCAGACGGTTTCAACCGCGGTTGACTTCAATCAAGCCATTAAAGTGGGCGATAATTTTGCGCTGGGAATATCAACTCGCGGCGATACGGGGGCTTCGATCGATCTGGCCGGCAGTTTCCCTGTCCAATGGGTTTCCGGTTTGGACCTGAACAATGTCACGAATTTTATGGGATCGGGAATTTCCACCAATAACGGCAAGTTAACCTATCACTACACCCCTTCCGGGATGTCTCCCTACACTTATACAAGCGAAGCTTCTGTATGGTCGGGGTTTTTAAATCAGACCCAAAGGCTTCCCCTGTCAGCGATCTCCGACTCGCATGATGATATAAATGTTCAATCTAATTACACTATGACCGGAGCGGGCAAGTGGGGAGGCCTTTCCTTTGGCGCGAACCTAACCCCCATTTCCGCCACCGCCAACATTGACAATTCCGTAAGGCTTATCGCAAAAGAAGGCACCGGCGATATTTATTTTTATGTGCCGAACTTTGACCCCAATAACCAGGCATCAGTAATACAGTGGATGGGCGATTCAAGCCAGTACGGGACGCAGGCCGGTTACAATAAAAGATCTTTTAGGGTTCCCGCAGGAGAAACGGTGGCGGAAGCCAGATACCAGGGCTTTTATCAGGCATCAACAATCAGGGGAGATATCGGAGCGATGTACGATCTCGGCGAGATCCTCACTCTCGGTTTTGCAATGGAAAACGTCAACGGCGCCGCCCTTAATTTTAAAGGGTCCGGCCGGGTGGCTTACGTCAACTCCAGGTTCTCGACAAGCGATTCGGTGAGCATTATCGATCCATCGGGTTCAAGCTTTAATTTTTTCTCCGATACTTTTTCTCCGGTTAAAGGCACCGAAAATATCGGCATGCTGCCGGACATCCCCGTTACACTTCCGCAAAGATTAAAAATTGGAGCGACTCTTAGAAAGCCGTTTCTTATCACCATTGATTATGAACAGCAAAGCAATCCTCTTTCCTATCGGATCCAAAAAAGCGACGGCACCTATACAAATTTGATCATTAGCGACATAAAGCTTCTCCGGGGAGGGTTGGAATCCCAGCTTCTCTTCCTTCCTCTTTGGCTCAAGGGCGGAATAACCATGCTGTTGAAGCCAACCGTATCCGGATATGAACCTTCTTCAAAAGATGACTTTGAAAAAGCATTTCAATACGGCATGGTACCTATGAAAATCGATCTTGGATTAAATACAAATCTTTGGGGATATGAGCCCGGGGGCGGGTTTGGAGTAAATTTACTGCCCATTCTCTTTTTATCCCAGCTTGATACCGTAAATCAGGACTTTTCAAGAATGATCTATTACAACTTATATTTAAAAAAAGATATTTACCAGCTGACTTTTATGAGCGTGCTTGATCCCGGATCAACGGCTTCGGCATATAGCACCGCTCCAAAAAGAGACGGCTCACCGGAAAATCCGATATCGATCATAAAAATGATAAGCACTTTAACGTTAAGCATGAGGTTTTAATATATGGAAAAAATAAAAATGATATCTGGACTTCTGGACCGCTGGACTTCTGGACCTGGGAAAAATTGTCAAACTGTCAAGAGGTCTAGCGGTCTAGCGGTCCTGCTGTCTTGTGCAGTCATTTTATTTTCCGGTTTTGCATATGCCGCTCCGGTAATCAGCAATGAAGAAGTGTCAACGCTGACGGACACGACGGTTATAATCACCTGGACCACAACCAACGAATTATCCGATACCAAAGTCTACTGCGGAATAAGCTATCCCAATCCCACAACTCCAAAATATTCATCTGCGGAATCGACTTATTATCATTATGCGACCTTAACTAATCTGTCGCCCGGGACCGCCTATAAATATTATATCACCAGCGGTACGGCCAGCACCGCCACTGCAATTAAAACATTTACCACCCTCACCCCGCCGTCCGGGACTTATTTATTCAGCTTTGCTTCCATGAATGATTTTCAATATGGGGACGGGAAAGTGGATACTACCGGCGCGCGTGGCCGGCCCTATTCTCACAGTGTCCAGATAATGGACGCAATGATCTCGGAAATAAATAAATACAGTCCGGATTTTACAGTTATAAAAGGCGACCTTATTGAGACTTCGATCGCTTCGGGTGACAGCTATTTTCCTTACGGCGACGATGTCTTCAATGTTGAAGCCGCTCCAAAATATGCCGGGCAGGAAAGCCTTCGCATTAAGTTGAACCGTTTGAACTCACCCTATTATCCTATTCCCGGCAATCATGATAAAGCCAGCTTATATTTCCCGGGAACAAATTGGGTCTCGGCAAATTTGGGAGCATTATATCCGCCAATGGCAGGCACAAACCCTAATATTGATTCTGATTTCAATTATTCTTTCATTAACAGCGGGTATCGGTTCATTATGCTCGATTCGATGAGGAAGTCCGACCAAAAAGCCTCCGTTGAAGCAACTTATCTTAACGGCCAGCTTGCGGCCGCACAGGCGGCGGGACAAAAATGTTTTATCTTTCTTCATCACCCCGTCACGAACGTTCGTTCAGAAGGAATTCCGGATGATGTAATAAAAGAAATTACCGGCAGCACCGAGGCGGATTATAGCAAGGTCCAAATAATTAACACGGCAGAGGTGCAGAGCCTTATCTCCGATTATAAAAACATCATTGCCGGCGTATTTTCCGGCCATATCCATGACAATAAATATTTAGAGATCGCCGGCGTGCCCTGCGTAAGGACATCTTCGGGGCTGCAGTTCCCGGCCACATTTAATGTTTACAAGGTCTACAGCAACGGCTTTATCCAATCAACCTACAAAGTTCCCTCTTGGACCGAGATCGCCCGCAATACGGTAACGGACGACTTTGGCGAAAGCGGCATTCACTGGCAGCAATTCTCTCTTGGGCCCAATTCGGCCAGAAATTTTTCACATACCATAGCTAATCTTCCTCCCGAAGTTGCCGCTACGAATCCTCTTAATGGAGCGACCAGCGTTCCGTTAAATGAAATGATCAGGATAGTTTTTTCAAAATCGATGAGCGCTGCCGATACGCAAAATGCGTTTACGATCACGCCCGACATCAGCGGCAAAACGTTCAGTTGGGAAAACAACAATACGATCATGGCGGTTGCAGGGAATGGACTCACCGCCGGCACTGCCTACACGGGTCAAATCGGGACCGGTGCAAAAGATTCGACCGGGACGGCAATCGCTTCCTCATACTCTTTCAATTTTACGGCCGGGACTTCTTCAAACACCACTGCCCCGGCTGCGGCATTCGATCATTTTTCGAATGACCTTTCAATCGATAATCAGCCCACTTTTACCGGCATCGCCACAGACCAGGCTTCGGCCATCGTCAGCATAGAATGCCGGGTCGATGGAGGATCCTGGTCAGCGGCTTCTCCTCTCGACGGCTTGTTCAACAGCAAGACCGAATCATTTTTATGGCCCTGTTCGCAGGTATTAACCCGCGGGATAACCTCTCATGAGGTAGAGGTAAAATGCCGGGATGCCGCCGGGAATATCAATTCCACCTACGCAAGTTATAGTTTTTATATTATAGGAGACCGGCCGGAGATCGATCTGCAATCCAGAGGAACGACCATAATAAACGGCGATACTGTCGACAAAGACCCGTCTTTTGCCGTCACCGTGATCAGCAATGCTTTGCCCGTTTCAGCCCAAAGCAAACTGCAAAAAAGCACTGACGCTCAACCCGTCGTATTGGCTTTAACGCTTACTGCCGACCCGAACAATCCAAATATATTACACGGCACTTACTCTCCCTCCCTTACAGATGGCAAATATGACATTAAAATAGAAGCGATCGACAGCAACCTAGCAATGACGACCAAAGAGGTAACAAACCTTATAGTTCAACTCAATGCCGATCTTGCCGTACAGGGCGCGCCATTAAATTATCCAAATCCCTTCAACCCTGAAATAACATCTACGACCATCGCTTACACTTTATCAAAGCCGGGGAATATAACGTTATCTTTCCATGACCTTATGGGCAATCAGATCGCCAGAAAAAGCTATTCTTCCGGAGCCGAAGGAGGCAAAGCCGGTTACAATGAAATACTTTGGAACGGACGAAGCGACGGCGGGAACCTTTTAGGCAACGGCATTTATACTTATCTTGTAGTCGGGGACGGAAAAGTTCTGGCAAGGGGCAAAGCAACGGTGCTGAAATGAAGAAATTAAAATCGTATGCCAGTGTACCCGTTTGCCCGTGTGCCGGTTATATTAGAAACGGGCTAACAGGCTTACTGGCTAACGGGCTAACGATAATGCTAACGGCAATTGTGATTTGTTGCTTGGTATTTGGAATTGATGCATACGCAGATACAGGGACTACGATAGACATAAGCCGCACGATCTACAGCGGCAGAACGCTGGGCATGGGCGGCGCTCATGTTGCCCTATCCGATGACGGTGAAGGTTTGTTTACAAACCCGTCGGGCCTGACAAAGATACAATTCCCGCAAATGATGGGTTTGAGCAGAACCCTTTTTCTCGATGAAACCTCCTATTCGCTTTTTAGCTGGGCGATGCCGACTAGCTGGGGAACTTTCGGTCTCGGTTATTCCGGCGCGCAAACCGGCGGCTCTTCCCCTACTATGCGCGATCCCGGGACAAACCGGATCACTATTAATCCTTCTTTAGAAGCTTTAAGTTACAACAACAGCGTTACCCTTTTATCTTATGCCAGAGCGCTTCCCTGGTATGATATTTCAGTCGGCGGTAATTTAAAGTTTTTCAACCAGAGCCTCAACGGCGCCGGACAGTACGATCACGCCGGCGCGACCAGCGTTGACCTTGCGGCCTCATATAAGCCGTTGAAATACTTAAACCTCGGCGTAAACCTTCAAAATATCCTCGGCGGGTCAATGAGCTGGAAAAACGCTTCAGAAAAACTGGGCGGATACTATAAACTTGGCGCCGCATTAAATGTTTTGGGGGCCGACGCCCTATTCAAGCACGATCAAAATGTGATCGCCTGTTTTGATATGGACATTCCTCATGATGTGCTGGGAGGCTCAACCCTCATGCATATCGGAACGGAATGGGCGCCTTTCAGCATATTATCTTTAAGGGCCGGAATTAATCAGGAAAACGCGGGAACGGGCCTTACCTTCGGCGTCGGCTTCAGGAATACGGCCTTCCGTTTTGATTATGCTTATGTGCAAAGATCGGGCCTTACCGGCGACAATCCGCACTATTTCTCTTTATCTTACATCGGAGACCGAACGGTTGCTTCAAGTAAAAAATTCAAGCGCGCGGAAGCGGGAATTGTCTTTCTAAATCCCAAAAACAGGAGCATAACTTCGGCGGAGACGGTCGTCCTCAAAGCGGATGTCAAAGCAAAGAAAATATTCGACCAAAAGACCACCTGGACGGTGCCGCTGCTTGAAGTAACCAGTGAAGTAAAGGAAGTTTTTGATCTGGTTGCGATCTCCGACATAAGGCAGAACGGTTATACTGTAAGCCAGACCGGCACGATTGAAATTCCGGTCAATTTAAATCCCGGAAGGAACATCATCTCTGTTTCAGGGAACGTCACTCCGGAAAATATTTCCGTTTCAGATGAAGTAAAAGTGTTAAGGATAACGCCTTTTTCCGATGTCTCAATGGATTACTGGGCAATCGAGCCGATAACCCTCAATTCCGTGCTTGGTCTTATCAAAGGTTATCCCAAAGGCGACTTCAGGCCGGAGAAAGGGATCACCCGCGCGGAACTGACGGCCTTACTGGTAAGGACCGGAAGCATTGACTCTCTAAGATGGAACCTGGCCGCAAGCCAGGAAACATTTAAGGATGTAAAACCAAAGGCCTGGTTCGCCCCCTATGTAAATTATGGCGTTGAGCTGGGATTGGTCACCGGCTATCCCAATAAAACATTTAAACCCAATGCGGTCTTAAACCGCGCCGAGGGAGTTACAATTTTGGCTCGTTTTGCAAAACTGGTGGAAAAAGAAGGTGTTCCCTTCTCCGATCTTAAACCCGGCTTTTGGGCCAATAAATTTATCCAGCCGGCAAAGGATGCGGGAATCTTGCAATATCTTAAAGAAGGAAGTTTTGAAGCGAGTAAAGCTTTCTCAAGAGCAGAAGCGGCAGAAGTATTATATCGCACCGCTCCTATCCAAAAGAAAGTTAATGAATTCTGGGATACGGGGATCGTAACCGCTGGCGAAACAACTACAACAACACAACCTACTGCTGAAGTGATAACAAAACCAACTACAAAAGAAGCACACTAAATCATTCCCAAATAATATTTCTCCCTCGGGTGAAATCTCGCCGCATATTTACCGATAATATAGTAGGAGAGGTGATGAAAAGTGGTATTAATCACTGCCAAAATAAATGGCGGAAGAGAATTAACCGGGTTTGGCAAGAAGCTTGTTGGAATCAGAAGCCTGATAGCCGATAGCAGGTTGAAGGGGAATGGTTTGGTTGCAGGGACAAGCATTGCTGCGGCCGGCTTATTCGAAGGGGCTGGTTTACTTACTTCCTTTTTTGCCAATTCTTCTGATGTTATTGATGTGATTGCTCCGGTTGTTTCTGCCCTGGCTTTTCTCGCATCCTATTCCACCATCAGATTATCTGCCCGCTTCGCGGTAAAAAAGAGCGATGCTGTTTCTTCATGTAAAATTGAAGCCGGCAATAAATTATTCGATGAACTGGATGCCGTTATACAAAATGCAGAAAATAAGTATAAAGAAACTGCGCCCAAATTAAATAAGATTGCGTTCGAAAGCATTGATCATATCGATCAAGCAATAGGATTGGCAACCGGAGTTGTTGCCAGATCATGTTTGTTCCCGAGCTTTTCATTCCGCGAAAGCAAGCTGGCTGATATTTTCCTTAATACAGGCGCCGATCCGCTTGTTTTTAAGCCGAACATTAAAAGCAGGATCGCGGTTTCCCTGGGCGCGGATGCGCCAAAAGAATTAATTGATATTTTACAGAATGCCCTAAAAATAACAAGATTGAGCCCCGAAGCATCCCTTAAATTGAGCATCGCAGAAAAAGAAGAAAAGGCGCTTGCCGCAGGCATAAAAACAGCGGAAAAAGCGCTGTCTGAAATAGATCCGGATGACAGGATTGAGGAAGCAAGAAAAGCCGGGCAAGAATTAAGAAAAGTATTGGGTGGGGCAGATGAATTGTTGAAAATAAAACGCGACTTGGTTGGAAGAAAAGAATACGCATTGGATGGTGAAGATATACAAAAGGAACTTTTAGCGGCAAAGGCTGAACTGGCTAAAAAGGAAGAAGAAGTGGCGGGGCTGGATGAGAAACTTTCTGCGGCAATGACCGATCCAAACCCGAAAGAAGAAGAAATAGCGAAGCTTAAGGAAGAAAGAGCGAAGCTGGAAGAGGAGCTTCCTGCGGCAAAGGCGGAATTAAAAAACAAAGAAACAGCAAGAAAAATAATTGCAAGACAAATAAAATTAAAATCGGCACTTGATGATAAAATGTTACTAAAATTGAAAGATAAAATGGCTGCCGTTGAAAAAGCGAAGAAAAATCTGGAAGCAAAGCTGAAGGCAACTGAAGAAGCGTTTAAAAATTTGGAAACAATAAGGCAGAGGGCGGAAAGAGCCGCTAACGTTCTATCGAATACTTTTCCCCGTCCGTCTTGACCGTTATCGTTCCGTTTAAATCCGTGCGGTAAATCTTTATGCCAAGCTCCTCAAACTTTTTTATGGTTGACGGATGCGGATGGTGGAATTTATTTTTTATGCCGACGGAAATCAACGCCGCTTCCGGCTTCACTCCTTCAAGAAAAGGGATAGAACTTGAGGTCCGGCTGCCGTGATGGCCGGCTTTCAAAATATCCGAACGCAAACCAGTTGAAAAATAACGTAAAACCCTCTGCTCTCCCTCTTTTTCCATATCCCCGGTCAGCATGATCGCGATTTTTCCGTAAACCAGTCTGATAACAATGGAATTATTGTTGAGCGCAGATTCCTCGATAAACGGATCCGCGGGATTCAACACATTTCCTTTCACTCCGCCTCCCAAATCAAGGGAAAGCCCTCTTCTCGCAACTTTGTAGGGGATATTTTTGGAATCAATTATCTTCAAGAAGTTGAGATATGTCCGGCTAGTATGCGGCTGGCCGGAGTCAAGAACCAGCCCAACCGGCAAATCTTTTAATACCGACGGCAATCCGCCGACATGATCGTCATGCGGATGGGTCAAAACCAGAACATCTATTTTATTTATCCCCCGGCTGTGTAAGAACGGAAGAACGAATTTTCTGCCCGCATCCGATTTCTTATATTTCGGCCCGCCGTCGATCAGCATGTTCTTGCCCGAAGGCGATTCAACGAATATCGAATCCCCCTGCCCCACATCGATCACAGATATTCTAAGCTCTTTTCCCTGGCCAAAACCGATATTGGCAATAAAGAAGAAAAACAAGATTACCACTGCGACCTTTAAAAAAGTCCAGCGGTCCAGAGGTCTAGATGTCTTGAGGTTAAAATATTTAATAATCACAAAGTAATATCCCACCAACCATACTATATTCGGCTGCCGGAAATACAAGCACGCTCCGGTCAAGCTTGAAAAAGTATACACGATTTCGTTCAACAAAATAAGCACCAGATAAAGCAAGCTGTTCAATATGGCGGCAACCGGCAAAAAGACCGCGCCCAGAGCGGTTGAAATAAACCCTAGTACAGTCATAACCTCCACCCAGGGTAAAACGATGGCATTAACTAAAACCGCAACTACGGAAAACTGGTTGAAGTTATATAAAGAAATCGGGGTTGTCACAAGTATCGGAGCGATGGAAACGGACAAGACAGGCGCTATGGGACTTTTAATCTTTTCCTC
>JBAZPF010000029.1:0-11996 GCA_041648295.1 Candidatus Margulisiibacteriota bacterium | reverse complement strand
TATATTGACAGCCTTTTTTAAAGTTTCAAAATCATCTTTTGACATGGCGCTGATCATTGCTTGGGCATCATCCCGGTTCTTCTTGACATTTTGGTCAAGTTTATCCTTTAGCTTATCCAGAAAATCTAAACCTTCACTCGACTGAAGGAGGCGGTCTGTTTCTTTTACACCGTCCAATTCATGAGACGCGATCTCAACCAATCCTAGCGCGGTACGAAATACTTCGTTTTTATTCCCGTTAAATTCAGCTATGGCAGCTTCCTTTGTTATTTCAATAATTTCTTCGCGCATCTTTTTGGGAAGTTTTTTTTCTTTTATTAATTCATCAACGGTATCTTCGATGATATGGTTTAAATTGCCAGTAAACTCTTCCCAGACCAGCCGGTCGACAACGTCAACGCTTGCCGTTCTGCCGGCGTCAACCAATTTATTATATTTCTTTTCATAACCGCTGCTTACCGGCTGTATCTTAGCCGCTCTTTTGGCTACTTCGTAAGCGATCAGGCGGGAGAGTTTTAATGTTTTTTTCTGACTGCCCATATCGCGGCCTTGCATCGCAAACTGCATAGCTCGGGCGATAAGCATTGGGGTGGCAACATTGTATTTTTCGCTTCCGAGTTGTCTGATCGAATCAACCCATTCTGTTACTTTTTTCGGATCATATTCCGGCTTGGCGGGATCTTGTCCTGCGCAGGTTGCCAAAAAGTCGCGCATCTCTTTTCTTTCGTCGGACATGGTTGTGGGATCTTCGTCCCTTAATGTTCTCCAGAGATAGGAAATATTCCCTTCTTCCGATTTGGTCCCGGTCCTTTCCCAAGCCATAACCAGCTGTGCATATCGGAAAGCGCGGAAGAACAGGGGAGCGGGAACATCGGTTGAACCATCGATCACTTTAGCTCCGGCTTCGATCTTCCCGGTCTTTAATTCCGAGACCAAGGAATCGACCGCCGCAGCTGATACTTTGTATTCTTCGATCAATTTATTCTTAAGCTCGTCTTCTTCATTGCCGGAGACATCAAGACCGAGCATCAGCTTGTCTGCGGTTTCCGCTATGGCGTTAATGTTTTGATAATTCTTGGTCCTCTCTACAATTCCGTGCGCTATGGCCAGCGCCCTGAACTCATCGATCCCGGCTCTTTCCGCCGTGGTCCTCAAAGTTGCAATCAGGTAGGAGTCTTTCTTCTCGATTATCTCATCCCTTAAAGCATCTCTTTGAACATCGGTAAGCTTAGCCATTTTTTGCAGGCGCTCGCAGAGAGAATCGATCTTCTCCGTTTCATGAATTGAGGCCAGGTCCATTTGTGCTTCTTTTCCTATGATCTGCCAGAGGGCCTTTCTTATTTTCCTCCTGGTCCAGTAACTGAATACTTTTGGGTCCGCTCCGGCGGCAATATTGGCAAGGGCCCTGAAGCAGGTAAGTTCGCCGCCGCTGTCCCCAATGCTTTGGCCGCGCCCTCTCTGGAGGGATGAGTGCCCGTCCCTGAACCTAATGGTCGCTCCGTCCGCACAGCCTTCGGGATAAACATAATTTGTCGCGTGGTCCACCATGCGCATCGGGTCAACCTCAAATTCTTTTATTGACAGGGAAAACGCAATTTTTACTAATTCTCTTTTGTCTGTGGGCATATCCGGAATTTTTGGGAATACTTCTTCCACCAGATAGTGCATTCTGGCCTCGATCCGGCGGGCCAGCTTGTAAGGACCGGTCGCTTCGAACCAGAAGTGGTTGTTTGAATCGTTGTTAAATGTCACATAATAGTTGTTGCCATAGTAAACGCGATTATAAATATCCGCCTGCATGAACGGGGGCAAGGGATTGTCCCTGGAGAGAGTTCCTTTATTCGAATATCTTGTGGCCATGATCGTTGGCCGGTGTTCCGGATCCATTGGCAGTTCAGGCAGGCCGGTATTTTCTACATACTGCGACATTTCCGTTATCTTGTCCGTCCAAGCGGTGCCGATCGAATAATAAACCTGGGAAAGATAAAGAACGCCGAAAATAAGCGCGTTGACGGTTGAAAATCCTCCCGACGCCCAGCAGAGAGTAAGATTGCCAAGATAGAGCAGGTTAAAAATCCTCGACAATCTGGTGGTAACCAGAAGTTTCTGATTGGGTTCGCGTATGTCTTTGATAACTCTTATGTGCTTTGCCATATATTCGTTGACAAGAGAGGAGAGCGCATCAAGGTCCTGATGCTTGTTATTATCGAGCATTCTTCTTAATTTTAACGCGGCTATCCGTTCCGCTCTTTCGTACTTTTTATTGAGGCCGATCTTTTCAAGCCAGTTTATTATGCCGTCTACGCTTTCTTTCCCCATCCTGACCCTGTCCAGCTTGTTAAGCACCCTGAACGCGACATTCCTTCTTCCGGTATGTTCTCTTGTTTCCGGATCTTTCAACAGAGTATGGGCGCGCGGCTTTTCCACAAGATATTTCGATGCCATTGCTCTGACGCCCTGTATCCCGATCATCGAACCGAGATAAACTCCGAGCTGGACCAGGTATCCAGAATCGGCAAAATGATGGCGGGCAAGCATACCGACAGCTACTGTGGCGATCGGGAAAAAGCTCCGGTTCACGGCATCGCGGAAGGTCGGGCTTTTGGCGTAGCCGTAAAGAAGGGCGGCTCCTGCCACTCCGATGGCGATTGGGACTATAGGCAGAGAAGCAGTCGTTATCGCGGCGGCAGTTCCGATGCTAAGTCCGGACGTTATCGCTTGTGCCGAACAGGCGGTTACAGCGCAGGTTGCAAATGCGATGGCGAGGCCCATGGCAGTATTTTTTCCGAGTGAAGCGCCGGCGGTTATTGCCGGATCGTTTTCGATATCCGAATCCTCTCTGCTTTCGATGTGCGATTGGTAAATTCCCCAGACAGCATCCGTTGCATCAGATACGGTGCGGGAAATCAATCCCGGGGCGGGGGAGTCGGCAATAAGCTGGATAGAATCCGCAGAACCGACGCTTAGGTCGCGCAGAGCGGCCTGCAGTCTTTTTTCGGTAATGGTGCCGCGAATGTTTTCTTTCTGTATGCTGCGCAGGTCGGTAACGCCGGATTTTATTATTCCCAATTGTTCAAGTCTGGTGATGGCCTTGGTTTGTGCGTCGGTTGAAAGCCCAACTGCGATCGTCTGAATGTGCGAAGCCACGGAGAATTCCGAGGCATAAAAATGTCCAAAGGGTACGGAAAAAGATCTTACCCTTACTTGCGAAACTTCTGATACCGTGTTTTGTGATACCATGACGCTCCCTTCTTCTGCATATATATCGTCAAATGCGGAAGGGAATTTCAGGGAATTTTTAGCGCGTGCGGGATAGGGAAGAAAGGCCAAAAGGGGAGTTTATTGGAAGATAAGTCCAACACTCGGGATCGTTGTTCGGATCATCAGGATTCCTGTATATTATAGCATTATCAAAAGAAGGCTTGTTCTTGCCTCCAAGCCTGTGATGTGTTCCGGTTGCCCTCATGATCAACGGCCCCATTACAATGCAGCGGTATAAATTGAATCCGTCGATCAGAACTTTTTGCTGATCGGTGCCTCCAAAAATTAGCGATTCGGCTATTTCACTTCTGTCCAGACATGTGTAATCACCTATCACATTAAGCGGATCAATTTTACTTCTTCTGAAAGATCCATGGCTGCCGAGAAAAGGGCCGATGCTGTTTCCTTGCGGGAGTTGGGGCAGATCAACGCCGTCCAGGGTGGCATTGCTGGTGCCGATATAACCGGTGGGATGTAATTGATTCCAGAATGAAGCTCCGGGGTCCCCCGCGCGTATCGCAATCGCTCCTGTGAGTATTTGTCTTTGCAGCTTCAAAAGAGCCGGAGGATCGGCGATGTCCTGGTAGTAAATTTTTTGGCCTTTTGAATTTTCTTTTGGCAGAACAAAACAATTGAATTTGAATTTTCTTCCCTCAAAACTTTCTAACAGTTCTTTTGGCAGGGCGGCCCTGAGTTGGTCAGAAATTTCTCCGGTCAGCAACTTTAAAAGCTCCAATCCGATGTCTTTTATTAATCCCTGCGACATCGCATCTCTGAGCGCTTTTGCGAGTCTGGCGCTCATAAATGCGACCCCGGCGTATATGACCGGGCTTTTTGCGGTTCTCCTGAAGAGGGTGGGGTCTTCGAATTTTTCGCTGAATTCCGTCACCGGAACAGAATTGCCGCGAACATTATCCAAAAAATTTTCCATCCTTTGATTAAAAGATTCAAAAGATTCATCAGCCTGTCTTTCGGGCATATGTTCCAGCACGCTGACTCCAAATGAGCGTACATCCCAATCTGCGTCTGACCAGGGGAGAATATATCCCGCGATCGTCAGGTCCGCCCCGGTTTCCAAATGCGACGCCAGCATAGGCAGAAGTTCATAATTATGTATGGTGTCGGCGAACAATATCCCGACGGTGTCAACGGTGTCAAGGTTAATCGCGCCCAGAGCGAATAATTGATTGAGCGTTCCAAGATTGCCCTTGATCTTGTCTTCGCGAAATATCTTTATGTTCATGCCGTGTAATTCCCGGCTTTTGTAATATTCCTGAACCCGATTCCCGCTGGCATGAGGCGCCACGGCAAGGATCATTTCCCCAAAGCCCGCGACAATCGCGGCTAATTTTTGGGCGTCGGCGACATGCAGATCTGCGGCTGGAAAAAATCCTTTTAGAACCGATCCGGGCACCCGGGAATCGCAAAGAACCCCATGTCGAAAGGCTCCGCCGGCGTCACAAGCGGCCACCTTGGTTGTTCCGCTTCTCACGGAAGCGGCCGCGCGTTCTAAAAATGCTGCACTTACCGAGAACATGGTTTTTAGTGACCTTCCTTTTTTTGCCCAAAGCCTTCATAATATGTATCTGCTTAAAAGTTGAAAAATTTCAGATTCGGGAAAAATTATTTTATGGAGATCTCAACCAGCTCGCTTTCTTCATCATAGGTGTAGTCGATTACACCCGCTATGTTTGGGAGAGTAATATTTTCGTTTTCCATGGCCGCGGTCAGGCGCCCGATATCATCTTTCGAAAAATTCACAAGTTTGAAGCTGTCAAAATGCGTGTTATTGTCATGAATGAATCTCATCAATTCTACAAGGTGAATCAATAAGCGGGCCCGCATTTTCGGGTCGTCGATCTCCTTGACCGCGTCTTCGAGGCCATACATCCGGTCAAGAAAGCCCAGATATTCATAAAAGTCGGAAATGTTTTTCTTTGATGTTTTGCAATGCTCGGCCAGTTCCTGTTCCGCTACCGCTTCGTCCTGGTCGATCTTTGACCGGTCGCCGTTTTTTTCTATTACGACCTTTCCAGCCGCAAAATGCTTCCACCGGTTAATTCCCCATGATTTAATTTCAAGTCCGAGCTCCTTCAGGATTTCTTTAAGATCTTCCGGGTCGGAAGCGCCTATTACTTTGTCATAGACCTTGTGGAAGAGCCTTAGCTTGTAAAAAGACAGCAGGCTTTTTTCCCTTCCGCCGTCCATATCCGCCACGCCCAAAAGAAAGAGGCAATCAAGAAGGTTCGATCTTTTTCTGGGATCAGCGTATGCGGAATAGAGATTTTCAATATATTTCGTGCTGACTTCTTTGGTGATCGCGGAATCGCCGAATGTGGAATGATACAAAATTATTTTGCCGATAAAATCAATCTCTTCTTTGGTAAAAAGGAAGCCGACGGCTTTTATGCTTTTTAAGATCTCCACACCTTTCAGCGGATGCATATCATGCCTTAAGCACTTGCCCACGTCATGCAGGATAGTGCCCAGGGCGAAGCACATGAAAAGCCGAGGATTGAATTTGATCGTGTTATAAATGGCCAGCAGCAGGCGATAGTCCGTGGCCGCCTCCTTTAGCCCAACCTCGCCCGTCAATTCCGGATCGCCGCGAGTGGACAAGATTTCGACGAGATCAACGTATTCCCGATTTTCAACCGAAGAAATGAATTGAAGCCGTTCCAGAAGTCTGGCGACGTGGTCGATAACGCCGAGTATTTTCATTGCCTGATAGATTGTGGTTCTTTGTTGTCCCTCGAAGGCTTTAAGCACGCGGGGTTCGCTGCAATCCGTGAGCTCGAATTCGGCTGAAAGAAGCCGGTCAAGATCTCCTGCGTAAAACGGATCGATGAAAACTCCAAGGCCCTTTTCTCTCATTCCGGATTCAAATTTACAGATCGGCCCGGTCCTCAAAAATTTTAAAAGCGCATTGACATCATCAAGCGTTCGCACATTTTTAAACCTGTCTTCTCCTGAAACAGACGCTTCTTTTTCCAGGAGGGAGACATCTTCCGCGGAAATCGAATCGATAAATTTCCCCAATTCCGCATTTGCCCGTAATTTTTCAAGAGGAAGCAATTCCCAGGGAAGGGAAGGGGTTGTTTGCTGCGCTGCCTCAAAACTGCCGCGCGGCCTGCCGAGAGGATTGCACTCTAAAGATCGGTAAATCCCAAGAAATCTTCTTGCCGCTTCATCAGCCGTCGAGCGCGAGCTATTTCCCGGGAATAATCCGACTAAAGCCCCGGTCGATTTTCTTTCTTTTAATATTGCCGCAAAATGCGCATCATCATTAGCGGCTGCGATAATATCGTCATATCCCCAGGTGCACGTAATATTTGCGGCTTTCAATCCCGCTTTTATAAGGTTTAACTTCAATTTGAACAGAAGCCAGGAAGGGATTTTCCCGCCCCACTGCAGGCCGATCTCCGGCAGCCTTGAGGCGTCAAATTCCGCACTGCCGGCATTTCTTAATGTGTCTACGGCAAAAACCGTCCAGGTATTAAGATAATAATTAGATCCGACATCAGGTATGCCATAGCTGTTTTTCTGATCCCAGATGTAAACTCCCGCCAGCGCGGAAAAGGGACCCATAAGCTGGACAATGTCCGGCGAGGGACCGCTTCTTTCAATCAATGCCACCGCCGCCAAGTTAAAAGCGGCCACGCCTTCAATGTCGCCGGTATTTGCCTGCTGCCTCTGGTCAATAAAATAAACCGGATAGCCGGGGTTTAACGGTGAATAAAGCGTGCTGATCTCTGAATGGATTATTTTTGCGCCAATGGCAACCTCGAGGGGCGGCAATTTTGTAAGACTGTCATATAGTCCGACTCTTTTTACATCTTTTTCTGTCTGGTCGATATACGGAAGGATCAATTGAGCGTTTATTCCGGGCAAAGCTGAAGGGACTTTTCCGGCGGCCTCCGACAGCCTATCCGTTTCGCCGCCCGGCGCAAAAGGATGCGCCCTTTCGGCAACGAAAGTAACTCTTAATCTGGTCGGGTGAACGTTATTTCCTGAAACATCGATCATCTTATATAACTCCCTGGAGATATTGATCGACATAATGTTCTATTTTCTGGATCTCTTTTTCCGGCTTTCCGGCCATGGCATATACTCCGTGAAACAAGGCCAGCCCCCTGATAAAAAAAGGAACCCGGTGAAGCCGGTATTTTTGATTTGCCAGAAGACGTTTTATAAAGTCTTCCGATTCGGCGGTAGCCTGCGTAAAAAGCGCGCGCGCGTCCTCATCTATTATCTTCAGGCTTGACGGCGCGTCGAAATGGGTCAGCATTCCGGGATGGTTGATCATTTTTTTTCTGACAAGGTCTTGCGCTTTCATGATCGGTGCCCCGTGGTAGGGTTCCATCCGCGGATTTACGAAAACATAAGCGCTGGTTTGATGTTCTGCTCCTTTTTTTATATAATGCATCGCCTTTTCAATGTCAAAAAGCACGTCCTCGACCGTGGCGAAGGGGTTGAAAAGCATCAGGTTTATTCCGGGAGAAATGCCGGATTCGATGGTCCAGTCGAGCGCCTGCTCGATCCGGGGAAGTTTTAATCCCTTATTAAAATGCTTCAAGACCCTTTCAGAAAAGGTTTCAACCCCAAAAGATATCATCCTGAACCCGGCCCGCTTCATGGCCGCAAGCAGCAGTTTGTCAACCTTATCAATGCGTGATTTGCATAGTTTGGGAAAAGCATCCAGACCCTCTAAAACCATAAGCTCGCATAATTTCATTAACCGTCTTTTGCTGGTAATGAAATCATCATCGTCAAAAATAAAGCTGTCTGTTTCGGGATGACGGTCTCGCGCTTCCTTCATCAATTTAACAATGTCTTCAGGAGGCAATTCGACGCGCTTGCTCGAACTGTCTTTATCCGCCGCCGCGGAACAAAAAATGCAGGTCCTGCGGCAATAATCCGAAGTGCCGAGCCTCATCGGGCGGTCTCCAATTTCATTTGACATTTTAGTGGAGGAAGACAGGTGTGTTTCCGTTCTAATCCAATAATTTCTTCCGTGGAGCCGGTCCGGCGGACCACCCATAGGAACGTCAAAAAAATCTCCTCTTGCGACCATTCTAAAATGATCCAATTCTACGCTTTCAATGCTGTGCGAAGGGGCGGTGATATATGGTATCCCTTTATCGTTTAGCGCCAGCCCGTCGATCGATCCGAACCTTTGAGCCAGCGACCCTTCCTGGCGGAAATGCTGAATAATTCTTGACATCGGGATCTCTCCCGGTCCGCGAACAATGATGTCAACCGGAAGAGAAGAGAATATGGCTCTGGGATTCATATGAGTGGCGGCAATTCCGCCAAGCACCATCAGACTGTTCGGATATCTTTTGCGAAAATCGAGTATTACCCTTATTGTTTGGGAAAAGACCGGATCAAGAGTGCCAAACCCAATCACATCAAAATGCTGCATTATAGGATTGTATTGGACCTCGCGGATGCCGGCAAGATTTGGGTTGTAAACCAGCGCGTCCGCATTGTGCAGGCTTCTAAGCAGGTAATATGCGATCCTCTCGATGCCTTTTTGGGGCACAATACTATCAAGATTGGTCAATTGTTCTCCGCTGTACGGAGCTACCAGCAGTACCCTTAAAAAATCATCGGTCACGCTGACCCCTGCATTCTTGAAAGAAGCTGCGAACGAGTGTCTCCCGGATAGAAATTCGGTCAGGGCGCCTTCTATGTCCTTAGGCTGGACCTCCCTTAAAGAAAGAAGCTGATCGCGCTTGGTGGAATCCCAGACCGGCCCGCTGACCTGTTGATCAATGTCAAGTCCAATGGTCCCTCGGCGGAATCCTTGATCGTCGCTGACCACATTTGCCCTCTGGTTTGCCAGGATAAAGCTGGCTCTGCGTATTGCTTTAGCTAGACTAACATTCATAGGATCATTTCCACCTGTTCATTGAAGTATTGATCGGATGGCTGGCATTTAGCGCAGGTCACTTTTGTATCCCTGGCTGGCTCGACCAGTAAACTGCCAAAATTACCGGGATGGTATGAGCCTATTGTTAATCCGTTGAATCCATAAGTGCTGCGGCAGGCAAGCAAATGGCCGGACGTATCAAGGACCAGCCTTTGAAACTGCGCCCAGCAGTATGAATCCGGTTTCCCCATTTTGGGCTCCGTTGGCCCGGTAAAAAACAGATCAATGCCTTTACCCCTGGCATTTCTAATAATGTTCTCTATTTCTGCTTGTTCCAGCTGTGGTTGAAATTTTCTTAGTCTTTCAGGGGCGGGCGCGCCAAAAAGTAAAGGGAATGTCCAGACGATCCTTAGAGAATTGACGCCGATGCTTGAGAAAAGCCGGATCATTTTTATGATCGTTTCTTCTGAAGAATTGTAATAGTTCAGAGTATAATTAACGGCAACATGGGATTCCGCTTTTCCCGGGTATTTTTTGCTTTCATCAACCAATTTTTGCAAGTTGGCGAGAGCGCGGTTGAAAGTGTTTTTCCCGTACATTTCTCTATAGATGCGGGAATTTGGAGCGCCTAGATTTACTAGTACATAATTTGCATACTTAGCCATAAGGCTGATGGTTGGGAAAGAAAGGGCGGTGGCGTTGGTAAAAACCGCCAGCATCATTCCGCTGTCGGCGGTAGTTTCTATAAAAGATTCAAATTCAGGATGTAAAGACGGCTCGCTGTTGGGGCTGGTAAAGTCGATCTGCGAAACGCCACTGAAGCCGGCTTCGGTTATAAAAGATCTGACCATGTTCGGGTCGGCGATTATCCTTTCTCCTCCCTCGTTTTGACCGATGCATGAAAAGCATTTTAAATTGCAAATATTTTGAAGGACTCTTACTTCAACAGCGTAAGGAGCGGCGCCCAGTTCGGATGGTTTAAGGTCAGACCTGGTAAGTCTCGCTTTAAAACCCGCAAGCCATTTTGTATATCCCGCAGGCAGATTTCTTTCGATCGTAACGGTCATATTAAAGCTTGCTCCTTTTGAGGCCTGGCTCTTTTCTTAATGATCCAATTGGTTTTCCTGCTCCCCTTCTATGGATTGTTACTTTTTCAGTAACTCGAATAAACTCATCCGCCAATTTGGGACTATCGAAACTTCCTATTAATTCTTTTGCTTCTTCTTCTTTCATCTTCTTCTTCCCGGGGTGATTTGCGGTCGACATATAATATCTAATCAAAGTTTGAAGGATCGCTGCCGGAATTGCTTGATTTTTCCCGTTGTTGCGCCGAGTCAATTTTATAGCCAACTCTTTCCTGATAATTCTAAATTGCTGCAATGCTTCTTCATCCGTCATCATGGCTATCTTGAAAATTGCTTCTTCGGGAGACAGTTCAGTTCCATGATCTTCGGTGTGATAAGCGAATAAAGCTTCCATATAGTAAGGGACATTACGGAGAAAGTCGGATTCCATTTTCCTGGTGTGGTAAATATGGGTATCGTTGAATTCGTTAAGCTTCTGTAAGGCTTGAAAAATCACCGTCGGCATTTTTATGGAATAAACGGTAAGATGATAGCCGTCCCAGCTTTCTTCAATAATCGAGTTTGTTAGCTTATTTATAATTGCAACAAGATCTCCTCCAAGATGTCGCATTGCGGCTTCTGGCAAATCGTTCCACCCAAAAAGGCCCAAATTAACTCCATCATCAAAATCCGCAACCGGACCGATGAACTTATCGGTCATTCTGGCGACGCATCCTTCATAAGTCGAAGGAACAGACTGTCTGGTTTCTTCACATCTTTCATATTTTCCTGATTTCAGCTCTTCCAGTAAAATATCCTTTGGCGGTTCTGCCGGGTTTGGGTCACCATTCGGCAAGCGGCCGTAAGGAACCAGCTCTGCCTCCAGCGGACCCAAATGGCAGACAATTCCGTCGCGGACTTCAAACGTAAGATTTAAAGGTCTCATATCATCCACCAGTTTTAACCCTTGCGTGTTGTGTTTCCAGTATTTTTGAAGTTCTCTTAGGGATATGTCATTGAGAGCTTTTTCTCCGGCGTGGCCAAAGGGTGGTTTGCCAATATCGTGGCCTAATCCAATTGCTTCCGTAAGATCGGGATTAAGACGCAATCCCAGAGCAATATTTAAGGCAACCTGGCTCACCTCCATAACATGATATAACTGCACATGCGTCCTTCCATGCGGAAAAGGATAACACTGCGTAGTTCGCGCCAGCCTTCTAATATCCGGGGTCAGGGTTAAAATCCTAGAGTCTTCCTGATAACAAGGAAGATAAGGATTAGGGGCGACTGCTTTCAAGCGACCTAGTGATTGATCGCTTCTTTGTCCGGCCTGACATAAGTGTTTTCTTTCCAGCTCTTCTCTTGCTACGCGTGTAAATCCGATTGCTGCCATATCTTTGTTTCGTGCCTATATTTGCGAAATTTCATTCATTTGACTAAATATTTTCCTTAAAGTAAAATCAATCATGCGCTTTGGCAGATTTGACAACGACAACCTGGAATATGTCATCGAAAAACCTGACACCCCTTTGCCCTGGATAAACTACCTTGGAGAAAAAAAATACTGCGCTTTGATCTCAAATACTGCCGGGGGATACTCCTTTTATGTGGATCCCCGCGAACGCCGTATCCTCCGCTACCGGTATGATAATGTCCCTTTCGACCAGGGCGGCCGCTATCTTTACATCAAGGACGACAAAACCGGCCAATATTTTTCCCCCACCTGGCAGCCGGTGCGCAAAAAGCTGGACAAATACGAATGCCGGCATGGATTAGGTTATACGACCATTTCTTCC
>JBAZPF010000028.1:0-12104 GCA_041648295.1 Candidatus Margulisiibacteriota bacterium | reverse complement strand
GTCCCAATCCCCCGAAGATCACTTCCTGGCTTGCTACATATCCGGGCAGGCGCACGGAATGGATGGGAATGTCGGCCCCTTCGCCCATCACTTCTTTCATCATTTGCGCGGTCTTAACGGCCGTGCCTGACGGACGGTCCACCTTTTGTTGATGGTGCATCTCTATTATCTCCGCATGGGGCATATGCTTGGCCGCGTCTTTCGCAAATTGCATCATAAGAACCGCGCCGATCGCAAAGTTGGGGGCGACCACACAGTTAACTTTATTGGCTTCGCACAGCTTCTCGATCTCGGCCAGGTCGTCCTTTGAAATGCCGGTCGTACCGACCACAGCATGGGCGCCGGATGTCAAAATTATTCTGATGTTAGCCATGGCCGCATCGGGACGGGTAAAATCGACAACCACTTCAGCGCTGTGTTTTTTTATTTCTTCAACGAGATTATCCCCGATATCGGTCTGTGCGACCAGATCAAGATCGGTCTCGCGGGAAACCGCCTTTATCGTTTCCTTGCCCATTTTTCCTTTCGCACCGTTTATTATCACTTTTATCTTAGCCATGTTTTACCCCCGTATGCCCGAACCCGCCCGCGCCGCGAACGGTCTCGGATAATTCCTGGACTTCTTCAAACTCGATCTTTACAACTTCGTTTATTATCATTTGCGCAATGCGGTCGCCGCGTTTTATAACTAACGGTTGCTTGCTGTGGTTCATGAGAATCACGCCTACTTCGCCGCGGTAGTCCGCGTCGATCGTTCCCGGCGTATTTAATACCGAAACTCCCTGTTTTAAGGCTAGTCCTGAACGCGGCCTCACCTGCGCCTCATATCCTTCGGGAAGAGCGATAGCAAGGCCCGTAGGCACCAATTGCCATTCTCCTGGCGGGATGATCAGTTCGGCATTGACCGCGGCATAAAGGTCCATGCCGGCGGCGTGTTCGGTCATGTATTTGGGAAGCGGGATGTCCTTGCCATGCGGCAAGCGCTTAATTTGAACGTTTATCATATTGAAATTATACTCTAAAGAGGATTATTTAAAAAGCGATTCTTGCTCGGCCAGGCGCTGGGCAGCGGCTTTTACGAAGTCCCGAAAGATCGGATGCGGGCGGTTGGGGCGCGATTTAAACTCCGGATGATACTGCGTCGCCAAAAACCAGGGATGATCTTTTAGTTCTACCACTTCGACCAGGTCCGCCTTTTCATAAATTCCGGAGCAACCCATTCCAGCGTCTTCAACTTTTTCCCGGTACTGGTTGTTAAACTCATATCTGTGGCGATGGCGCTCCATGACCATTTCTTCATTATAAGCTTTATATAACAGCGTATCCTTTTTGACTTTGCAGGGATAAGCGCCAAGCCTCATGGTCCCGCCCTTATCGGTTATGTCTTTTTGTTCGGGAAGGAGATCTATGACCGGATATTTGGTCTGCGGGTCGAATTCTGAAGAATGCGCGCCCTGAAGTTTTAGCACATTTCTCGCAAATTCAATGACCGCCAACTGCATGCCCAGGCACAAGCCGAGAAAGGGCACCTTATTTTCTCTCGCGTATTTGATCGCCTTTATCTTTCCTTCTATTCCCCGGATCCCGAATCCTCCCGGAATAAGGATGCCGTGCGCTTCCCTTAGCACCGAGTCGATATCTTCAATTGCCTCAAGGCTTTCGGCATTTACCCAGATAAACTCGATCGAGGAATGATTGGCAATGCCGCCGTGTTTTAATGATTCCACGATGCTTATGTATGAGTCCCTTAATTCGGTATATTTCCCGACGATCGCGATTTTCAGCGTGCGCTCCACTTTTTTCATCGCCTCTACCAGGTTCTTCCACCCCTCCAGGTCGGCATTTTCGGATATCAGATCAAGATATTTGACGACAATCTCATCAAGTCTCTCTCTTTCAAGTTCCAGAGGGACTTCATAAAGCAGCGGCATATCTCTCATAGAAATGACCGCGTCCTTGGCAACGTCGCAGAATAAAGAGATCTTTTCCCGCAATTCATAGCTTAAAGCTTCTTCGCTGCGGCAGATAATTATATCGGGATGGATGCCGATAGACCTCAACTCTTTGACCGAATGCTGGGTGGGCTTGGTCTTGAATTCTTTGGTAGTATGAAGGAACGGCACCAGCGTAACATGGATATTTAAGCAATTGTCGCGCCCGACCTCTTTCCTGAACTGGCGGATGGCCTCAAGGAAAGGAAGGCCTTCGATATCGCCCACGGTCCCGCCGATCTCGCAGATCACAACGTCAAAATGTTCTTCGCGGGTGACCCTTTTGATCCGTTCTTTTATCTCATTGGTAATATGCGGGACCACCTGTACCGTGCCGCCAAGATAATCGCCGCGTCTTTCTTTGTTCAGAACTGACCAGTAGACCATGCCGGCGGTAACGTTATTGGCCTTGCCCAAGTTCACATCAATGAATCTTTCATAGTGTCCAAGGTCAAGGTCAGTTTCGGCGCCGTCTTCGGTAACGAATACTTCGCCGTGCTGGTATGGATTCATGGTCCCGGGATCAACGTTGATATAGGGATCAAGCTTTTGGATCGAAACCGATATCCCGCGGCTTTTTAAGAGCCGCCCCAATGAAGCAGCCGTTATGCCCTTCCCCAGCGAGGAAACCACCCCACCGGTTATGAAAATATATTTAGTCTTTTTATTTTCTTCCATTTATTTCCACCTAATCCCTAACCACCTAAAGGCCTATCCACCTACCATGTTATCTTCAATTCTACGCGGTAATTTCATTAACTTCAATCTGGATATGCGCCGCTTTGAAACCTTCTCTACCGATATCTGGACATTATCGTATTTTACCAGATCTCCCACCGACGGCGCTTTGCTCAATTGCCCGAACACGAAGCCGGCAATCGTATCGTATTCCGTCTCCGGGAGAGAAAGGTCCAGTTGGGAATTCACGTCGGCGATCGCGAGCTTCCCATCAATTATATATGTGCTTTCGTCAACCTGCCAGATATTCTTTTCCATCCTCTCAAATTCATCGTGTATCTCCCCCACAATCTCTTCAACCAGGTCTTCCATACTGACAATTCCTGAAGTCCCGCCGTATTCGTCCACCACGATCGCGATATGGGTTCGGGCCGCCTGCATCTGGTGCAAAAGTTCGTCCAGTCTTTTCGCTTCCGGCACAAAAATGGCAGATCTTAAAAAGTCCTTCAGTTTGTCGTCTCTCCGGCAATTTAACAGGTCTTTGGCGTATACGATACCGGTAATATTATCTATATTCCCTTCATACCCCGGGATTCGCGAATGGCCGGTTTCGTTTATCAAATGGATTGCTTCCGCGATCGAAGAGCCGTCATCCACCGCCTTAATGTCCGGCCTTGGGGTCATTACTTCTCTCACGGTAGTATCGCCAAATTCAAATATCGAAGAGATCATTTCTTTTTCTTCTTTTTCAATAACCCCTTCTTTTTCTGAAGCTGATATCATAAACCTTAAATCTTCTTCGGTGATAAATGGCCCGTGCTCGGGCATTCGCCCTCCCAATATCCTCACAAACGGATAAGCGATCCACTTAAGAATAATTTCAAGGGGGGTCAAAATCATAGAAATAAAATATATCGGCCAAGAAAATATCAGGACAAGAGTTTCCGCCCTGCGTATGGCGACTGTCTTGGGGACGATATCGCAGAACATCAGGAGAATAAGTGTGAGTATTCCCGTGGCCGCCCCCAACACCAGGCCCAAGTTCCCTGCTCCAGCGCTCTCAAAAAGTCTGATAATAATCGATGCTCCAAGCACCGAAGCGCCAGTATTGACAATGTTGTTCCCGATTAAAACTATCGAGATCAGCTTGCCTGGTTCGTTTTTTAACTTTTGGGCAAGTCGAGAAGCCGGAAGATTCCTTTCGACAAATTGAGAAAACTTTATCCTCGGCAGGGAAACAAATGCGGTCTCTGTCGCCGAAAAGAAAGCCGACGATAAAACACAAAACAAAAACAATATTATTTCAATAAGCATATAAACCCATTTCCTTATGCGTATATCCCAAGATATGAAGCGTTCCGTGCACGGCCAGCCTCTCCAATTCGTCCTTCAATGTAACATTATACATCTTTGCCTGTTTTCTGGCTGTCGGTAAAGAAATATATATTTCTCCCAACATTCCGCTTTCGTTGATCTCAAAAGAAAGCACATCGGTCGTTTTGTCTTTTTCCCGATATTTTTTGTTCAGCATTCTCATTCGGCGATCATTTATCAGGTTAATGCTCAAATTGCCTTTCCCCTTATTTTGCTTCAATACCCGAGAAACTTCTTTTATAATCCCTTTTTTGATCCCCGGATCTATCGATAAGCCGTTGACCTCAATCTTCATCATATTCCGCAATATTTTTAAGTTCTCTTATATCGGCCCCCAGGCTCCTTAGCTTGACGTCCAGGCCTTCATACCCGCGTTCGATGAATCGGTCAATGTCTTCGATCAAGGTTTCACCGTCGGCCGCCAGTCCGGCGATCATCAGGGCCGCTCCGGCCCGAAGGTCCCGGCTCTTTACCGGAGCTCCTTGCAGCTTCTGGACCCCGTTTACAATAGCGCTCTGCCCTTCAAGCCTGATGTCCGCCCCCATCCTTTTTAATTCATGGACATGCATGAAGCGGTTCTCAAAAACAGTTTCGGTAATAACGGATGTCCCCTGGGCAAGGGTCAGGAGGGCAAGCATCTGCGGCTGCATGTCGGTCGGAAATCCGGGAAACGGCAAAGTCTTGATATCATTGGCTTTTAATCCGTCAGGGACTTTTATCCTGACCTGGTTTTCCTCCACATCAATGGTAATCCCCACCTGTTTTAGCTTAATGATAAGAGAATCGATATGGGAAATATTAAGGCCCTTGATCAAGACTTCTCCGCGCGAGATCGCCGCGGCTATCATCAGCGTTCCAGCCTCGATCCGGTCGGGTATAACTTTATGCTGGACCGCGTTCAATGATGAAACTCCGTCGATCGTAATGATCTCTCCGCCCACCCCTTCGATCTTTGCGCCGGCTTTGTTTAAAAAGTTTGCCAGGTCAACGATCTCCGGCTCCTTGGCCGGATTTTCAATTGTCGTTCTGCCCTCGGCAAGGGAGGCCGCCATCATGATGGTTTCAGTCGCGCCTACAGAGGGAAAATCCAAAAGTATTCTCTCGCCTTTAAGTTTTTTGGCCTTTACGATGACAAATCCATGTTCAAGCTCCACCGTGGCTCCGAGAGATTCAAGCCCTTTAAGATGGATATTGACCGGGCGCGAACCGATAGCGCAGCCTCCGGGAAGCGGGACTTTGGCAAAACCGGTCCGGGCCAGCAGAGGTCCGATAATGAAGAATGAGGCGCGCATCTTGGTAACCAATTCATAAGGGGCGACATGTTTTACATAGCTATTGACCCAGGTCCGCACAATATTCGGCTGTGAATATTCCGCGCGGATGCCAAGCGATCGCAGGACCCGGATCATGGTTTGGATGTCCAGAAGGTTTGGGACGGAAGAGATCGTCGACATTCCGTGAGTTAAAATAGTCGCGGCCAGTATCGGCAGGGCGGAATTCTTGCTGCCGGAAACCTGTACTTCTCCGGCCAGCCTTTTCCCTCCAACCACCAGTATCCTTCTCATTTAAACGCTCCCAAACTCTTTTGGGCGCCGGTCCGTGAACCCAAAGTAATGGAGAATGGCCTGTGTTATCCGTTCCGACGCTTTGCCGTCGCCGTAAGGATTGACCGCTTTTGTCATTTTCTTGTATTCATCCTTATCAAGGATCAGCTTTTCGGTCTCCCTGAAAACATCTTCTTCCTTTACTCCCACCAGCTTCACCGTGCCGGCTTCGATCGCTTCCGGCCTCTCCGTTTTTTCCCTTAATACCAGGACCGGCTTGCCCAGCGAAGGGGCTTCTTCCTGCACGCCGCCGGAATCGGTAAGAATGATATATGAAGCTTTCATTAAGTGAACGAACGGCTCGTAATCCATCGGCTCGATTATTTCAACATTTTCGATATCGCCCAATGTTTCTTTTGCCGCCATCTGGACGATCGGGTTTTTGTGGGCGGGGAATATAACCTGGACGTCTTTTTCATGCTTTTTGGCGATGCGGGCAATGGCGCTCATTATCTCTTTCATGGGCGCGCCGAAAGATTCTCTCCGATGGGCGGTTACCAGGATCAATTTTTTATCCGGGTCAATTTTTAAGCCGGCTTTGATGAGATCATATTTTCTTTTTGAAACATCAAGCAGGGCGTCAATTACCGTATTGCCGGTCAAAAAGATCGAATCTTTTCGTATCCCTTCGGCCAGAAGCTTTGAAACTGCTGTCCTGGTGGGAGCAAAATGCTGGTCCGCGACCACTGATATTAACTGCCGGTTTATCTCTTCCGGATAGGGTTTCCATTTATCTCCGGTCCGAAGCCCGGCTTCAACGTGGCCAATCGGGATCTTGTTATAAAAAGCGGTCAAAGCGGCGGCAAAGGCGGTTGAAGTGTCCCCCTGCACCAGCAGCATATCCGGCTTTTCTCTTAAGACGATGTTTTCCAGCCCCTGCAGGGTCTTTACCACAATCCTCGAAAGCGTCTGCGATTCTTCCATTATGCCCAGGTCATAGTCGGGCCTGATATCAAAAATATGCATTACCTGGCGAAGCATCTCGTGGTGCTGGCCGGTGGAAACAATTATGCCCTGGAGGATGTCCGGATGCTTGTCGACTTCGAGAATAAGAGGCGCCATCTTGATGGCCTCTGGCCTGGTTCCAAAGACAAACATTATACGTTTTCGATTTATCATAAATTCCTTGTTTGGATTTTGGATTTAGGATTTAGGATTTTTCCAATCATTTCTGCAGCGCCATTAAAAGCGCTCCTATGCTCAAGAGGAAACAAGCGACATAAATGGAGAGGACCGCCTCTCTCTGCGTGAACCCGGCTCTCAACAACATGTGATGGATATGCTTATTGTCGGCGGCAAAAAGGGATTTTCTCTCCCCCAGCCTTCGTCCGATGGCAAACATGGTATCAAAGATCGGAACGCCCAGGATCATGACCGGAATAATCAGGGCCACGACCAGAGTGGTTTTAAAAACGCCCATGATGGAAGCGGCCGCCAGCATAAATCCCAAAAAATAGCTTCCCGAATCGCCCAAGAAGATCTTTGCCGGAAAAAAGTTATACCGCAAAAAGCCGAGTGCGGCGCCGCATAATGCAAGCATTACGATCGCGGCGCTTATCTGGTGAGTGCGGAGAGCTACCACAAAAAGCGTCCCAGCTGAAATCGCGGTAACACCGGCAGCCAGGCCATCAAGACCGTCGATCAAATTAATGGCATTGGTCATTCCCACTATCCATAAAAGCGTCAGAGGAATTCCCAGTACGCCTAAAGTTAAAAGGCCGTTTAAAGGATTTGATATAAAGTTTATCGAGATCCCGAAATAAACAACGACTGACGCCGCAATTATTTGCCAGACGAATTTAACTGCCGGCTTAAGCCCCATAAGATCATCAAATACGCCCAAAACAAAGATCATCGAGCCGCCCAATGATATACCAAGAAGATGTCTCCACTCCATCCCTCTGCCAATAATATTTGCAGTTATAGCCGCAAATATTAATGCCAGCGCAAAGCCCAAATAAATAGCTATTCCGCCTAATCTGGGAATAGCAGTTGTGTGGATTTTTCGTTCATTGGGGCGGTCTACTGCGCCGATGTTTTCGGCGTATTTTTTAATAATTGGGGTAGCAATTATCGTAATAAAAAACGCTATTAATAAAGTGGGAATGTATATAAGCATCTCGGGATTGTATTTTATCATCTTAGCAAACGATTTTCAATAGATAGGAGGGCATGATATAATTGCACCAGAATACGGAGGTATCTTATGAATTTTGACATCGAAGAAGAACATTTTACGGTATTCAATCTTTTGCTTCTGCTTCTGGTCTGGGCCAACACCTGTTATCTGCTGGTGATATTTTTAAGGCCTATAATGCCGGTGCTGGTCTCGACCCTGCTCCTGCTTTTTGGAATGGTGCTTACGGTCGCAATGGTGATCGTGACCATCTATATAACGATTGCCTGGATCAGGCATCACAATTTAGGCTGGTGGGTGCTGATAGGGTTATTGGTGCTGTTTATTTTATCTTATGGGCTTGAATCGACCGTAAAGAATATTTTCATGCGGGAACAGCTCTACCGGCAGGAAATGCCAAGATAGGATCCTGATACTCTGATAGCCTGATATTCTGATAATCTGACATGGCCCTATTGTCTAATGGCTAGGACGCGACCCTCTCAAGGTCGAGATACGGGTTCGATCCCCGTTAGGGCTACCAACTTTAAAAAACGAAGAATATCTGCTTGCAAAATCCCCTAGGGCTGCGTCTCGACCAGTCTATCTGCTAATTCCGGATCCTTTTCACGCACCAGTTTGAGCACCTGCTCCCGGTAAGCCGCCGGCCGCGCTTTTAAACTTTGTCGGGCAAAATTAAATCCTGCTACATTATCTTCAAGATGAGAGACCTCTGACTTGTCAGTTATGTATCTTTCCTCCACACAAATCCCGCCTTCAGAAGTTGAGCCATAACCGATCTCAATCATTTCGCGGTGCCCTTCTTCCGGAGAATCGATCATCTTAATTTTAGAGGGGAGGAAATTCGGCGAAAGCAGCATTTTTGCCATTGTAGCCGGAGCCAATTCCGGATGATCGACTACTTTTTTTAAATTATATGCATCAGCACTGTCACCTAATAATGTCGTCACGATTGCATCTAGTTTTTCCCCGGGGCAAGTTGGGTTTAATAACAGGTAGGGGTCATAGGAGGATCCCTCTAATTCAACGATATGCCTGCGGATCAACATAAGCAAGCTATAATCAAGCATTTCGGTCATCTTATAGGATATCGAACTGTGTGGAAGCCATTGTTTAATGCGCGCGTAGCCAGCCCTTCCCAGATTACCGACAAGCAACTGCCTTAAGTCGTGCTTACGAACCGGCAAACGGCAAAGCTGGGCGCCATAAATAACAGAATCGACAGCTAAGCGGGTGCCATAATATGCCAAAGCGCCAATAACCCATGGGGCACCAACAACCATTAACATGGTGGCAATGGAACGACTATCATTAGCGATAATACTATTATGAAGTGATTCGTGATACGCCCAACCCAAAGAACAAGTTGCCGGGATGCTCATCACAACAGACGCCACGGCAAGCGTATGGCTGGTATCGCGATGTTCGCCAAAATATGAATGCCAAATTCCGGAATAACTGACCAGCTTCATGTGGGCTAAATTGAGCTTAATTGTATTATCCAAGTCAAAAATCTGACTTTTATTGATAGGATGATCGGTCAGGAAATTAAGATCTTGTCTCATTTCGTCTGCTGATATTTCATTATCAATCTCCAGCGAAGTTACGCCAGCCGCGTAAAGAGTGCGCGCCAGGTATTGTGATCCGCTGACAACTTGTTGTTGAGAACCATCATTAAGGGTCATCCGGGTAGGTGAAACTTCGATTGTTAGTTTGCCCGATCTGCTTTGTTGAGAAATAGCACCTACTACTGACCCCATCCCTCGGGTTGGGGTCAGGCGGTTCCAGAGCAACCCGACCATTCCCACTTTCCGTTGATTACAATCAATTGTCGCTTTGATTTGCATACCATCATCCCCCTGATTATTTCTCATCTATTACAGAAAATAATTTCAGCTAATTTTAATAATATGGGGTATGTATCCTAAAAGCTCTTTAAAGTCAGACCTTTTGCAATTACCCGGCCTAAAAGAGGAAGGGAAATGACGCAGAAAAATCCAATGACGATTCAATGTCTGCGGAATTTTTTGGGCAAAATCGCGAGTATCATCAATTGCCTTGAGTAATGCATTTGACTCGTTGATCGTCAGATATTCAATACTACCCGGCATGCCAGCATTATAACCCTACACTGCCCCCTCGACAAGCTCGGGGCAAGTGCGACTTTTCCAGCTAAGGTAATGGTTCGGGAGCTTGCCCCATTTACCTTATTATCAACATTCCTACCAGTTTACTTAATATAATGACGAAAATTGCGATCCCCAGGTGTTCCGCTATCGCAAAATAAGGATTAACTTCTTCATCTTTGGCGATCGTATAGCTCATAAAAGTCAGCAAAAGCAGGCCCCATGTGATAGAGGCAACGACCACTGTATCAAAAGGCAATAAATAGACCAAAGCGATAAATGTTAGAGAAACCAGCAGGCGGGTCAGGAAATTAGTCGAGGTGGAAAGCCATACTTCCCGTCTCTTAAGCCGTTCCGATTCCTGGTACATGTGGATGCCGAACGAATCGGAAATGTTGTCCGCCAGCGCGATCACAAGTATGCTGGCGATGATGCTGATCCTAGCATTGAGGCTATGAGACAACCCGATGATCAACCCCATATTGGTTATGATCGCCGATGAAGCGCCAAAACTGAACCTGGTCTGGTATAATCTCGCTTGTTTTCTTAATAGTTTAAACATATCTTTTTTTATTATCGGCGGCGATATTTTTTGGCCGTCTTCTTTTTTACAGGCGCCTTCTTTTTTACCGGTTTAATTATTTTTTTCGCACTGGCGGGAGCTTCAAGGGTTGCCGGTTTTGTTTCCTGGATCAGGCCGGAAGAAACCCCCGGAATTAATCCGGCCGGTATCGCGGACGCTTCAGTTGATGGAACAGCGATTGCTTTAACTTTAACCGGAGGAACAGCGCTGGCTTCAGCTGAAGTCTTGGTTTCAGCCGTAGCGGGCGGTTTTGGTTCAGGAAAAAATAAACCAAAAGAAACGCGGTGCGTGATCCCCAGATCGCCATAAGGCGCGTAAGCATAGTCGAGCTTAAGAATTCCAAACTTCAAGCCCAACCCCGCCCCCCAATTCCCTCCCGCGTTCTCCTCCGATCTCGTAGAAAAACCGACCCGCCCGAAGAAGGTATCCTTTATATTATATTCGGCGCCCAGGCTGATGGCGCCCTGATTGTCGCTGGGCAAATTATAATCCAAGCCAAGATTTAAAGAAGGCAGCCGGTAGGAAAGGCCAAGTGCATAATTTGAAGCCAGATCTTGTTTTGCCTGTGTAGCTTGATTCGTCTGGTTGCTAGCAGTCGGCAAAACCGCCAGAGAACCCACCAGGTTTCTGGCGCATAATCCGGCAGAAATGTTATCCGTTATCTTCCACAATACTCCGGCATCAATGCCATAGCCTATGGCATCGCTGGTGCCTATCCTGTCAAACAGGGTCTTGACGTTAAAACCAATGGACAAAGGCTCCAGCGGTTGGAAAGCCAGCGGCATGGTAAGGGCAAGAAACGAAGGCGTAAAGGTTTTGCCGGTACCGTAAGGCTGGCTGGACGTGGTCTCTTCTATTTGCCCGGCGCTGATATAATCAATAGAAAGGCCGGTACTCATGTTTACTCTGGGAATGGAAGAAACAAACGATATGTTGGAATAACTCATGTCCGCCAGCCAACTGGCATATGTGGAAGAAAAAGCCGTAGATTTTATCTGTGTGAGCCCTGCGGGATTCCAGTAAATTGCGCTAAGATCATCGGCCACGGCCACAAAAGCATTGCCCATAGAAATTGGCCTTACTCCGCCGCCCAGTTTCAGGAAATTTCCGGGATTAGTGCCGGTTTGGTCGTTTGCCGCAAAAGCGGCATTTCCAAATATCAAGCAGTAAATCACAATTAAAATTAACAATTTCCCAATTAATAATGAATCCCGCTTTAGCGGGATCCCGAAACACATTAATTTGTATAATAAGGAATCGGGACAACTTTGTGTGCTACGCACATTATAATTAAATACATTGTTGTTAATTGCGTAATTATTAATTGTTAATTTATTCAATTTATCACCGCGATTTTGCCTACGCGCTTTTCGCCCGTGGGTCGGGTAATCAAATATATGTAAATACCTCTGGCTATGCTGTTGCCGGCCGAATTAGTGGCGTTCCATGTACCCTGTGTTGCGCCATGCAGTTGAATTGAGTTCACAAGTTCACCGGTCATAGTATAAATTCTTATGGTTTCATTTCCGGACAGGCCGCCGAATACGACTTGAGCGGAAGGGCCAAGGGTCAGGGGATTGGGATAAACAAACGCATCAGGCAGTGAAAAAG
>JBAZPF010000027.1:0-12242 GCA_041648295.1 Candidatus Margulisiibacteriota bacterium | reverse complement strand
CCGGTCAATGGAGTAATATCTTTGTTCTGTTTAATTCTTTCATCCGCCGCGCGCGCCTGTTTTATGGCTTCTTCTTTGGTAAGGGTCACATAAGCCTGAACCTTTCCTTCAACCGCGTTGATCCTATCAAAGATCTTTTCGGTAAGTTCGGATGAACTTATTTTTTTGTTTATCAGGAGAGTATGCAGTTCGTGGGCGGGCTTGCCGTTCATTCCATGATCCTCGGGACCCGGAACATATTTTCTTCAACTTCCGGCCCGTTGGCCATAATGGCGTCGATGTCGTCTGTCTGCTCGATCACGTCTTCACGCAGGACATTTTTCATGGGAATGGCGTGGGAGGTGGGGGGGACATCCTTGATGTCTAATTTGTTTAAATTTTCAGCGTATTGGAGGATATTGCCAAGCTGTTCGCCGAATAGTTTTTTTTCTTTTTCGGAAAGTCCCAAACGGGCAAGGCGCGCTACATGTTCCACGTCGATCTTCATGGAGTATTCTTTTTAATGGGAAGAGTGAAGATAACGGTAGTTCCTCTTTCCAGGCCGGGAGATTCCGCCCAGATCTGCCCGCCGTGCCGTTCCACAATATCTTTGCTTAATGCCAGTCCCAGCCCTGTTCCCTGCACTTTTGAATTCCCCTGCCGCGCCCGATAAAATTTCTCAAAAATGTGAGGCAGATCCGCGCTATCAACGCCTTTGCCTTCGTCTTCAATGGACACAAAAATATTAAGGCCCGACCTTTTTGCCGTGATCGTTATTTTTCCGCCTTCATTTGAAAATTTGATCGCGTTCGATAATAAGTTTATCAGAACTTCCAGGATCTTTATTTCATCAACTTTGATCTGCGGCAGGGCCGGCTCGATGCGCTTGATGATAACTGCTTTTTTCAGGTTAAGCTGGGGCTGCATTTCGATAACGGCATTATCGATTATGTGCTCGATGTTGTGCTCTTTTTTTTCTAATTTTATATGGTGCGATTCGATCTGCGCCACATCCAAAAGATCGGAGATAAGTTTGATTATGCGCTTTGCCTGGCGATCGATCACCTCAATAGTATCGCGCTGGTTCTGGGCCAGAGGCCCCATCAATCCTTCCATGAACAGGGAGGTATATTCTTTGATGGAAGTGAGGGGGCTGCGCAGTTCATGCGCCACATTGTTCATAAAATCAAGTTTTTCGTCGGCCAGTTCCTCAACCTGCTGCTGTTTTTCCCTGAATTTGTCCGCCAGATAAGAAACGGCGTAGATTATGGCAAGCGAAATAAAGAAGAAAGAGACGGCATAAAGAAATAAAAATCGGGGATCGCGATAAAGGATTATCGGAGGGATCGCGATCGTATAATGCTTGATGACCCCGAAGAATTCAAGCCGGTTGACCAGCGCAAAGAAGATGACGGCATGCCCTGTGATCATTATTGCAAAAGAAGTGCCGTAGAAAATAGCCGCAATGGTGGTAAAGAGCAAATATAAGACCACAAAAGGCGATTCCAGCCCGCCGGTAAAATGGACCAGAGTGGTAACTGCGATTATATCCGCCAGGAATTGAAGATAATTGCAAAAACTGGATTTACATGCCTCCGGCTGGAGGCGGGCGAACCAGAGGATTATCAGATTGTAGAGAAAGATAATAAATAACGTGATAAATATCGGCTTCAGGTGAAGTTGGAGCCCGGTCAGTTCACACATCAGTATGGTCAGAGCAACGCTGGCCAGCGCGGTCCAGCGGATGCGCGACACCCGGATCATCCGTAACGCCTCATCGTAAAAATGATTATTGTTATTATTATTCATCATATCTTGGAATATTATACTACAATTTTAAAATTGCTGAAGGCCTTAAAGAGAAATCCGCGACTTTTCCGTTAAGTAAGCGATAATATCCCGCACAGCCGATCATGGCGGCGTTGTCGGTGGTGTATTCCAATGAAGGAAGGATTACGGCAAGCCCTTCCTTTTCTCCGGCTTCTTTGAGCTGTTTTCTTAAAAGTGAATTAGCGGAAACGCCTCCGGCCAGACAGACGGTTTTAATGTTGTGATTTACCGCGGCTTTGATCGTCTTTTCTACCAGGACATCGACTACCGCTTGTTGGAACGAAGCAACAATATCCTCAACACGCATTACGCATGACGTATTACGCATTACGAGATTTACTACCGCAGTTTTGATACCGCTGAACGAGAAATCATAATGGAATTCTTTCTCGATCATAGGCCGCTTGAAATCAACTGCTTTCGGGTTTCCCTCTCTTGCCAGTTTATCTATAACCGGTCCCCCCGGGAACCCCAGCTTTAAAAACCTCGCTACTTTATCAAAAGCTTCTCCCGCCGCGTCATCTCTGGTCTGCCCGAGAACTTTATATTTGCCGTGATCTTTTGCTTCAACGATCATGGTATGTCCACCAGAAACGAGGAGGGCGATGAAGGGGAACTGGGGGCTAGGGGACTGGGGAATAAGGAAATTGGCGTACATATGGCCTTCGAGATGGTTCACGCCGATGAGCGGGATATTTAAAGAATAAGCGATGGCTTTGGCGGCGCAGACGCCGACCAGAAGCGAGCCGACCAGTCCGGGCCCGCAGGTAACCGCGACCGCGTTGATGTCTTTAAATCCAACGTTCGCCTGGTCGAGGGCTTCTTTAATGATCGGATTTATAACCTCAATATGCTTGCGGCTGGCGACTTCGGGAACGATCCCGCCGTATTTTTTATGGAATTCTATTTGCGACGCAATGACGTTTGAAAGTACCTCGTGACCGTCTTTAACAACCGCCGCGGAGGTTTCGTCGCAGGAAGATTCAATGGCCAGGATCAGCATATAATGAAATTATATCATTTTTAAAATGCCACTCAAGCATCGCGCCGGCTACTTTTTTTTGGCCGTAATGGTTATACCATTAACAATAATGGTCAAGCCGTCAACCTGGCTTGCCGCGTCGCGTGTGAAAGCCAGCGTTCCAGTCCCCACAGCGCAGAAGAAAATAAAATTGTCCGTTGCGACCGGATAAAGTTCATTGGGGACCGCGATCCCTGGTATTTTCAGGGCTGGCTGTGTTCCTGACATGGCGACTTCATAAATGATGCCGCTGCCGGTCGGCTCGTAACTGCCCAGATAAGTAGTGATAACACTAGGTGAGACATCGATCAGCGCTTTAGCTTCAGGGGTGATATCGGGCCAGCCATAGACTTTCGCGATGCCGCGCATGATCTCCAGCATCAGCAGTCCTCCGTTTTGCGAATTGGTCATCACGACCGCGCCCCGGCCGTTGCCTTGGACAGGACCATTCCGTTCCCCGTGGCCGCTTGCTGGACCTCGATGATGATCCGGGCCAGGTCGGAGGGATTTGTCCAAAGGCCGGCCGCCGCCAGTTCCGGATATGTGTTCCACCCGCCGGAAACAAGATTACCGGAATAATCATGGGCGGAGACGGCGCGGGCTAATAGCGAGCCGGATATCGGTTGTAGAAAAGCACTCGAGGTCATGCCAATTTTACTTAACAAATGATCGTTCATATAATCCTTGAACGGTGTCCCGGTTATGTCTTCGATCATCTGATGAAGGATCTCCATCCCGCCGCCGGAATAGCTGTAGGCCGACCCAGGCGCCGCCTCAACTGAAACCGGGAGATTGTCGGCCGTCGCGCCGTACCCTTTGGCCCACTCGATCCGGCCGTTGTTGATGACCGCGATGCTTACCGCCGGGGTGTAATAATGGGCCATCCGGTCGGTGAGCGACATTCCGGCCGGGGTCGTGCCGGTTTTATAGTATGACGGCAGTAATCCGTTCTCTACCGCCGTGATCCGCGACTGAACATCGTTCAAATTTACCGTCTGTCCGCAGCTGGTAATAAAGAAAGAAAACCCGATGATAATCAATAAACCAAGAAAAAATAATTTATTTTTCATGATCTACTACTAATTATAAGCACAGCCGAGTTCTTTATTCCCTGTCCAGCGCATAATTTACTGCCGCTTCGCAATGTATAGCCATCGTGTCAAAAACCGGGATGCTTACATCTTTTTGTTGGACCAGCAAGGGGATCTCCGTGCACCCCAGGATGACGCCTTGCGCCCCTTCCTCTTTAACCAGGCGATCAATAATCTGGACATAGCGCTTTCTGGACTGCGAATAAAACTTTCCGGCGCAGAGCTCGTCAAAAATAACCTTATTAATATAATCCCGCTCGGCCTTATTAGGGACAACAACCTTGAACCCATATTTTTCCAGACTATCCCGGTAAAAGGGCTGTTCCATCGTGTAAGTCGTGCCCAGCAGGGCGACGGTTTTTATCCCGCTCTGTTTCACTTTTTCGCTGGTCGCATCATAGATGCGGAGAACAGGGATCTTAACATTTTCTTCAATAAGGTTAGCGGTCGAGTTCATTGTGTTGGAAGCGATGACAATAAAATCCGCGCCGCCCCGTTCCAGCCTTTTGGCGGCGTCGATCATGGTGGCTCTCAAGGGTTTCCAGTCCCCCTTATCGGCCAGCCGTTCCTGTTTGGAAAATTCTCCAAATTCAATAGAATACATTAGTATTTTTGCGGAATGCAATCCGCCCAATTTTTTCCCGACCATTTCGTTCATTAGCCGGTAATAGACGATCGATGACACCCAGCCAACTCCGCCAATAATGCCAATTGTTTTCATTTCCGGCTCTGATGGCTTTTTCAGGCCAGCAGGTTGGGGAAGAGCACAGCCGCTAATGGCAATAACCAGGCAAAGTACAGCTGAAAGAAAAATTAATCTAAGCCTTATTTTCATAATTCCCCGCCTCTTCTTTAAGGTTGTCCACATTCTTCCATCGCTATCTTTAGTTGTCAACGAGGAGACAATGATTTGTGAAACCCTCCGGTGAATTAGGGCTCTTAAACCTATCTGATATAAGGGGAAGCCGCGGGGGTAAAATCTGCCGTATCAGAAGAAGTATCATTAAATCCTTCGATTTTCACTTTATCATCAGCTGTCATTTCAACAATCATCAAGCCGGTCCGGCTGGTTTCGGAACTGCCCAAATAAAGTTTATAAGGAATTTTTCCGCTCGCGGCTGTTACGTTAACGGGATCAGCCGCTCCATTTTGGACATAATAAACGCCTTTAGAAAAAACAGTGCCGCCGACTGAAATCATGATTTGATTCGGGTCATAATTGTCATAAACAAAAGCAATCTCTTTTGTTCCAACCGCTGTGCCGGCAGTAATATCCGCGGTGGCAACATCGCTAAGGAACCAGCCGCCAACCAGCTTTCCAGGCTGGTCATAACAAAATTTTCCATCTTTGTCAGAACCCAAACGCCTTACATTGGCGTAAAGCTGGCTCTTAACCGGCTCGATGTAGTATTTTAAAGGAGCATCGCTGTAAATATTCATGTCAACGTAATGAGTAGAATTAATGAACGGTTGAGAAGAATTCTTGTTGAGCACGCCCAAATCAACCGCGGCGGCATGCTTGCTTGCCACGCCCATCTGCTGTCCGGTTTGCACCGTATCGCCTACCTTCAAGCTGGAAGAAATTACCAAATGTATTAAATAATAAGAATAAGTGCTTTTAACCCCGACAACCACTCGATTATCATGTTCAGACCCATAAGTAAAAGTATAAATATCAAGAATTTTACCCCCGACAGGAGCGTACACTGGAATAGTTTCAGTGGCGTCATCATGCGTAAAGTAAACGTGATCCGTCGGCAAAGTGTGGTCCGACGGATTGAGGTTGCCTAAAGGGACAATATATTTATAACTGCCGTCAGCCATGGGTGAAACCTCAAGACTGATTACCCCGGACGGTAAAGAGGAGTCAAACAATTGGTTGGATTCACTGCCGCCGCCAGTACTATCCGTGCCCTGCCTGGTGCAGCCAATTAAAAAAAATGCAAGAACAAGCGAGAAGGCGACTACTAAAGATTTGTTCATGATAAGGATTATAGCTCTATCAAAATGAAAAAATCAATGAATATTTTGATCGATCAGCTTCTTAACTTCATCGGGAAGAAACGGCCGGCCCTGGCCGGAGAGGGCGGTGCCGATGATCTTGCCTTTTAAGATAAGCTTGTCATCCGGCATTCTGTAAATATCCTGATAAAACACGAACCTTATTTTACCTTCCAGCGCCATTTTGAGCGTAACATAAAACGTGTCTCCGCTGGTTAGAGAAAATTTGTAATCGACTTCAGACCTGACCACCACCAGATTTATTCCCTTCTGGTGCATCAGGACAAAATCAACTCCCGCGCTTTTTAAGAATTCGTGCCTGGTATGTTCAAGATAATTCAGGTAGATGGCGTTGTTCACGATGCCTTGAAGATCGCATTCATAATCCCTTACCACAAAATCCAATCTAAAATCGCTCAAATCAGATATTAAAGCTCTGCGAAAAGCTCCCCGTCACATAAGCATTGGTGCTTGAAGTGTTATAACTCTTGCTGGCATCCGGTACCATGTATCTGAATTCAACCCCGGCGCTAAAACCGCCAACCGCGACTTTGATGCCGGTTTCACCCTGGTAGCCGGTGGTTGAAGTGGTTTTGCCGAGAGCGGTGGTTGAGTTATAGCTTAATCCGGCGCCGACATACGGAGTGATCATGTCCAAAAAAGTCTGGCCGTAGATCAGGTCAGCGGTAATGGGCATATAAGTGACATTTGTGCCATTTTGATCGTAGGATGTTGTTTCAACCGCCGCGCGCGCCGAAAGATTCGGCGTGATCTGGTAATCCGCGCCAACGCCGTACATCATTGAAGTGGATCCGTTCCCCGAATTATAAAGTCCGGCCCTTCCGGAAACAGTTACATTTCCGGCATATGAGGCGGAGACTAAAAAGATCGTAATGAGTAATGCGTAAAGCGTGATCTGAAATTTCATATTTTCCCTCCTATTTCAGCAAATCGCCGATCTTGCTCTTGGCAAAATCGGTCCGCGACAATATATAAGCGGTTTCTCCTCTGGTCAGAGGCTTGTTCGGTTCAAAAGGCTGGCCGTTAAGATAGTCAAGCAATCCGGCGTTCTTGGCGGCAGAGATGGAAGAGGCCGCCCAGTGCCTGCCGGGAATATCAGAAAACGGCGCCTCCAGGACGCGCGATATTGGGAAATTGGCAAATCGGGCGATGATCGAAACGCCCTCCGCGCGGGTGATCGCGCGGGAAGGTTTAAATGTCTTGTCCGGATATCCGGTCACATATTGCTCATCGGCGGCGGTCTCTATGAACTTAACGGCCCAGTGATTGTCCGGCACGTCCTTAAACTTTTTGGACACCTCGCTTGCCAGCTTGGTCCCCGCCGCTTTTATCAGGAGCGAACACATTTCCGCCCGGTTCACGCTATTTTCCGGTTTAAACGTTTCGTCCGGGAAGCCGGTTATTATATTCAGGGTCGCCAGATATTCGATCGGCAGTTTTGCCCAATAATCGGAGGCCAGGTCCGCGAATGTTTTTAGACGGACAACTTTAATACCGATGGTTTTTAAAGGCTTATCATTAACGTCCATTGCGGTAAAATCCAAGAAATTAGCTCCCAGTTTGAGAGGCAGTTGGGCGTTTAATGAATTATCAGCCGCGATGCCGACCGATTCCTGGCTGACGGCCACTTTTTTAACGTCCGGACTGAAGATCTTTCCGGTGACATTAAGTTTCTCATTATAAGAAACTTCAAAAGAAGGATTGTTAATTATAAATATTTCTTTTTTCTCTTTTGATTCTTTTTTCTTCTCCGGATATCCGTAGGATAAACTGATATAGTGCGACGAGAACTGGCTGAAATCGGAATAAGTGTGGTAAGCGTAATCAAAACTGAAGCCGTCGACTTTAACCCCGACCCCCAGGCTCATATTATTGTACATTTTATCCCCTGCGCTGCTCTGGTCAATGCCGCCCCTTAAGGTAAAAGCGCGGAGCCAATTCATGTCAACGATCGGAGACCATTCGCCTCCTATATGGAACAGGGTGGGGATCCCTGCCTGGGTGGGGAAATAGTCCATGTCCAATCCGACAGACAGGTTGTTTAAAGGTTTAAAAGAAATGCCTGATTTTACGGTTGCCGGAAGCGATTCGTCCGTGTTATCGCTCCAATGCAATTTGCCTCCCATGGAAGACGGCAATATGCTCTGCAAAGCGATACCCGCTTGCAGGTTTTTGTTAACTTTATAGAGAAGGCCAAGATCCAGGTCCATGCCGCTGGCCGTAAGCGCGGAGATAGTTGAACCGGAAAGATCGCCCTGATACAGCTTAAGCGTGGCGCCGGCGGAGAGATTGTTAAGAATAAAGTCCAGTTTCTTAGCGTAGCTTATCAGGTAAGTCTTGATCCCGTAAGTGTAATTTGATTGGCCGTTGAGAATGGGCGGAAGTCCGCCGGTAGATTCAAAAGAGGGGACGCTGACCGAAATTGAATAAGAAGTAAAACCCAATCCCAGCGAACCAAAATCAAACGGCATGGCCCCTCCCAGTACCACCTGATTATATTCATTGATATGTTTGCCAAGCATGCTGTTGAACATCCCATTTTCAAGCTGAATTAATCCCGCGGGGTTAATAAACAGCGCGGAGGAATCATCGGCCAGACCGACAAAAGCCCGGCCCATGCCCAGAATCCTGGCGCTCGAACCGATAGTTACGGGATCATTTGCCGCCGCGGCCAAAACCACCGTTTGGCATAGCAGCAATAAACCCAGCAGTACTATTAATTTTTTTTTCATTTATCAATTCTTTATCAAATATGTTTTATATCCGGTGCTTAAAACTACCGGATAAATGCCTTTTGGCAGGTTCGACAATTTATCGCCGATATCCCAGTTGTAAGTTGAATACCCGACGGCGGAAGCGCTGACCGCGGAAGAAGTTACATGGGCGGTGGACGCGTTCAGCGTGACAATAGACGATCCGCTAGAGGGAGAAATAATAGAGACCGAAAGATTGGCCGGCAGTTCCTCCGCCGTGCGGACGGTCAAGGTAAGCTGGTTATTCTGGATCACGGTCGAAGCGGCAAAATATTCGGCCTGCGACGGAACGCTGACGCTTAATGATACCTGCGCCGTGTTATTGTAAAGATTGTCTTTTACCGTAAGCAGACAGGTATGCTGTCCGGTTGTAAGCGTGGTCGGGTTAGTGAAGCTGAAAATAGCCTGCGTCGAACTAATCGCTTTTGTAATTGTTACCGTGTTGGCCGCCACGTCGGTTGCAGTCCCGCCGTCCCACTTGGTGGTAAAACTCAATTTGGTCGGGTCTAGCACGCTTATAAGATTAGGTGAAACCGTTACCGTTACAGAAACTTTGGGCTGTGTGGAGCACTGGGTTTGACTTCCGTCGAAATACAGATCCGAAAGAACTACCAGTTCATCGGTGGCGACCAGCGATCCGGAAAAACTCGATGATACGCCGTAATCATCGGTCGCGGTAATGGTTAATGAATGAGTTCCGCCGGTCAGCGTTTTCTGATGGGTATAATCGGCCTGATGGTTTGTGGAATTTGAGGTAAAGCCTACCGTTTCAGCCGCGCCGAGGTCCCAGGATATCTTCATGGTTGAATAATTATTTGAAAATGTGGAATCGCTTACCGTGACTGTTCCTTCCAGCGTACACGGAGCGTCTTGCAGTACCTGCATTCCGCTGGTATATGGAATGCCGCTGGCTGTATTCAAAGCTATGACAGGGGCGCTCCCGTCAGCAATTTTCGCGGCATAAAGGCTTGAGCCCGCAAAGATCAATTGCTGGGCTTCGGCTGACGTGTGGCCTATGATGTATGATTCATTGGTAGCGCTGTCCCTCATATCCATCCAGTGGACAGCCGCCTTGCCGGTTTCGACGTTGACTATTTGCGTCGGGAACTGCACATTCGCCGCGCGGCACAAAGGAATATCCCCCTGGGACCAGAGATCATTACCGCTGCCGTCAATACGTTTGGCGTAAATGTCGGCGTTTGCCGTCCAATCGGAAGACGAGATTTCATGATTAAGATTATAAAACCAGTTGGCCAACTTTGTGGCGTCGGGTTCATTCCGGCCGTCAAGATAAGAAATAAACGCATTGCCGCTTCCATCAGGACAAATGGAAGGGTAAGCGGCTGCCCCGCTGGTTGACAACTTCTTCAACCAATTTATGCTTAAAGTGCTTTTTTGGGCTACAGATCCGTAAATGTTAATGGCAGTGTTTCCTTCAGTTGACGCGCAGGCAATAAGAAAATGATCGCTGTCTATCATATCGATAATCGGATAGCGCTGGTCATTTGCCTGATCGACGAAGATTCCCGTTCCCTGGTTTCCGGATTTAGGACGCATGGTCCCGTCCTGTTCAATCCATTGCATATATACATTTGTTTTTTCGTTACCGCTGCGGCTTTTTTCCGACCAGACAAGCACAAAACCTTCGGAACCGTCGCTGCAAATGCTCTGGTATGGATAACCGCCAAACTTTACGGTATCGGACAGAGGGATGATCGGGTAAATCGTTACTATAGTAGCAACCGGAGCGCTAATATTAACTTTAGCTGCGTTAATGGCGTAAAGGCCCCCCCCCTTGCTGGTCTGCCAGACAACCCAGACATAATTCGACCCGCCTTTCATAGAAAGGATATTATTGATCGGGGCAGAACCTTCGTCCGTGACCCGGATTTGTGATCCAACCACGCCGCCGCTGTCAACATGCCGAAGATAGACCTTATTTTCAGAAATATAAATTACATAAGCTCCGCCGACGGTATCCGTTTCAACGATGAAATCGGTAATATTATTGCCAAGCGCTGTGGTTGAGGTGACCAATTGGGGACCGGCCGGGTTGTTCCATAAATAGTTGCCGCCGCTGTCAAACTTTTCAATATATATTTCTTTTGTAGTTGTGCCGGATACATTTGGAATCCTGGCCCAGGCGACGATCGGTTGGGTTGAATCCATGACTGCTATTTTTCCCGCGGGCGGGGTAGCAGCCAAAAACCTTGAACCAATGCCTGAAGGCAGGGAATGATCGATTTCCTGATTGACCGAAACGCTTCCGTCAGAGTTAATATGCGTGAACCTGCTTGAATAAACAGGGCTGCTGGTAGTAGATCCTGTGGGATCTGAAACGAAGAAGTACATTCCGCCGGAACCGTCCGCCAGCCCGTATCCGCCGTACCAATTGTTACCGTAGAGATTTGACCCATTCGTTGCCCAACTGCTGGCGCCCGTCGCGGCCAGTGAGGCTGATGCTAAAACCAAAAATAAAAAAAATGAAACCATTGCTTTTTTCATATCATTAAATCTCCTTTTGTTAGGCAATTATAACTAATTGCGGCGATAGAATCAAGGAAATTATGGCAGAAAAAAGATAATGGTGATAAAATAAGAAGCGTAATGCGTAATGTAGTTTTAAAGAAGCCGGTTAAAAAAAATAAACCCCCGGTAAAAAAGAAATAATGGAACTAAATTTTACTAAAATGGAAGGAATAGGCAATAATTTTGTCCTGGTCGATTCAAGAACGGAAAAACTGGACGGCATCAATCTTATAGAACTTTCAAAACGTATCTGTGATCGCAATTTTGGCGTAGGCGCCGATGGCCTGATCATCGTCTGGCCTTCAACAAAGGCCAACTACCGCATGCAGATCTTTAACCCCGACGGGTCGGAGCCCGAAATGTGCGGCAACGGCATCAGGTGCTTTGCAAAATACGTTTTTGAAAAAGATCAATTAAAGACCGATGTGATTTCCGTTGAGACTAAAGCGGGGATCATGGTCCCGGCTATGGTCGAAGAAAACGGAGTCGTTTCAGCGGTCGAAGTTGACATGGGCATTCCAAAAGACGAGGGCAAAGTTTCGTTGATGGGTTTTGATTTCCGGAAAATATCCATAGGGAATCCTCACGCGGTGTCATTTTCGGATGATCTTTCAAACCTGGACCTTGCCGAGATCGGCCCGATGATCGAGCTTGATTCTCATTTTCCAAACCGCACAAATGTTGAGTTTGTTGACATAATAAATGATCATGAGATAAGAGTTATGGTGTGGGAGAGAGGGGCGGGTGCCACGCTTGCCTGCGGAACGGGAGCGTGCGCGTCGGTGGCTGCGGCCGTATTGGGCGGAAAAACCGGGAAGAAAGTTCTGGTCCATCTGCCCGGCGGAGAACTGGAAATAGAATGGCAGGATGACGGCCACATCCTGATGCGGGGGCCGGCGGAAAATGTTTTTAAGGGAGCCATTAGTATATGAAAAAATCCAAACGTTTAGATCTTATTCCGCCCTATCTTTTCGTTAAGATCGAAGAGAAAAAGGACGAGCTTGTTAAAAAAGGCGT
>JBAZPF010000026.1:0-12589 GCA_041648295.1 Candidatus Margulisiibacteriota bacterium | reverse complement strand
AGAAGGAAGCCGGAAAATTTGATCCGTTCAATGAATGCGCCAGCGATCAAAGCGGGAGTTATCACTGCAAATGCCATTTGAAAAAGTATGAACGCGGTATGCGGAATGGTTGGAGCGTATCCGGCATGGATCGGGCTGATTCCGTTGAGGCCGATCCAGTTGAGCCCGCCGATCAATCCTCCCTTATCCGGGCCAAAAGCTATCGAATAACCGTAAAGCACCCATTGTACGGAGATCAATACCAGGAGAGAAACGGAGAGCATTAAAGTGGAAAGAATATTCTTTTTTCTGGCCATTCCGGCGTAGAAAAAGCCCAAGGCGGGGGTCATAAGGATAACCAGGGCGAATGAGATCAAAACCCAAGCGGTATCGCCGGCATTCATATGCAATTTACCTCCCGACACCTTTTGATCTATTGGTGAGGGAAGCAATTATTGCGCCAAAACGATTTTTGCTTTAATTAAAACAAATTTTATTATACAGCCACAAATATTCTATACATATTTGTAAGTTTAGATATGTTTTATTACAGTTATGTAAATTGTTAAGTACTCTATAAAGCTTTCTTTCCTCTTTCTCCTGTTCGGACCCTGATGACGTTGTCCACGGAATAAACGAATATCTTGCCGTCGCCGGTCTTTCCGGTCCGCGCCGCTTCGATCAATACTTTTACCGCCCTTTCAACGTCAAAATCGTCCACCACCAGTTCAAGTTTTAACTTGGGCAAAAATTCAACGCGGTACTCGCCCGCGCGCCATTCAAGCGTGATCCCCTTCTGGCTGCCGCGCCCTTTTACCTCTGTGACCGTCATTCCGACGAACCCTTCTTTTTCAAGAGCGATCCTGACCTCGTCCAGCTTTTCTGTCCGAATTATTGCTTCGATCTTTTTCATGTCCATGTTTATCTCCTCCTCTTAATACGCGGTCTCGCCATGCTGGGAAATATCCAATCCCACATCTTCTTCGTTTTCAGAAACCCTCAAAGAAAATACGGCGTCGATGATCTTTCCCATTACTAATGTCATAATAAAAGAGAACGCGACTACGACCAGTACCGTAAAAGCCTGGATCCCGAACTGCGCCGGATTACCAAAAAATAACCCGTTTGCTCCGGCTGAATTTATCGCTTTTTCGGCAAAAAGCCCAGTCGCCAGCGCGCCCCAGATTCCGCCGATCCCATGGCAGGCAAAAACGTCGAGTGATTCGTCAAGGCCGGTTTTGGTCCTGAATATTATCATATAATAGGAAAATACTGATGCCAGCGCTCCGATCGCTAGAGCGGAAAGCGGACTTACAAAACCGGAAGCAGGCGTGATTGCTACCAGTCCCACCACCGCACCCGTGGCCAGACCGAGTACGCTCGGACGCTTGTGTATCCAGCTGATGATCATCCAAGAAAGTGCGGCGGCCGCTGCGGCAGTATTAGTGACGACAAACGCCGATGTCGCCAACCCGCCTGAAGTTAATGCTGATCCTCCGTTAAATCCAAACCAGCCGAACCAGAGAAGGAACGCTCCGAGCGCGGTAAATGGAATATTTGACGGTTCCATCGGTGTTTTTCCATAACCTTTGCGTTTGCCGATTATCATCGCCAGCGCCAGAGCGGAAATACCCGCAGTAATATGAACGACCGTTCCTCCGGCAAAATCGAGCGCGCCCAAAGTCCTCAACCAGCCTCCAATTCCCCAAACCCAGTGGGCTACTGGAGCGTAAACAAACGTCGCCCAGCATAAGATAAAAACCAGAAATCCTGAAAATTTGATCCTTTCAACAAAAGCCCCGGTGATCAGCGCCGGAGTGATCACCGCAAAAGCAAGCTGAAATACCATGAAGGCCAGGTGAGGGATAGTAGCGGCATATCCGGCAAACGGCGCCTGCCCCACCCCAATCAATCCGATCCAATCAAGACCGCCAATGATTCCCCCTTTGTCCGGACCAAAGGCGATCGAATATCCGTAAAGAACCCACTCAACTGAAATCAAGGCCAGTATCACAACCGACAACATGAGCGTGGATAGAATATTTTTCTTTCTCACCATGCCGGCGTAAAAAAATCCCAACGCCGGAGTCATAAGGATAACCAGCGCGGTTGAAATAAGGACCCAAGCGGTATCTCCGGAATTTATCATTTTTCTCTCCTCCTTTAAAGATTAATATCTAATTGGGTCGTAAACGTTGGTTTGGCGGCATTGTTATAGGTCCCGTACGCAAATATTACGGAAGTGTTTGAAGAAAATGCGTAGGAGAATCCGTAGAACAAAGCTCCCAATACCGATTTGGTTCCGGCATAATCAACACTCGCCCAGACCTTATCGGTCAGCGATTTGTCCCAAGTTAAAATAACGCCTGCGTTATCTTTGTTTCCGCCTGGATCAAGCAGTAGCTTTTCATTGCCGGAAAAGTATCCTCCCGTCAGCCTTCCGATCAGGGGGAATGTTTTAGAAATTACTCCATATAATACGTTTTGATCGGTTGCGTTTGCTTGCGTGCCAAAATTAAAACCTCCGACCGCGAACGCCGGGATGCTTTCTGATTCGGCAATCCCGTATTTAATATTGAAAGTGAACGGGCTGGTTTGCGGAAGGAACGCATCAACACCAATTTCTAACCCCGGCAAAAGGCCATACGTCAGACCCGTATCCGTGGGGTATGCATAGCCACCCTCAACCGGATTTGGGCCTTCTTTGGTAAAATAATTATCTATTCCCAGGTGCCAGGCCCCTTTGGCCTGTATATCCGTCGATGGATTCCAGATTTGAGTCGAGGGTGTGGCATTTGCCTCTACCGCCGCTATTGAGAAGATCAACAGAACCGCCATCAGGATGTTTTTCATTTGCGCTTTCCCCCTTACACCTGGGGATTAAGCAATTTGCATGCCTTAAAATAAAGGGGGATATCTACAATATTGTACCTATTAAATTTTGCGGTTACGTTTTTGTGGTTTTTCTGGATACCGAATATTAATTCGCGATCCTACATCAATAATATGGCAATTAACAGCACGATCAGGTTCAGTCCGCCGCTGCCAAAATAAGGCAGCGAATAATGCATCTGAAAAAGCAAGCCTCCGAAGATCGGTCCCAATATCCGCCCAAAACTATCTATCGACTGCATCGCTCCCATGGTAGCGCCTTCCTCATATTCCGTGTCTTTGGAAATGAGAGACGCCAGGCTGGGCCGGCATAAGCTTTGCCCCGCGTTGGCCAGGCAGGCGGATATTATCAGAAATATAATATTCCCGGAATAAACAGTTAAAATAAAACCGATAGCGGTTGCCAGCAAGCCGATCTTTACTACCGCTTCTTCCCCTATTTTTTTTATCATTTTTCCGATCAAGAACCCCTGTATGATCACGCCGGTCAGCCCCATGAAAGCGAAAACTATACCCGCTTCCGTAGCGCCAAAATTGAGCCGGTCTTTGGCAAAAAGGGAAAAGGTCCCTTCAAAAGCGCTGACCGAAAAGGACATGAGAAAGACCAGAAAAAACACAAAAGCGATAAAGCCTCTTAACGAAATTATATGCCTGAAGCGGTCATATTTTATCTCTTCCCTGGAATGCGGTTTTTTTGATTCCTTAAGAAAAAGCGCCGTAAAAACACAATTCAATCCGGCGATCCCGGCCGCAAAGAAAAAAGGCGCTCCAAAATGGAGGTTCGCCAAAAGTCCGCCTATGGCCGGCCCGACGATAACGCCCAATCCCATCGCCGCCCCCATCATTCCCATCCCCGCCCCTCTTTCTTCTTCCGTAGTGGTGTCGGCGATATAGGCCATGGCGGTGGGAAGGCAAGCGGACGAAAGAATGCCGCCCAAGATTCTGGCCGCAAAAAGCATAAATAGATTAACGGCAAATCCGAACATGGTAAGAGTGATGGCAAATCCTAAAAGTCCGGCAAGGATCACCGGCTTGCGCCCGATCCGGTCGGACAGGCTTCCCCAGAAAGGGGAAAAAATGAACTGCATAAGCGAATAACTTGCCATTAAAAAGCCGATCTCAAGCGGGGAAGCGCCCATTTTTAACGAGATGAAAGGAATGACCGGAAAAATTATCCCGAATCCGACCATCACGATAAAAAGGGTCGCGAATAATATCAAAACCGGTTGGAACTTCATCTAAATTTTGTACTTGGAGATCTTATATCCCAGCATGCGCTCGGTTATGCCAAGGGCTTTGGCGGCATTGCGTTGGGTCTTATATTTCTCAAGCGCCTCGATTATTTTTTGCTTTTCTATGGATTCCACCATATCCGTCAGAGTACTCCCCTCCCCCGGCACTTCAAGTTCAACCCGGCCAGAGAGATTTTGCGGCAATTCTTTGGGCGAAATAACGTCTTTTTGACAGAGTATAACCGCCCGTTCGATGACATTTTCAAGTTCCCTTACGTTGCCCGGCCAGCGGTATCCGACCATTATATCCAGCGCCTGCGCGCTTATCCCTTTTATCTTTTTTTTGTTCTCTTTGTTGAATTTGTGGATAAAATGGTCTACCAGGATCGGGACATCTTCTTTCCTCTCCCTAAGCGGAGGAAGCATTATGGGAAAAACATTTATGCGGTAAAAAAGATCTTCCCTGAATTTATTCTCTTTAACCATTTCTTCAAGGTTGCGGTGCGTGGCGCAGATCACCCTTACGTCAATTTTTATTGTTTTGGTGCCGCCCAGCCGCTCAAACTCCTTTTCCTGCAGGACGCGCAGCAGCTTTACCTGCGTCAGCAGGGTCAGGTCGCCGATCTCATCCAAAAAGATCGTGCCGCCGTCCGCCATTTCAAAGCGTCCGATCTTGCGGTCGTTGGCGCCGGTAAACGCGCCTCTTTCGTATCCAAAAAGCTCTGATTCCAAAAGATTCTCGGGCAGAGCGGCGCAAGCGACCTTGATAAAAGCGTTGTTCGCGCGCGGGCTGGCATAATGGACGGCCGAGGCGACCAATTCTTTCCCGGTACCCGATTCCCCTCGTATCAGGATGGTGGCATTGCTTTCCGCCACCTGAAGCGCGCCTTCAAGAGTGTCTTCCATCAGCTTTGAGCTGTAAATAATATTGCCGAACCTATATTTACCCTTTAATTCTCTTTTAAGTTTAATGTTCTCTGATACGATTGCCTGTTTTTCTTTTTCCGCCAACTCCCTTACTTTTACCGCCTGGCCGACCATCGAGGCGATGATGGTGAGCAATTTAATATCCTCTTCGTAAGAAATGTCTCCCCGAAACAAATGGTCCACCGACAGCGCTCCGATGATCTTGTTGCCAACTTTTATCGGGACGCAAAGAAACGCGTATTTTCTTTCGGCCAGTTCTCTCCTGGATTGGGTTCGGTTCAGAAAAAGCGGCTCCGATCTTATGTCTTTGACCACCATAGGCTGTCCGGTCTCAACTACCCTGCCGGTGATCCCCTCGCCGATCTTATACCTTCCTCTTTCTTTTTCTTCCCGGGTAAGGCCTTGCGCTACTTCTATTTTCAATTCATTGGTGTCGGGATGAACAAGTGTAATGGTCCCTCTCTGCATTTCGAGCGAATCGGATAATATTTTGAGGATCAATTCCAGCGCTTTTTCCATGTTCAGCGAAGAAGAGAGCGCATTGCTGATATCAACCAGGACCTTTACCGTTATATCTCGTGTGGGCGTCATACAATATTGTATTATACTACAATATTGTATTTATTTCAAGCGGTTATTGGTTGTCGGGCGATGAGATAGAATTGGAACCTGCGACTAAAAGTCGCGGTTCCAAACATACTGTTCACCCGATGGAACCGAGAGTTTTACTCTCAGGTTCCATCCTATATCGGTTCTTGGGTAACTGTCGGCCCGGACTTATTCTTCGGTCAATAGCCCTTCTTTTTTAGAAAGCCATAAGGCAAAGCCGATCAACAGCACTGCGACCAGAACGATTGAGTATCTTATCCTGCCGGGAAAATTGGCAATGATAAGAGGAACTATAAGTATTGCAACCAGGTTCATCACTTTTATCAGCGGATTTAACGCCGGTCCGGCGGTATCTTTAAATGGATCTCCGACCGTATCCCCGATCACCGCAGCTTTGTGGCACTCGCTGCCCTTGCCGCCATACGCGCCCATCTCAATGACCTTTTTAGCGTTGTCCCAGATCGCGCCCGAATTTGACAGAAGCACCGCCAACAACTGGCCAACCAGGATTGCGCCGGCAAGATAGCCGCCCAGCGCCGCCGCTCCCAAACCAAAACCGACCGCGATCGGAGTGCAAACGGCAACCAGCGCCGGTCCGACCAGTTCTTTTTGCGCGCTGGTAGTAACGATATCGACACACTTAAAATATTCCGGTTTGTTCTTGCCTTCCATTATACCGGGGATCTCGCGGAACTGGCGTCTGACCTCTTCAACAACCTTGAAACTCGAACGGCTGACAGCGTTGATCAGGAAAGAAGAGAACAGGAAAGGAACCGCACCGCCGATAAGAAGACCGATAAAAACATCGGGCATATTAAGCTGGATCCCGACATTCAACAAATTCCCTTCGGCAATGAACGATTTAAATAGTGCGATCGCGGCAATCACGGCTGTAGCAATGGCAAATCCTTTTGTTAAAGCCTTGGTTGTGTTTCCCACGGCATCGAGTTTTGTGATTATCTGCTGGGCGCGGACGCCGGCTCCCTTGTTGGCTCCGGACATTTCAAAAATGCCGTTGGCGTTGTCGGAGATCGGGCCAAAAGTATCTTCAGCCAGAATAAATCCGGTCGTTGTAAGCAGGCCCAGGCCGGCAAGCGCGACTCCGTAAGCGGCCAAGCCAAGATCTCCGCCAAAAATCTTCATTGAGGCAAATATAGTAGCGGCAATTGCCAAGATCGCCCAGACCGATGATTCTTTTGCCAATCCAAATCCGGTCAGAAGCATAGTCGCGGGACCGGTTTTGGAGGCGTGGGCGGTCTCTTTAACCGGTCGGTTTTCGGTGTGGGTAAAATGATTGGTAATATATTCGATCACGACCGCCAAAATTATGCCGGTAAGAGTGGCAAAGAAAAATCTCCAGTCTCCCAGATAGAAATAATTCACCAGGCCAAAACCGATAACCGCAGAAATGGCCGAAACCCAAAATCCGAATTTAATCGGCTTCATTGCATCCCCAATTTCTTCCGTGTCCTTACCGCGAACGGCCATGGTGCCTATGATCGAAGCAAAGACCCCGACCGCGCGGACAAGCAAAGGATAAATGATCAATTTCAAGGCCATGGCTGAAGCCAGAACGCCATACGTCGCCTGAAAGCCTTTATCAAGAAGAACTCCGGCGCCTAAAATGATCGCGGCCACCAGTGTAACTTCATAACTTTCAAAAACATCGGCGGCCATACCGGCGCAGTCGCCGACATTGTCGCCAACGTTATCGGCAATAACAGCCGCGTTGCGCGGATCATCTTCAGGAATGCCTTTTTCGATCTTTCCGACCAGGTCCGCCCCAACGTCCGCCGCTTTGGTAAAAATACCGCCGCCGATACGCATAAAGAGCGCCACCAGACATCCGCCAAAGCCAAATCCGATCAGGACCTTCATCGCATCCTGTTTAAAGATCATAAAAATAACGACCGCGCCTAAAAGGCCAAGGCCGACCGTGAACATGCCCGATACTGTCCCGGCTTCGAACGCGATGCCCAATGATTTTTTAAAGCTGGTAAGGGCGGCGTTAGCCACGCGCACATTCGCGCGCACCGCCAGGTTCATGCCCACAAAACCGGCTCCCGCGGATGCGATTGAGCCAAAAAGAAAAGCGATCGCGATTCCCAGCGGCAGCCAGGGATTATCGGAATATACCGGCCGGTACATAAAGTAAAGCCCGAAGGTCAGCAATATAATGAATATTCCCATTACCTTGAACTGGCGGGAAAGATACGCGGAAGATCCTTCCTGTATCGCTTTGGCCACTTCGATCATTTCTTTTGATCCCTGGGGTTCACGCAAAACCTTCCAAGCTAAAAACGCTCCATATAAAAGAGCTACGATCGCGGAAGCAAAAACCAACCAGAGAAGATTGAACTCGAGGGCCCCTAACGCGGGAAGGACGACGCTTGATTCTGACATTTATTTACCCCTTTCTTAAAACTTGTTTTAATTTTAACATACCGCTTTGCTACTTTCAACATTTCCGCAGGCAAAGCTTCTAAATCCGCAAGCCGTTTTGCAGGTTAATGAAAAATAAGTTATAATAAGTTTATTATGACATACAACATTACTCTTATTCCCGGCGACGGCATAGGGCCCGAGATCTGCACTGCCACCCAACGCTGCGTTGACGCCACCGGTGTAAAAATAAACTGGGAAATAGCGGAAGCCGGAGCCGATGTAATTAAAAAATACGGCACCCCGCTCCCGAAAGAGACCCTGGAATCGATCCGAAAAAATAAAGTCGCGCTTAAAGGCCCGATCACCACGCCTATCGGCACGGGATTCAGGTCCGTTAATGTCGCCATCCGCAAGGAGCTTGACCTTTATATCTGCCTAAGGCCGTGCCGATCGTATGAGGGGGTGCGCAGCAGATACAAAAACATCGACCTGGTCGTGGTAAGGGAAAACACCGAAGACCTTTATGCCGGTATTGAATTTGAAGAGGGAAAGCCTGAAACAAAAAAGCTTATCGGCGAGATCGAAAGCCTTTCCGGCAAGAACATCCGCCCCGATTCGGGGATCAGCATCAAGCCGATCTCCATATCGGGAACAAAGAGGCTGGTCAAATTCGCGTTTGAATACGCCGTAAAACACAACCGCAAAAAAGTGACGGCGGTAACCAAGGCCAACATCATGAAGTATACCGACGGGTTGTTCTTTGCCGCCGCGCGGGAAGTGGCAAAAGAATATAAGATCGAATATGAAGAAAGGCTTATCGATAACATGTGCATGCAGCTGGTACAGAAACCCGAACTCTATGACGTTATTGCGCTCCCAAATCTTTACGGCGATATCCTTTCCGACCTTTGCGCGGGATTAGTCGGGGGCCTGGGGGTAGCCCCGGGAGCCAATTTGGGAGACGGCCTTGCCGTCTTTGAAGCCATTCACGGAAGCGCCCCAAAGTACGCCGGATTGAACAAAGTAAACCCAACCGCGGTCATCCTCTCGGCAGTCATGATGCTTGATTATCTTGGCGAAAAAGACGCCGCGAAAAGATTAAATAGCGCGGTCGCGAAAGTAATAGCGGAAGGGAAAAATGTTACTTATGACCTGAAACCGCATCGCGACGATCCGACGGCGGTCGGCACATCTCAAATGGCGGACGCCATTATCGCCGCCTTATAACTTTTTTATATCTCTTTATCCTTTTGATCTTCTTTTTTGCCTTGATCTTCTTGATAACCTTTTCCCCGGTATACTCTTCATAAGTAATTTTTGAAAGTTCATTTATCAAAAGCCGGGCTTCCCTCTGTTTTTTTGCTCCCCAGGTAAAAATGGAAAGGACATATTCGCCTTTTTTAGTAAAAACTATGCCGGCATCGTTTAATATCCCTTCAAGATTGCCGGTTTTGTCCGCAACCACCACGCCCTTTGGCACTCCCTTCCAAATCCCCCAGCGGTATTTCTGGTTCCGCATAAACTTTAACATTTCTTTTGAATCTTCCGGAGCAAAACCCTGTGAATTTCGTATTTTACTGAGTAATTTGGCCATGTCATACGGTGAAGTAAGATTCACTTCGCTCGACGGCGGTTCGACCAGCATGGTCGGATCGGTTATCGTTATCTTCGTCAGCGCCTCGGACGTCAGATAGCCGTTTATCTGCGGCATGCCGATCGTATCGACGACCATTTTTGTCGCGCTATTATCCGACAATACGATCATCAGCCTTATCAGGTTCCACAAAGTATATGACGTCCCGCACCTCATCCACTGCAGTACGCCGGAACCGCCCAGACGGTCGCATTCTTTATATTCAACCTTTTGGTTTAGGTCCAATTTTCCCGTGTAAGAAAGATTATAGGCCGCCGCCATAACCGCCACTTTGGCCACCGAGGCCGCCGGAAATTCTCTGGTCCCGTTGACCTGCACCCCAAGCCCGGTATTGGTGTCTATGAATACGTATCCCACCTTAAAATTCTTTTTCTTTATTATATTGGATACTTTTCGTGAGAGGCTTTTTTGATTGGCGGGAGTAAATTCGGCATAAGCGGCAAATGAGAAGAAAAATAGAATAATTAGTAAGAGCCAGCCCTTTTTCATTGTTTTATTATATCAAAATTGATATAATATTAAAACTATGGAAGAAAAAAGAGAGCTTCTGGCAAAGATCAATTCGGATTTGATAAAAGCGATGAAGGAAAAGGAAGAACTGCGGCTTTCGGCCCTGCGCATGATGAAGAGCAAGGTCCTTTATGTCAGCGCGCGCGGCGACCTGTCCGATACGGAAATAATAAAGATACTGGCAAAATACGCAAAGGAATTAAAAGAATCGATCGACGAGGCCAATAAGGTCGGCCGTCCGGAGGCCGCAAAGAAATCGGAAGCTGAACTTAAGATCGTAGAGGAATACCTGCCTAAACAGCTGTCCAATGACGAAATAAAAGCGACGGTCCAAGCCGCTATAACATCTACCGGCGCATCCTCCGTCAAAGATATGGGTAAAGTGATCAAAGAAGTCATGGGCAAGAATCCCGGCATCGACGGCAAGATCGTCAACCAGTTCGTAAAAGAACTATTAAATGCCTGAAGTCGTTAGTTTGATCTTCATTGGTCTTTTGGCTGGAACACTCTCCGGATTGCTTGGCATCGGCGGAGCCACGATATTGATCCCAGCGCTTCTTTTGATCTATAAAATGACCCAGCACATGGCACAGGGAACCTCGATCGCTGCCCTGCTCCTACCGGTCGGTCTTTTAGCCGCGATCAAATATCATCAAGCGGGAAATGTTAATATCAAATTCGCAGTTATCCTCGCGGTTGGATTTTTGGTCGGGGGCTATATTGGCGCGGTGATCGCCCAGCCGATACCGGATGATATATTAAGAAAACTTTTTGGAGCTTATCTGCTTATAATCGCGGTGCAGATGATATTTTTTAGCTAGCATTATTTAAATTTTGCGACACATTTGTTTCCAACTGCCATTTTGTTGTCTTTATCGGCCGCCGCCACTTCCGCCCCGCATTTGGCATTGCATGCTTCTAACACATTGTCGTCCACCCTACCGGAGCAAACGCCCTTTAATTTTTGCCGAGCGGCGTCTGCGGTCGGCTTTTTGGCCGGACCAACAGTAAAGGGATAATCCAAAGATACCAACGGGAATAATCCGCCAGTTGAGGTCTGCCGATATGAGGTCTGCCGATAGTAAACTGTGACCGAGGATTTATCCTTTAACAGCTCTTTATCAGGCTTTACTTCAGCCGTGACAGTATTGTTGGCGGTAAGACTGGCTTCAAATAAGGGTGAGCTTATTCTTGTTGTTTTATCCCCTTTCACAATAGTCCGTGAAAACTCCAGATAATAATAAGCATCAGGGGGAGCAAGAAGAGGAACAGGCTTGCCGGCAACGGTCGCCGGGGTAACCAATATTGTAACTATTATTGGACCTCTGGGATTTTTACCCGTATTTTTTCCCGCTGCCGCTTCGGCGCGAAGAGGCGCAACTTGAATTTTAGATAATTTATCATCCAGAACTTCAGCAGCTCCCAACAGGGCGATCAGATCTTTGTCTTTGCGGGTATCGAAGGTGTCATTGCCAATCGCCGCAGTCAATTGCGCGGTCCGGACCGCTCTGGTATACGGCGATAAGAGTTCGTGAGCAACAATTATTTTCGCCGCTTCCTGGGCAGTATAGGTCTGATAAGAAGGTTTTGGGCATTCAGGCGCAACGGAAGTAATTGGAAATGGCGCGGATGCGAAAGCCCAACCTGTCTGGATGGGTTTGGGCGTGGTCTGGGCCGGGGCCACTCCCCTTTCTGCCCCGCAGCCTATCAACGCGGCGGCGCCTAAACCTAAATATACCGCCGCCCTCCTTAATGTTAATGGCTGATGATAATTTGTTCTTAATATTTCCGGTCTAATAACGGTACTCATTCTCTTTTCCTCCTGAATAAATTATTATATGTACTGCCAATTTATTATCGCCCCCTATATAATAAAATTTCACTCCAAAATAAAAAATAGCAGAGGTGATCAGCTAATCGTCGAGCCGTTTGGGATATCCTTATCTAATGTAAGGATAACGACTGAACTTTTATCAGGGGTTGAAGCGGCCAGAAGCATTCCATGAGAAGTTACTCCGCGCAGGGTTCTTGGTTCAAGATTAGTTACGACCGCAACCTTTTTGTCGATAAGAGATTCTTTGTCCGGGTAATGCTGTTTGATGCCGGCCACAAGCGTGCGCTGTTCATCTCCAAGATCGATCGTTAGTTTATAGATCTTGTCTGCGCCTTCGATATCTTCGACCGTTTTTATTTCGCCGACTTTTAATTCTACTTTTTTGAATTCGTCAAAATTTATCATTTTCCACTCAAGAGCGACATCAGGATCAGATGGTATTTGGCGATCGCGGGGCCAAACACCAGCGCCACGATCGACATCAATTTTATCAATATGTTCATTGCCGGGCCGGAAGTATCTTTGAACGGATCTCCGACCGTATCCCCTACTACCGCTGCCGCATGG
>JBAZPF010000025.1:0-12619 GCA_041648295.1 Candidatus Margulisiibacteriota bacterium | reverse complement strand
CAAAAAAGCGGCTGGTTCCGCGAAACTGGAAACGAACATGTCGCGGGACGAGCCCATTCCCCCGAACGCGCTTCCGGCATCGAGGCCGGCCAGCGCCATAAAAAACCGTCCGAGCGCAAGGATAAAAAATACGGCCAGGATATCTCCGATATAACTGATCGAATTTATCGGGACAATTGAGGGCACAATTAGCGCGGCAACTGCCGCCGACGCAAATACGATAAAAGGGGCGATCCTGAATATAATGGAAGAATCCTTTGAGATCACTTCTTCTTTCGCGAAAAGCTTCATGATATCGAAGTAAGGCTGAAGCACGCCCGGGCCCTTTCTCATCCGGAGATTATTTTTTATCTTGGTTATTAATCCGCTCACCGCGGGGGCCAGCGCGAGGATTACAATAAATTTAAGCATCATTAAAAGCTCCCCATCATAAGAATAAGCGCGATCACGGCAAAGAAAATGTACCCGATATAGACGTTAATGCTTCCCGCCTGCAGAGCCTTCATTGATCTGGAGCTTTTAAACATCAACCCGATCAGCGGCTCGTAGAAAAAAGTCCTGAAGAACGGCCGGGTGTGCGTTTCGTATTTGAGAGTTTTTAAATGATAAGCGGAATCATTTATTTTTTCGGTCTTTCTATAAGGCATCAGGATAAAGCTAAATGCGATACGAAAAGGTTTTGAAAACGCGGTGGCGGTGTATTCGCTCCTTGGCGTCAGCTCGTAATAACCGCAATGCCAGGTTTCCGTTTGCCGAACTTTTTGTTTTCTTACCGAATAAACGGCAAAAGCCAGGAGGGAAAAACCGGCCAGCAGCATTAAAATAATGGCAGGAGAGAGGCTGTTGACCGGCACTTGCGGAACGCTGATGGCGAACAGGTTGGAATTAAGATCTGCCTTTATGCCAAGCGCCGAACCGGAAACGCCGGAAAGAAAAGTAACGATCATCGGAGCGCCAATTCCAAAAAGGACGGTTAAAAGGGCAAGCAACCCCATTCCAATCTGCATTGAGAGCGGAGATTCTTTTGCTTCTATAGCATGGCGGCTTCTTGGCTTTGCCAGAAAAGTGACCCCAAAAGCTTTTACAAAACAGGCGGCGGCCAGTCCGCCCGTCAAGGCGAGGACCGCGGTACAGATCCCCAGGAATATCTTGATCCCGCCGGTCGAGTTTAAAGCGGCGACAAAGAAAGCCTGAAAGGTCAGCCACTCGCTTACGAATCCGTTGAGAGGGGGCAGGGCGGAGATCGCCAGCGAGCCGGTCAAAAAGAATAAAGCGGTAAAAGGCATAGTTTTAATAAGCCCGCCGAGCTTTTCAATGTCTCTTGTCCCGGTCGCTCTATGCACGCTTCCGGCGCAGAGGAACAACAGCCCTTTAAATATCGCGTGGTTTACCAGATGATAAAGACCGGCCATCAGAGCAAATGCCGCGATCTGCGGTTGGCCGAGATTTAAAAACAGCAGAGATATGCCCACTCCAAATAGTATTATCCCTATATTTTCAACGCTGTGGTATGCCAGCAGTCTTTTAATATCGTGTTCCATTAGCGCATAGATGACTCCGAGCAGCGAGGATATAGCGGCGAGAACCAGGATCAGTATTCCCCACCATGCCGGACCGCCGCCCATTATGAATATAATAAATCTGATTATCCCGTAAATGGCGGTTTTGATCATCACTCCGGACATGATGCTTGAAATGTGGCTGGGCGCCTGGGGATGGGCATAAGGAAGCCAGATATGAAGCGGCACAATGCCGGCCTTAGTCCCAAATCCGATTAGAAAAAAGGCAAATATCAGGTTCCTAAGGGCGGGGGACATGGACATAAGAGAATCTTTTAAGGCCAGGTAATCAAATGAATGGGCGTGCTTATACATCAGCATCAGCGCCGCGACCAGGAAGGCCGTGCCGATATGTGTCATGACCAGATAAATTATTGCCGCCTGGATCGATTTTTCCTGTTCCCGGTCAAACAGCACGAGAAAGAACGAACTAAGGGACATTATTTCCCAGGCGATAAGAAAAGCAAAAGCATTTCTTACCCCGACCACAAACAGCATTGAGAGGATAAAGATGCAAGTTATGATTTGGGCTTCAATGATCCTTTCTTTCTTATAATGGTCTTTTAGATATCCGATCGAATAGATCAAAGACGGGACAGAAACAATAAGGATAACGGCAATAAAGAATATTGCCAGCGGATCAAAAAGATATAGTTGGGCAGAGTTTATAAAATTAATCATTTTAAGGAGCCGTCACGATCGGGCGAGGCAAGCTCCTTCAAATATTAATAGATGACTTTATTCAGCGGATATTCAACGATTCCGGTCGCTCCCGCGTGCTTGAGCTTGGGGATAAGATTTCTTACCGTTTTTTCCGAGATGATCGTGTCTACATCCACAAAACGGGAATCAGAAAGTTCCGAAATGGTTGGCGTTTGCAGTGCCGGTAATATAGCCAGCACTTCTTTTAACTTAAGGTGAGGGACGTTCATCTTTAATCCCACTTTTTCTTCCGCGGCCAGCGCGCCTTTTAAAAGCAGGATCATATTCTCCATTTTTTGTCTCTTGAAAGGATCGGCCATGGCGGTCTTGTTTGAAATAACCACGGTGTTTGATTCGAGCACCGTATCAAGTATCTTTAATTTGTTGGCTCTCAAGGAAGAACCGGTTTCGGTAAGCTCCACGATCGCGTCAGCCAGTAAAGGCGGCTTGGCTTCGGTTGCGCCCCATGAGTATTCAACTTCGGCGATAACTTTGTTCTGTTTTAACCAATTTTTTACCACATTTACCAGCTCGGTGGCGATCCTTTTGCCTTTTAGGTCTTTCACTTTTTTAATTTTTGAGTTTTCAGGCACTGCCAGGACCCAGCGGACCTTGCGCATTCCCTGTTTGGCGTAAACCAAGTCGGCAAACCTGACCACTTTTTTCCCCGATTCCATTACCCAATCGATGCCGGTTATGCCAAAGTCAAGGATCCCGCTTTCAACATATCTTGGCATTTCCTGCGCGCGGATGAGCATGCACTCAATCTCCGGATCATCGATCTCGGGATAGTAGGAGCGTTCGGACACGCGGACGCTGTATCCAGCCTTTTTTAACAGATAAACGGTCGTTTCCTGAAGACTGCCTTTTGGGATGCCCAGCTTGATTTTGTTCATAATAGGGCTATTTTAACATTTTAATAGATTTCCTGCAATAAAGGCTTGTATTACAGCCGCTTTTGTTGATAAGATTTAGGTATGAACAGCAGATTAGTAAACATCGAAATTAATCCTGAATTTAAATCCGCTCTCGATTTGATGGAAAACACAAATAAAAATATCTTTATTACCGGTCGGGCGGGGACGGGAAAATCGACCCTTTTAGAATACTTCCGTCAGCATACCAAAAAAAGAGTAGCGGTTTTAGCTCCCACCGGGGTGGCCGCGCTTAATGTCCGGGGACAAACGATTCATTCGTTCTTCAGGTTTAAGCCAGATATCACCCTTTCCAAAGTTACTAAGATAATAAAAGACGACCGTAAAAATATTTATAAAAAGCTTGACGCCCTGGTTATCGATGAGATATCAATGGTGCGGGCCGATCTTCTAGATTGCGTGGATAAATTCCTCCGTCTCAATCGCGGACGTAGAGACCTTCCCTTTGGCGGCCTGCAGATGATATTTATTGGAGACCTGTATCAGCTCCCCCCGGTAATTACCTACAAAGAAAAAGAAATATTTAAAGAGCATTACAAGACCGGTTATTTTTTCTCCGCGCACGCATTTGACTCGCTCAAAATGGAACTGTTGGAACTTGAAAAAATCTATCGCCAGAAAGACCAGAAGTTTATAGATCTTTTAAACGCTATCCGCAATAATACGGTCGGCGAAGACGACCTGGCCCGCCTTAATACGCGGGTAAACCAAAACTTTGAACCCCGCCCGGATGACTTTTATGTTCATCTTACTCCCACCAAGCTGGCCTCTCAAGAGATCAATGAACGGCAATTGGAGAAAATTAAGGGCAAGCCCTTTTATTATCGGGGAGAAATTGATGGAGGATTTGAAGAGAGCCACCTGCCAACCGAGATAGACCTTTATCTTAAAAAAGGCGCGCAGGTCATGCTGCTCAATAATGATTCCTTAGGCCGCTGGGTTAACGGCAGCATCGGCAAAGTGGCCGGTATTGAAAAAGGGGAGGATAAGCATGAGCCCTCCGTCATCTATGTTGAGCTTGCTGACGGTAATATTGAAGCCGTTACCCCTTTTACCTGGGAGATTTTCAATTACAGCTACAATCCCAAACTCCACCAGCTTGAATCAGAAATTACCGGCTCCTTTACCCAGTATCCCCTCAAACTGGCCTGGTCGGTCACCATCCATAAAAGCCAGGGCAAAACATTCGATAAAGTGGTCGTTGACATCGGCAAGGGGACATTCGCGCACGGCCAGGTTTATGTGGCGCTTAGCCGTTGTACTTCTTTTGAGGGATTGATTTTAAAGAAGCTGATCCACAAAAAGCATATTTTTATGGACTGGAAAGTGGTTGATTTTATAACAAAATTTCAATACAAGCGTTCCGAAGAAGAACTGCCTTTAAGTAGAAAAGTTGAGATCTTGAAAAATGCGACATCAAAAAAGACAAGCCTAAAAATTACTTATTTGAAAGCCAGCGATGAGAAGTCTTCGCGCGTAATTAAACCTCTTTATGTGGGCGAGCTGGAATACGGCGGCAAAACTTTTCTGGGAGTTGAAGCATTCTGTCAAACCAGACAGGACAAAAGAGTTTTTCGTCTGGATCGGATTTTATCGATCAGCGAAGCGCCGGTTAAATAAATTTCCTCCTTTTTAAATATTTTGTTATACTTTTTGCGTAAGCTTCAAGATCGGGGATACGGGTCTTTAGGACATGATAAACCTTTTCCCTGTCTATTTTCACGTATTCATGTATCAGCAGATTCCTAAAACCGGCGATGTTCGATAATTTTGCGGCAAGTAAAGAAGGAATAATTTTGGCTTCTTCCAGAATATCGATAATTTCTTGCTTATCAGATGGTTTTTTCAGGTCCAGACTTATAATCAGCATATTGCCGATATCAAGAACACATTCAATTGAAAGCTGTAAATATCTTTCAGCCAGGCCGTAATAATGGTAATTACCGATAAATTTGTTTTCTTTTACTTTCTGGAGCTCCTTCAATATCTTTAGATAATCTTTTAGGTGTTTGAATCTGGTTGCGATTGATTCAATGTCGACCATTTATGCCGCCTCCAGTATGCTTTTGAATACCCCTTTGGCATAAGCAATCTCATAATCTTTTTCATCAAGGTATTCGGTGAGGATATTAAACTCATTTCTTATCCTTTTCAATTGCGACCGGCAGAATAAGATTTTCCTGTCCCTTAAAATCCTGTGTTTAAGCAAAATAGGCGCTTCGTTGAGGATAACAATATCAATATTGTCAATATTTAAAGCGGCGCATAAATCGCGGATCAACGCCAATTTTAAGTCCGTGTACTTTTTTCTTGCTATTTTATCCTCATCAAGCTGCACCGCAAAATCATAATCCGAAATAGGCGAAAAATCATTTCTGGCTCTTGAGCCAAAAAGGTAAGCGCTTATTATCGGCGGATATTTATTAAAAATCTTTTTATAATTCACTTCTTTCATGTCTTGAATTATCCCATAGCAGCGGCAGTTAAACAAGTATGCGCCTGCAAATCAAACCACGCTGGCGCACCGCTTACACAATGTCGGATGCTTTACATCCTGCCCAACCGATGGCAATAACATCCAACACCGCTCGCACTTTTGGCCGTCAGCACGGGTAATTTTGGGGGTCCCTTCGCCTTCGGTCAAGTTAACGCATGATGCTATGAAAAGCATAGGCAGGTTAGCTTCGATCGATCTTAAGATTTGAAGATCGTTGCCTTTGGCGAAGGTCTCTACTTTTGCCTCAAGAGATGCGGCGATCTCCTTTTTATCTCGTGCTTCTTCAAGCGCCTTGAGTACGCTTTCTCTCACTTTAAGGATTACCCCCCATCTTTCTTCGAGCTTAGCGTCCAGATATTTAGTATCAGCTTTTGGCATATCTAATAAAAAAATACTACCTTCATTTGTCATTTGAAATTTGTCATTTGTCATTCTGTGTTTATGGATGTCTTCCGCCGTGTAGGAGAGGATGGGGGCAAACAGAACGGTCAGTGTCGATAATATCTCATGCATCGCGGTCTGGGCCGATCTTCTTTCGATCGAATCTTTCCCTCCGCAATAAAGCCGGTCTTTGCTTATATCAAGATAAAAAGCGCTCAAGTCATTTACGCAGAAAGAATAGATGGAATGATAAATGATGTGGAACTCAAAATCATCGTACGCTTTTCTGGTTTTTTCGATGAGCCGGTGAAGTTTTGCCAGGATATATTTGTCAACCTCAAGCAGGTCTTTATATTCTACCGGCTTATCAAAATTGTTGAGATTGCTTAACAGAAAACGGCAGGTATTCCTTATTTTTAAATATGCATCCTGGACCTGTTTTAAAATGTTTTCTGAAGCGGCCATGTCGTTCCTAAAATCGGTCGAGGCTACCCAGAGGCGCAGAACATCGGCGCCATATTTTTTTACCACTTCCTGAGGGTTGATCACATTGCCAAGCGATTTACTCATCTTTTTGCCGTGATCGTCAATGGTAAAGCCGTGAGTTAGTACGGCATTGAACGGGGCCCGGCCTTTGTAACCCACCGAGGTCAGAAGAGATGACTGGAACCAGCCGCGATGCTGGTCGGAGCCTTCAAGATATAGGTCGGCCGGCCATCTTAAAGAGCTGTTGGTTTCAAGCACTGCCGCGTGGGACGATCCGGATTCAAACCAGACATCAAGGATATCGGTTTCTTTCCTGAAAGTATCATTGCCGCAATCGGGGCATTTTGTCCCTGCCGGAAGAATGTCTTTTGGATCCTTGTCGAACCAGGCGTTTGACCCTTCCGCGGCAAAAAGTTTCTTTATAGATTCATTGAAGACGCCCTTTATCTGCGGCTTTTCGCATTTTTCGCAATAGAATGCCGGGATTGGGACGCCCCAGGTCCTCTGGCGGGATATGCACCAGTCAGGACGGGTCTCGATCATTCCCCTGATCCGGTTCTCACCCCAGGACGGGAACCACTTGGTGTTGCCGATCGCTTCGAGCGCTTTTTCCCGCAGATCATTGTGGTCAACGGAGATGAACCACTGTTCGGTTGCTCTGAATATGACCGGTTTTTTACAGCGCCAGCAATGGGGGTAGGAGTGCTTGATGAATTCAAGTTTTAGCAGGGTCCCGTCCGCTTTCATCCTTTCGGTGATGAGCTTATTGGCCTCGTCGTAGTTCTTTCCCTTGATGAAATCGGGGACGGTGTCGTCAAAGTTGCCTTTGGCGTCGACCGGCATGATGATCGGGAGTTTATATTTCAGTCCGACCTGATAGTCTTCGATCCCGTGGCCGGGAGCGATGTGGACAAAGCCGGTTCCCTGTTCGAGCGTAACCAGCTCGTCGAGTACTACGGGAACCTCACGGTTGATGAACGGATGCTGGCAGAGGATGCCTTCCAGAAATTTACCTTTGGTTTTATCAATGATCGTGTGTTCTTTAAGTCCCAATCGTTTCACGAAATCTTCCATCAGCCCTAGAGCGACGATGTACACTTCTTCTTTTCCTTGGTCGCAGACCTTCAGGAACACATATTCCAGGTCCTCATGTGCCGCGACCGCCACGTTGGAAGGAAGCGTCCAGGGAGTAGTGGTCCATATAATGATGAACCATGGGAGGTTGAGGGGTAGATTTGGATTTTTGATTTTGTCATTAATTTGACATTTGACCCCGAGCGAAGTCGAGGGGGTCATTTGAAATTTAACATAGATCGAAGGCGACTTGTCGTCTTCATATTCCAGTTCCGCTTCCGCCAGGGCGGTCCGGTCGGTAGGGCACCAGTGGATGGGTTTTAATCCGCGGTAAACATATCCGCGCTCGGCCAGTTGGCCAAAAACTTCTACGATCTTGGATTCATAGACCTTATCAAGAGTAAGATAGGGATGGTCCCAATCGCCGAAAACTCCCAGCTTCTTAAATTCTTCCCTTTGCAGGTTGACATATTTCATGGCGTATTCCGCGCAGTGCATGCGGAATTCCATTTGGCTTAAGGCTTTCCTTTTGTCCCCCAGTTCTTTTATAAGCTGTGTTTCGATGGGGAGGCCGTGGCAATCCCAGCCGGGAACATACGGGGCATAAAATCCCGCCATTCCTTTGTATTTAACGATAATATCCTTAAGAATTTTGTTTAGGGCATGGCCAAGATGGATGTCGCCGTTAGGGTAGGGCGGACCGTCATGCAAAATATATTTGTCCTTATCCTTGTTCTTGTCCTTAAGCTTATTGTAGACATCAAATTCTCCCCAAAACTTCAAGCATTCCTCTTCAACGCCTTTCAGATTGGCGCGAATGGGGAAGTCGGTTTTTGGCAGATTAAGGGTTTGCTTGTATTCCATATTGTTATTATATCGTAAAAATGGAGGAGAGAAAAGGGAGCATAAGATCGGACAACTACGTGAACATCTGCCCTTCGATGGACGGAGGCGATTTTCTTTGCGGAGTTTCTTTCTCTTCGGTCTTTTTTTCTTTTGATTTAGAAGCGGCTGGCATTTTAACCAGCGCGACCTTTAAAACCTCATCCATTTCTTTTACCGGATAGAACTTAAGATCGGACGGAAGCTCCTTCCTGATCTCCTCAAGGTCCTTTTTATTTTCAAAAGGATAGATGATATTTCTGATGCCGGCACGGTGCGCCGCCAAAAACTTTTCCTTTATTCCCCCGATCGGTAAAACTTTTCCGCGCAGGGTAATTTCTCCGGTCATGGCGACATCCCTCCTGATCGGGATCCCGGAAAGGGCGGAGGTAAGAGCGGTAGCAATGGTGATGCCGGCAGAAGGCCCGTCTTTTGGCGTAGCGCCTTCGGGCACATGGATATGAATATCATATTTGCGGTAAAATCCTTCATCAAGACCAAGCTCATCTGCTTTTGAGCGGACATAGCTCATGGCAGCCTTGGCCGATTCCTGCATCACATCGCCCAGCTGTCCGGTAATGGTCAAAGTGCCTCGCCCTTTCATGGTGGTAACTTCAACAGGGATGGTGTCTCCGCCCACTTCGGTCCAGGCGAGCCCGGTGGCAACCCCGATTACATCGGTCTCTTCTGCGAGACCAAAATGGTATTTTGGCGCCCCCAGATATTTTTCTGTAAGAGCTTTATTTACTTTTACTTTCTCTTTCTTATCGCCGGATACGATTTCGGTCGCGATCTTTCGCAGTACGGTCGCGATCGAGCGCTCAAGGCTCCTGACGCCCGCTTCTCTGGTATATTCCCGGATCATGAACTGGATCGATTCGTCAAGGAATTCAACCTGGTCCTTTTTCAAGCCGTGCTTTTCCAGCTCTTTGTTTATCAGATATCCCTTTGATATTTCCAGCTTTTCCTGTTCGGTATAACCGGACATCTCGATTATTTCCATGCGGTCGCGGAGGGGGCGGGGGATGGGGTCCTGCTGGTTGGCAGTGGTGATAAAGAAAACATCGGACAAGTCGAAGGGAACTTCAAGGTAGTGATCGGAGAATTCTTTATTCTGCTCCGGATCAAGCACTTCCAAAAGCGCCGATGCCGGATCGCCTCTGAAGTCAGCTCCCAATTTGTCGATCTCATCGAGGAGGAACACGGGATTGCCGACCCCGACTTTGTGGATACTTTGTATGACCCGGCCGGGCATGGCGCCTACATAGGTTCGCCGGTGGCCTCGTATCTCGGCTTCGTCCCTTACGCCGCCAAGCGATACCCTGATAAACTTTCTTCCCATTGCGCGGGCAATGCTTGAAGCGATTGATGTTTTTCCAACTCCGGGCGGACCGACCAGGCAAAGAATGGTGCTTCCGATCTTTCCGGTCAGCTGGAGCACGGCAAAATATTCAACGATCCTTTCTTTTACCTTTTCAAGGCCATAATGGTCTTCGTTCAATATTTTTCTGACCTCATTGATGTCAAATTTGCTCTTGGTCTTCTTTTTCCACGGCAGTTCCAACAGCCAGTCGAGGTAGGTCCGGATAACGGTGGCTTCGGCGACCATGGAGGGCATCTTTTTTAACCGGTCGAGCTCTTTTACGCAGATCTCTTTAACTTCAGGCGGGAGCTTGGCGGTCTCGAGCTTCTTTTTATATTCTCCCAGCTCCGGCTGGTCTTCGTCTTCGCCCTCCGTTTCTTCTCCCAGTTCTTCCTGGATGGCGCGCAGTTTTTCCTTAAGATAATATTCTTTCTGTACCTTTTCGATCTGCTTCCGCACCTTGCCCTGGAGCTTTTTCTCGACTTCGAGGATTTCAACTTCTTTATCGAGTATCTCAAGAAGTTTCTTTAAACGCTTTTCCGCGGAGACCGATTCGAGTATCGCCTGCTTTTCATCAACCTTGAGGGTGAGGTAAGAAGCGATAAGATCTGCCAGGCGGCCCGGCTGATCGACATTGATAATGGACATCAAGGTTTCGGGCGGTATCCTTTTATTGAGCTTTACGTATTTTTCAAAATTCTTGATAACATTGCGGACCAGCGTTTCCGCCTCGATCGTCATGCCTTCCGGTTCTTCTATGCGGTTGATCTTGGCCCGGAAGTAGGGGGCGTCCTGGGTGATCTTTTCGATCTTTACCCGGGATATGCCTTCAACCAATATTTTAGTGGTGCCGTCGGGCAGGGATAAAAGCTGGACGATCTCGGAAAGCGTCCCGATCGAGGAAATGTCTTTTGCGGTCGGCTCTTCAATTTCTTCGCTCTTCTGGGTGACAAAGACCACCATTTTTTCTTTTTCCATGGTGTCTTCGAGAGCTTTGATCGATTTTGAACGGCCGATAAACAAAGGGACGATCATCTGGGGGAAGACGACCATATTCCGCAAGGGAATTACCGGAAGTTCTTCCTTCCATTCTGAAAGTTTTTCGGCCTTATCCTTGTCGGGCTTTTGTTCTGGAGTCATTATTTAGACTTTTTTTCTTCCTTGCCTTTGCGCATGGTGATCACTTCATCTATCAATCCGTATTGGACCGCCTCGTCCGCGCCCATGTAAAAATCGCGGTCCGAGTCTTTTTCGATCTTGGCCACAGGCTGGCCGGTGTGCTTTACCATTATCTCGATCAAAAGTTTTTTCATCCTCAATATCTCTTTGGTCTGGATCTCAATATCGGTCGCCGCGCCCTGCGCTCCTCCCAGAGGCTGGTGGATCATGATCCTGGCATTGGGAAGGGCGAATCTCTTGCCTTTAGTTCCGGCCGCCAGAAGCACCGCGCCAAAGCTGGCCGCCTGGCCGATACAAATGGTCGTGATCGGACACTGGAGGTATTGCATGGTATCGTATATTGCCAGTCCGGCCGTGACCACGCCGCCGGGCGAGTTGATGTAAATATTGATGTCTTTGCTGTTGTCTTCGGCCGTCAAGAAAAGCATTTGGGCGATAATAAGGTTGGCTATTTCGTCATCTATCGGCGTGCCAATAAAGATGATCCTTTCTTTTAACAAGCGGGAAAAAATGTCATAGGCCCTTTCTCCGCGCGCGGACTGTTCAACCACCATCGGGATCAACTGGTTCATAGGTTTCATTGTTTTTCCTCCTTGATCTGCGCGTTCTCGACCAAATAGTCGAGCGCTTTTTTTCTTAAAAGATAATCTTTTATGTAATGCAGTCCGCCTTCGCCCAGTGTGCCTTTATATTCTTCTTCCGGCTGTCCGGCGGAAGCGGCCATCAGCCTTATTTCCTGGTCAATATCTAATGGAACCACGGCGATCCCTTCCGTTTCGGATATCTTCTTCAGTATGACCTTTCCTTTGGCCCTCTGAACGGCAGGGGATTTAAGGTCGGCCTTTATCTCATCCTCGGATTTCTTGATGCCATGAAGATAAGACTCAAGCGTCAGATTGCTGCGGGAGAGGGAAGTTTTTAACTCGTCCAGCATTAATTCCGTCTCATAATTAACAAGAGCGTTGGGAACATCAAGCTTTGAGCTTTTGATCAGTTCCTCTATCAGCTTGTTCCTGACGTCGGCTTCCGATTCTTCCTTCTTTTCCATCTCCAGCGATTTTTTTATTTCTTCCTTGAGCTCGGCCAGGGTGCCGTAACGGCTGACCGATTTTGCGAACTCATCGTCGAGAGGGGACAATTCCTGCGCCAGGATCTTTTCTATTTTAACGTTAAAGGTTACTTCCTTGCCGGCGATCTCCGGTACCATATAATCCGTCGCGAAGCTGATATCGAATTTTTTTGATTCTCCCGCTTTAAGGCCGATCAACTGGGCGTCAAATTCCGGGCTTATATATCCACTGCCGATGGGGAGGGACTGAAGCTTTCGCGGCCAGCGCTTTATGGCTACGCCGGCGGCATCGGCCTCTATTTCCAGGTCCAGCATGTCCCCGGCCATTATGCCGCGATCCAGGGCCTCAACTCTCTTTGAAAAACGGTTCTGAAGGTTCCCTAATACGCCGATAACTTCTTCATCTGTAACAAGGGTAGGCTTTTTATCGATCTTGATCCCTTTATAATTCCCAAGAGTCACATCCGGATAAACCTCGATTTTTAAGCCAAA
>JBAZPF010000024.1:0-12926 GCA_041648295.1 Candidatus Margulisiibacteriota bacterium | reverse complement strand
CGTTTCAAACCTTATGGAGCCGTTTTCGGGCATACGCATCGCCAGGGGAGAGCAGACCAGAGAAAATTTTTATATCAATAATGCCAAGCAGAATACCGGCACATCGACCGAGCTGATCACGTCAATGAATATTTTCGCCGGCCTGCGCGGGAACAATAAAGCGACTCCTTTGAGCTTTGGCTACAGCGCTCTTGTCCTCTATCCCATGAGCGTTTCAACCACCAACAATTTACTGCCCGGATTTAATTTTGGCGCTTCCGGTTATACTTTATCATTAAGCGGAAATGCGTCCTACTGCGTCTTTGGCGGATCTTTTCTAGTCTGTGAGATCGGTTACGGCCTGGTCCATTATAGCGGCAGCGGCTGGGCGGTCCAGGGACAGCAGCAGGCGCAGTGGCCGATCAATGATACGCAGGACCTTAATGTGACATTGGGCTGGACCAGTGATCTTTAATGCTGGCCCCAGATGTTTTGGTTATATTCCGCCACCATCCGGTGGGTATTAAAGAAGCCGAATTCAGATATGCAGTTGATCATCATGTCGATCCATTCCGAATCTTCCACTTTTGACCTTCCTTGCGCGGTATTGTAATAAATTGACATCATCTCTTCAAGGTTTTTATACAGTTCTTTAGAATCTTCCGCCATCTTTAAGTCGGCTTCACTGCCGATCTCTCCGGGGGCGGGTACATAGCCGAATATTCTTCCGATCTTTTTGTCCGCGGCCTCAACTACCCAGCCGTCAAGCGTGCTCAATTGAAGCACCCCGTTGGCGATCGCTTTCATCCCGCTGGTGCCGGAAGCCTCGAACGGGGGGAGGGGGTTGTTGAGCCAGACATCGACGCTGCTGGTCAAAAGATTGGCAAAATAAGTGTCGTAATTTTCCAGGAAACAGATACGCAGAACTTTCTTTTCCCCTCCGAGCAGGGCGATCTTTTCAAGCATTTCGTCCATGTGTATGGAGGCGGGGACGTCGGCGGGGTGGGCTTTGCCCGCGATTATTATCTGCAGAGGCCCAAACCTTCTGGCAATATCGAGCAGACGATTGGGATCCTGGAGCAGCATGGTGGGCCGCTTATAGGTGGCGATCCTTCTGGCCCAGCTGATGGTAAAAGTTTTTTCATCAAAGAACCAGTATTTAAGATATTCGGCCAGCTTTTTTTTGTTCTCGATGTGGGCATCCCAGAGGTCTTTTCTTAAATTGACGTCGGACCTTAGATTTAAAATATTTTTAAGCAAAGTCGGATCGGCTTCAAAATCGCCGATCTTATCTTTATATTTAAGGAGGATATCGCGGATCGGCTTCGACATCCAGGTATGGCTGTGGACGCCGTTGGTGATGCTTTTTATCGTATCCTTATATTTGGGGAACTGTATGCGCATTACCTCTCCGTGCTTCCTGGCCACTCCGTTGACGCTGCTTGACGCGTTTATCGCCAACTGTGTCAGATTGGCGAGCGAAGAATGCTTTTCATCGCGGCCCAGCTTGTAAACCAGTTCCATCATTTCAGGGCCAAGCACCGCTTCTAATTCCTGAAGATTAAACCGGTCATGGCCGGCATCGACGGGAGTGTGGCAGGTATACGCGAACATTTTCTTTATTTCTTCCGGGTTCTGTTTTTTTGCTCTTTCAAGAAAAGCAAAAGCGGCGTGCCCCTCGTTTAAATGGTATTTATTGATCGAGTAGCCAAGAGCCTCAAGCGCTTTTATTCCGCCGATCCCCAGGATGGCACGCTGGCAAATCTTGATCCAGCCGTTGGTGCTGCGGTAGAGCTGGTCCGTAAGTTCGCGGAAATACTGCGGGTTTTCCGGCAGATTGGAATCCAAAAGGATCAGCGGTATCACCTTTTTCAGGTCGTAAGAATAAACATAATATTTCCAGAGGCGGAGCGCCACTTTTTGTCCGCTTAAATTGATGCTGATCTTCGGCTTTAACGGTATCAAACCCGGGTAGGAGTTTGGGTCCCACGACAGGACATCGGGTATTTGCCCTCCGGCCCGGAACCAGAATTTTTGCCGAAAATATCCTTTGTTCCATAAAATCCCGACTGCCGCGAGTGAAAGGCCGTGGTCGGCGGATGATTTCAGGGTGTCGCCGGCCAGTACCCCCAGGCCGCCGCTGTAAATGGGAAGGTCAAGGATCTTTTTTACCGGAAGATAATGGTAATAATCCATGTCCTTCATGTTGGAAAAGACTTCATGCTCCGAGAGGATGTTCCTCCCGTCTACCGGGTTTACGGTCTGAAAGGTATGATAGACGGAAGGCGCCAGCCCGTATTCCATTGAAAAATAGGCGACCGAAGGTTTTTCATTATTTAAAAGGTTCTCTTCCGCTTCGATCAGCGGCGCCATGGGGAAGCCGAAGAAATTATCATCCGTAATATCTTTTAGGTATTTTTCGTCGGAAACATCCAGCTTGATCAAGTCAATCGCTTTTTTAGACACAGTGCCTTATTCTAAAACAAAAAAGCGCAGATGTGAAGTGTTATAATAGATCATGCCCAAATCAAATTTATTTCTTTCTAAAACAAAATATCTTGAAGGCTTGAGATGTCCCAAACTCCTCTGGCTGGAATACAACAGAAAAGATCTGATCCCGCGCCCGGACGCCGCCACCGAGCATGTTTTTGCGGAAGGAAGGAGGGTGGGCGAGTACGCGCAAAAGCTGTTCCCGGATGGCTTAAAAATACAGAGAGACTTTGATCCCGAAAAACAGGACCGCAAATCGAAAGAAGCGCTGAAACACCGCAAGCCTCTGTTTGAAGCCGGTTTTATTTTTGGCCGGGCTTACGCGCTGGCCGATATTCTGGTCCCGGTAGAAGAAGATTCGTGGGATCTTATTGAAGTTAAAAGCTCGACATCGGTAAAAAGCGAGCATTATCAGGATGCCGCGTTTCAGAAATACGTATACGAAGGGGCAGGCATTAAGCTCCGCAGCTGCAGCATTATGTATTTAAATAATCAATATGTTAAGGTCGGTCCGATCGAGCCGGACCAATTATTCGCGCAAAAAGAGATAACCGCCGAGGCCGATAATTTAAAGATCGGGATGGAAGAACGAATAAAAAATATGATTGAACTGATCTCTCAAAAAGAGATGCCCGGTATTAAAGTCGGGCCGCAATGCCGCGACATCCGGGATTGTATCCTCGAGGATATGTGCTTTGAATTTTTGCCTGAAGAAGACCATATCTTAATTCTTTACAAAGGCGGAAAACAGAAATTTGAACTTTTGGAGAGAGGGATAATGAAGATCACCGATATACCGGTTGAAGAACTTGAAGGAAGGCAGCTGATACAGGTTGAAAGCCATAAGAACAAGACCATTCATATAAACAAGGAAGAGATAGCCGAATTTTTAAAAAAGATAAAATTCCCGGCTTATTTTCTTGACTTTGAAACGATCGCTCCGGCGATCCCGGTTTACGACCAGAGCCGCCCGTACCTTGAGATCCCATTCCAGTATTCGCTTTTTGTTTTAGATGAGGAGAACGCCGTCCCTAGGCATTTTACTTATCTTGCTCCCGGAGATGTTGACCCCCGCCCGCAGGTGCTTAAAACCCTTAAAGAGCTTCTTGGCGATAAAGGCTCGATCCTTGCTTACAATGCCGGATTCGAACAAAGATGTATCAAGAACGCCAGTGAAGTCTATCCCGAATATATTCCCTGGGCGGAGGCGACCAATGAAAGGTTTGTCGACCTGATCGAGCCGTTCAAGAATTTTCTTTATTACAATCCGGTGCAGGAGGGGAGCGCGTCGTTGAAGAGAGTCCTGCCCGCGATCGCCGGCAGTTCTTATAAAGGCTTAAAGATCGCGGAGGGGCAGACGGCGGCGGCGGAGTATTATCGCGTCACCTTTGGCGAAAATATAGACGAGGCGGACCGGCGGCAGGTAAGGGAAGCGCTTCTTAAATACTGCGACCTCGACACCAAGGGAATGATCGATATATTTTATGCGTTGAAGGAAGCGGTGAAATAAGTTACTGAAAATCTTTGAAACCTATTCTTCTTAAGGCTTTTTTCCCGGAGACCATCTTCTTTTCCCTAAGCATCTTTTCTTTTGACCGTTTCGATCTTTTTCTTTTTTGCCGGCGGATCTTTTCGCTCTCTCTGCGCTTTGTGCTTTTTTCTCCAAGAATTTTTCCCTCAACCTTTTCTGCCAGAAGGCGCCAGGCGAGGAAACGGTTCAATGCCTGCGAGCGCTCTTGAGACATTTTTACTTCAATGCCGGTCGGGATATGTTTAAGGTAAACACAGGTCGAAGTTTTATTGACATTTTGTCCGCCGCTACCGGAGGAACGGATGAACTTTTCGATCACATCCTGATCTCTGATTCCAAGTCGGGTTAATTTTTCCTCAAGCGCTCTCTCTTTATTCGGGTTGACGATGAAGTGGTTCATGAGGGAATTATAGCAGAAAAAATATTTCAATTGCGCCATCAAAATATTCGATATATAATTCCATATTATGGCAATAGGGAAATTAAACGAAATTGAAAACTCCGCTGTTAAAGAATTTAAGGAAAAGATTATGGCGGCTTTTGGCGCCCGGATTAAGGAGCTTTTATTATTCGGCTCAAAAGCCCGCGGGGACTTTAACGCTGAATCGGATATCGACATTTTTATCCTTGTGGATAAATCAGATCCAAATTTCAGGAAAAAAGTGGCATCGTTTACAACTGAAGTATTAATAAAATACGGCATTCTCCTTTCGCCCAAGATAATTGAAGAATCCCATTTTTCCTTCCTTAAAAAACTTGAATTTTCATTCGCAAAAAACATTGAGAAGGATGGGATAAAAATATGAACAAAGAAAATCTTAAGCTGCGGATTAAGCTGGAAATAGAAAAATCCGAAGAATCATTTAAGGCTGCTAAGGTATTGTTCGATTCCGGTCTTTATGACGAATCCGTTTCCAGCGCTTATTATTCTATGTTTCATATGGTAAAAGCCCTGCTTCTGACAATTGAAAAAGAGCCGTCAACTCATCATGGATTGGTTTCCCTTTTTGGGCTGAATTTTATTAAGCCAAAATTAATTGAGGGCAGTTATAATGACCTGCTGATTGACGCAAAAGAATCAAGAGAGGCGGGAGACTATGACGCTGCGCGTAAATTCACAAAAGAGGAAGCTTTCGAGAAAGTTGAAAATGCCGAAAAATTCAATAAACGCATCTTGAATTACTTGAAAGATAAAAGCTGCATTTAAACTGTAAAACATGAAAGCAGGTGTCATCTAATGAACAAAGAAAAGAAAAACGTCATCTGGCTCGGGCTTACGAGCTTACTGAACGATATTTCCTCCGAAATGATAATGTCGCTTCTGCCGCTTTTCCTGCTCGACCTTGGAATTTCCAGGACTATGATCGGTTTTATCGAAGGAGTGGCCGAAGCGACTGCCAGCATCTTTAAGGTAATATCAGGCTGGATCTCTGACCGCCTTCAGGCAAGAAAGGGATTGGTGGTAGTTGGCTATACGCTTTCAACGGTTGTAAAGCCTTTTATCGCGCTGGCGAATACCTGGTATCAGGTTATTGCGGTCAGGTTTATAGACAGGATAGGGAAAGGCGTCCGCAACGCGCCGCGCGATGCCCTGATAGCCGATTCGGTTGAAGAAAATGAAAGAGGCAAATCTTTTGGATTGCAGAGAGGGATGGATACGACTGGAGCCGTGATCGGAACTCTTTTGGCTTCCGGTTTTCTCTTCTTCTTTTCAAAATATATGAACCTGCCGGTGTTAATGCAATACCGCACTATTTTCTGGTTCTCCGTGATACCCGGGATACTTGCTATTCTGATCGTCGCGATCTTTGTGAAAGATGTGGCGGCGAAGAAATTTGAGAAAAAAGAGCAGAAAATATCTCTTGCTTCAGTGGACCATGGCTTCGGTGCATTCCTTTTGGTCTCGGCGGTATTCGAATTTTCCAATTTCAGCTATGCCATTTTTATTCTTAGGGCCAAAAATCTTGGCGTCATCCTGGCCCTTATCCCCATCATATATCTGCTCTATAACATTATATATGCGTTGCTGTCGCAGCCGCTGGGCGCGCTGGCCGACAAGATCGGAAAGAAACAGGTGTTATTTGCCGGTTATATCCTTTCCGCCGTTATGTGCCTGGGTTTTGCCTATGCCTCAAGCCCCCTCCATGCCTGGGTCCTCTTCATTATATATGGGGTAGCCATGGCTATAACCCAGGCGGCTCCAAGAGCGCTCTTGGCTTACCTGGTTTCTCCCGATGTCCGCGGAACCGCTTATGGATTTTATTATACCCTGATCGGCTTTGTCGCCTTGCCGACATCCGCCATTGCCGGATTTCTCTGGGACAAATTTTCTCCAATGGCCGCGTTTTCCTATGGGGCGGCGGCAGCCCTGATCGCGGCAGTGTTGCTTATTATCTTGGTGCCTGCCAGAGCTAAATTGACAAGCTGATACATAACACTTATAATTATAAATTGTTGTGCCTATAAAAATTGACATTACCCCGCTTTTAAACGGCGTGGGCGGGACCTTGAAGATCGAGGAAGAAGAAACGGTTTCTTATCCCGAAGACAATCTGATCTTAACTTCGCCGGTCAGAGTGACCGGAAAGTTCGTAAATGCGGGAGAGGTGATCGTGTTCGCGGGCAAAGTCAAGACCACGGTCTTGATTAACTGCGCGCATTGCCTGAAAGAGTTTGAATATCCTCTGGAATTTGAATTCGAGGAGGAATATAACCGGGAAGGCAAGCTGGAGGGGAAAGATTTCGTGTTCTCGATAGATCCGGACAACACGATCGATCTTTTAGAAATTATCCGCCAGAATATTTTGACCGAGCTTCCGATTCGGCCGCTGTGCAGTGAAAAATGTCTGGAGCCGGAAGTAAAAGAGAAGGATAAGGAATAGGCTTAGGAATAGGATTAGGATAGAAAAGGAGGCCCAGTAAAATGCCAGTTCCAAAAAAAAGACACTCTAGATCCCGCCAGGGAAGCCGAAGAGCGGAAAATTTCCGCGCTAAGCTCCCAAATCTTATAAAATGCCCAGCGTGCGGCGCTTTGATCCCCTCGCACCACGCTTGTACTTCTTGCGGCGCGTATAAAGGCCGGGCGGCAATAAAGATCAAACAGAAGAAGAAAGGTAAAAAGGAATAATCCTCCGTGATCAGAATTGCCGTTGATGCAATGGGCGGGGATTTTGCGCCCGCAGAGATTGTCAAGGGATGCCATCAGGCTATCGCCGAGCTTCCCGGTGTCGATATCATCCTTGTCGGCAGGGAAGAGAAAATATTAAAACCGCTCAAGGAGCGTATTTCCGTTGTTAACGCTTCACAGACGATTGGCATGGATGAACCGCCGGTATCGGCAGTCCGCGAAAAAAAAGACGCCTCGATCAATGTCGCGCTCCAGCTGGTAAAAGACGGCAAAGCCGACGCGGTCGTTTCCGCCGGCAATACGGGCGCCTTTATGGCGGCCGCGCTTTTTAAGCTTGGAAGGATCACGGGGATTGAACGCCCGGCGATCGCGACCTTTTTCCCAACTGCATCCGGCCGGGTCTTGTGCCTTGATGTGGGAGCTAATTCCGACAATCGGCCCAAGCATCTTCAGCAGTTCGGCGAAATGGGAAGCGTTTACGCGGAACATGTTCTGCACATTAATTCCCCAAGGGTCGGGTTGTTGAATATCGGCGAAGAACCGGAAAAAGGGAATGAACTTACGATTGCCGCTTATCCACTTTTAAAAGGATCAAAAATAAATTTTATCGGAATGATTGAGAGCAAAGAGATCCTTTCCGGCAAAGTTGACGTGGTCGTTTGCGACGGGTTTGTCGGCAACCTGATCTTAAAATTTGGAGAATCGGTCGCTTCTTTTGTCATGGACCTTCTAAAGAAAGAACTTACAAAAAACCCAATAACCTGGCTGGCGTCGCTGCTGCTTCTGCCGGCGTTCTTGAACATCAAGAAAAAAGTCGATTATGATGAATTTGGAGGAGCCCCGATACTGGGGGTCGACGGCATTTGTATCAAGGCTCATGGCCGCTCAAAGGCAAAGGCGATCAAAAACGCGGTTAGAGTGGCGATGGAAGCAGTAAAGGGAGATATGATCGGATGTATAAAGAAAGTGGAGGCAATATGAGAGCCAGTATAATTGGGACGGGATCGGAAGTTCCTCCAAAGATCGTGACCAATGATGACCTTTCAAAGATCGTAGAAACCTCCGATGAATGGATAAATACGCGCACCGGAATAAGGGAAAGGCGGGTATCCGATGACGGCACCGCCACTTCGGATCTGGCCGTGATCGCGGCGGAGAGAGCATTAGCTTCCGCAAAAATGGACCCGTCGGAGATCGACCTTATAATTACGGCAACCTGCTCTCCGGACACTCTTTTCCCTTCAGTTTCGTGCATCGTGCAGGACCGGATCAAAGCAAAAAAAGCGGCCGCGTTCGACGTATCCGCGGCCTGTTCGGGGTTTAATTTCGCGCTTTCGTGCGGCGCGGCTTATATTGAATCGAACATGTTTAAAAACGTGCTGGTCATCGGAGCGGACACTTTGACCAAATACCTGGATTGGACGGATCGTCAGACCTGTGTTTTATTTGGCGATGGCGCGGGCGCGGTGGTGCTTCAGGCGGACAAAGAAGACAACGGCGTGCTGGCGAGCTATATTAAAGCAAAAGGCGAGGGAGGCAAGTATTTAGTTATGCCCGGCGGCGGATCGCGCGACCCCGAAGCAAAGAACGGCCGGTTCATCCGTATGGACGGGAAAGAAGTTTTTAAATTTGCGGTCAGGGCGCTTGAAGAATCCGTGATCGAAGTGTTAAAATCGGCTAAAATGTCGATCGACGACATGGATCTTTTAATTCCGCACCAGGCCAATCTACGGATCATAGAGCATGTCAATAAAAAATTTAACTTGCCAGAAAAAAAAGTCTATGTTAATTTGATGAAATACGGAAACACTTCGGCCGCTTCAGTGCCTCTGGCGCTTGACGAAGCAAATTCCGACGGCAGAATAAAATCCGGGGATATTGTTGTCTTGGCGGGTTTTGGGGCCGGATTGACTTACGGGTCAAATGTTATAAGATGGAGGTAAGGTAAATGTTGGATTATTTATTGACCGAAGAACAAATAATGGTTAGGGACCTGGCCAAAAAGATCGCGCAGGAAAAGGTGAAGCCGGTCAGGGCGGAATTGGACGAAAAGGAAGAATTCCCCTGGGATCTGATGAAGATCTTTGCCGAGGCTGACCTTTGCGGGCTCTGGATCCCGGAAAAATACGGCGGTTTTGGGCAGTCCGTGCTTGCATTTTGCCTGGCGACCGAAGAGATCAGCAGGGTGTGCGGCGGTGTGGGGGTAACCTTTGCGGCGACCGCGCTGGGCGGGACGCCGATACTGCTTTTTGGGTCGGATGAACAAAAACAAAAATATCTTCCCGATCTGGCGTCAGGAAAAAAACTTGCCGCTTTCGGCTTGACCGAAGCCAATGCCGGCTCGGATGCCGGCGGGATCGAAACTACCGCGACCAAAAATGGCGACTACTATATTTTAAATGGCACCAAGCAGTGGATCACCAACGGCGGCGAGGCCGAAACTTACTCCGTTATTGCCATGACGGATAAAAGCAAAGGGCCGCGCGGCGCCAGCGCTTTTATAGTCGAAAAGGGCACTCCCGGATTTTCGTTCGCGAAAAAAGAAAAAAAGATGGGGATCCGCTGTTCGGCCACCAGGGAACTGGTTTTCCAGGACTGCAAAGTGCATAAAAGCCAGCTGCTCGGAAAAGAAGGAATGGGCTTTATCGTGGCGATGAGAACTCTCGATCTGACCCGTCCGGGGATCGGGGCGCAGGCCGTGGGCATTGCCCAGGGAGCGCTTGATGAAGCGATAAAGTACGCGAAGCAGAGAGTGCAATTCGGCAAGCCGATCCTTTCGATCCAGGTTATCCAGCATATGCTGGCCGATATGGCCACGCAGATAGAAGCTTCGCGGGCGCTGGTATACGCGGTTGCCAAGGCGGTTGATGCCGGCGGCAAAGATTTTACCAAAGAAGCGTCTATGGCAAAGCTGATCGCTTCGGATACGGCCATGTTTGTTACCACCCAGGCGGTTCAAATTCTTGCCGGATACGGCTACATGCGAGAGTATCCGGTCGAAAAGATGATGCGCGACGCCAAGATCACCCAGATATATGAAGGGACCAATCAGATCCAGCGGAATCAGATCGGGCTGGCTCTGGTGAAAGAAAGTGCAAAAAGCTGATGGAGATCGTAGTTTGTATTAAACAGGTTCCTGATACCACCGAGGTCAGGATAAATCCGGAAACCAATACGCTGATCAGGGAAGGCGTGCCGAGCATCGTCAATCCTTTTGACGAAAACGCGGTCGAAGAAGCGCTGCGCCTGCGTGAAAAACACGGCGGCAAGGTTACGGTAATAACAATGGGGCCTCCGCAGGCGACCGAGGCGTTAAAGCAAACGATCGCCATGGGTGCGGATGAAGTTTTCCTTATCTCCGACCGGGCATTTGCCGGATCGGACACCTGGGCGACGTCATATACTCTTGCTTCCGCCATCAAGAAACTGGTGAAATATGACATTATCTTATGCGGAAAGCAGGCGATCGACGGCGACACCGCTCAAGTAGGGCCGGGGATCGCGGAATGGCTTGGCATTCCCCAGGTAACTTTTGCGGTCAAGATAGAAGTTGACGGGAACAAGGCAAAAGTTGAAAGGCTGTTGGAAGAAGTTAACGAAATAGTTGAAATTCCCACCCCCTGCATGATAACGGTCGTAAAGCAGATAAATGAGCCCCGCCCGCCGTCCTTAAAAGGAATGATGAGAGCTAAAAAAGCGGAAATAAAGACTTTGTCCGCGGTTGACATTGAAGCCGATCAAAACATTACCGGCTTAAAGGGTTCTCCGACCAGAGTGGTAAAAATATTCGCTCCTCCCCAGAAGGGCGGAGGGGAAATGCTTTCCGGATCAACCGATGAAATGGTCTCGGCATTGGTTTCTAAACTTAGGGAAAGGAAGATATTCTGATGGATTTGAGGAAAAATCCGAACGAAGCGGCGGCCTGGAAAGGCATCTGGATCTTTGCCGAACAGAGAGAAGGGACAGTCCAGAATGTTGCCTATGAACTTTTGTCCGAAGCGAAAAAGCTGGCGCAGGACCTTAATTGTGAAGTGGCTGCCGTCTTGGCCGGCGATGAGGCGATCGAGGGGCAGGTTAGCTCTCTTTTTGAATACGGGGCCGATAAGGTTTATCTTATTACCAACAAGGAATTAAAAGATTATCGGACCGCGCCGTACGCGTCTGCCATAACCGATCTGGTCAATAAATATAAGCCGGAAATATTTCTGATCGGCGCTTCTACTCTGGGGCGCGACCTGGCGGCGAGAATAGCGGTGAGGATAAATTGCGGCTTAACCGCCGACTGCACGGCGCTTTCGATCGATCCGGTAAAAAAGATCCTCCAGCAGACCAGGCCGGCGTTCGGCGGCAACATTATGGCGACGATCATCTCTCCAAACCATCGCCCGCAAATGGCTACCGTCAGACCCAAGGTCTTCCGGAAATCCAAAATCCAAAATCCAAAATCAAAAAAAGAGAATACAATTATATTCACGCCAACCATCAATCAAAACGATCTGCTGGTAAAAATAGTTGATGTCATTAAAGATGAATCGGTAAAAGTTAATCTGGCCGAAGCGGAGATCGTGGTGTCCGGCGGGCGCGGCATTCAAGACCCCAAGAATTTTAAAATGATAGAAGAACTGGCGCAGGCGGTTGGCGGAGCGGTCGGCGCTTCGCGCGCTACCGTTGACGCCGGATGGATATCCGCACATCATCAGGTCGGGCAGACGGGCAAAACCGTTGCCCCCAAACTTTATATAGCCTGCGGGATAGCCGGTAAAATCCAACATCTGGTCGGCATGCAGGGGGCGGATACGATCGTTGCGATCAATAAAGACCCCGATGCTCCGATATTCAAACTTGCGACTTACGGGATCGTGGGCGATTGCCTTGAAGTGGTCCCGGCTTTGACCAGGAAGATCAAGGAGGTACGTGGATGAATTGGGTCCCTCCTGCGACTAAAAGTCGCGGTTCCTCCCAATTCTGGGGAACCGAGAATTTTATTCTCGGGGGGCCCCAGAATTGAAGACGGCGTTTGTTTTTCCCGGGCAGGGGTCGCAGGCGGTGGGGATGGGAAAGGGTTTCGCGGAAAGCTTGCTTGAAGAAGCGAACCAGGTTCTAGGCTTTGATCTTAAAAAATTGTGTTTTGAAGGGCCGGAAGAGGAGTTAAAGAAAACAGAGATAACCCAACCGGCCATTTTGACGGTAAGCGTTGCCGCTTACGGACTTTTGAAAATTAGGCCGGATGTAGTGGCCGGACATTCGCTGGGCGAATATTCGGCGCTGGTGGCCGCGGGCGCGATAAGTTTTCGCGACGCGGTAAAGATAGTTAATTTGCGCGGAAGGTTCATGCAGGAAGCGGTTCCTCTGGGACAGGGGGCAATGGCGGCGGTCCTTGGAGGGGATAGAAAAAAGATAATAGATATCTGCCTGCAGGTGGGCGGCGTCCAGCCCGCCAATATGAACGGTCCGGACCAGATCGTGATATCCGGCAAAAAGGGATCGGTTGAAGAAGCTGGAAGATTGATAAAAGAAGCCGGGGCAAAAAGAATAATTCCGCTGCAGGTTTCGGCTCCGTTCCACAGCCAGCTTATGGAGCCGGCGGCGCAGAAGTTAAAAGGGGAGTTGGCAAAGATAGAGATTAAAGATGCTCAAATCCCGGTGATTGCAAATGTCACGGCGGATTATGTGACCGGCGGGAAAGAGATATCGGATCTTCTGATAAGACAGGTTACCGGACCGGTTTTATGGGAAGATTCGGTCAGGAAAATGATAAATGACGGTGTGGGATCTTTTGTTGAGGTGGGACCGGGAAAG
>JBAZPF010000023.1:0-13141 GCA_041648295.1 Candidatus Margulisiibacteriota bacterium | reverse complement strand
ATTAACGCTCAATAAAGGCGATGTCGGGATCGGGACGACGGATCCTGCGGCAAAATTAGATGTATATGCGATCCCTGGTGGTAGCCCTAATGTTGGGATTAAAGGCTATGGTGATCTTTATGGAGTTTGGGGTGCTAGTGACAACTATGCTGGTGTTTATGCAACGGGGAAGAATTATGGAATTTATGCTTCAGGGATAGACGGGCCCGGGGTGTATGCACAGAGCCAAAATGACATTGGGGTTGTTGGATTAGGGAAAGGCGCGGGGATGCCTAGTCTTAAATATGGTTACAAATATGGGGGGCTTTTTGCCAGTACAGATGGAACCGGCGGTAGAGCGTTAGGTGTGGTCGGCAATATTTGGGCAACAGGCACATTGCTTACTTCACAAGGATTGGACGTTGCGGAATGGTTTAAGGTAGATGACGAATCTATTTCCGCGGGTGACGTTGTTGAAATTGATAATAACAGCGTAGTCAAAATTAGAAAATCAAGAGATCCGTATAGCACTTTAGCTGCTGGGATCATATCAACCGATCCCAGTGTTCTCGCTGGTAATTTGAAGGAAAAAGATGAACTATTAGATCGAAAAGATATTGAAAATAAGGGTTATCGGATGTTGGCCTTGGCAGGACGGGTTCCTTGTAATGTCTCGACCGAAAACGGTCCAATTAACGTCGGGAACCTGCTTACAACTTCATCAACGCCCGGCTATGCCATGAAAGTAACGGATAGAATGAAAGCCATGGGGGCCGTAATTGGCAAAGCCCTTGAGCCGCTGAAGGAAGGCAAAGGGAAGATAATGGTACTGGTGACATTACAATAGATCGAAAAACAGCCCGCCATAGGCGGACAGGCAGAAAGAGATCGACGAGTTGAAGGCAAGTCTAAAGAAGTAGATTATTAGTTTTTTAAAGCCGGGAAGAGCCATTGCTTTTTCCGGCTTTTTTTCGCCTATATCCCCTCTCCCCTTTTGCCGGACGGCGTGATATAATAATCTGCTTGGGGGGATTAAGGAGAAAAATGCCGACTATATTTGTGATCGATGGCTATAGATTTTTCTTTTTTAGCAATGAAGGGACGGAGCCAAAGCATGTCCATGTTGAAAAAGCGGAGAAAACAGCTAAATTTTGGCTGAACCCGGTGATGCTCGTGTCAAATTACAAGTTTAACAGCTCGGAGCTTAGAAAGATAGAAGGCATTATTGAAGAAAGGAAAGATGAAATTGAGGTGAAATGGGATGAATATTTCAGTATCGGTTGAAGCTAAAGCATCGGCGGTTAAGATAACTAATCAAGAATTGATCGTTAGTCTGGTTGACGGTAGGGAGGTAAAGGTCCCTCTTGTGTGGTTTCCAAGATTGATCCGCGCGACTGCTTCACAACGCAATAATTATCGGCTTATCGGCAACGGAATTGGAATACATTGGCCAAAGCTTGACGAGGATTTATCAGTCGCTGGAATTTTGGCGGTAAGGTAAGGCAAGCCTGAAGAAGTAGGGGCTAAACGGAGAGGACTTCTTTCAGCATTGGAACGATAAGGTCCCTTACTGCGGGAGAATCATAACTCGCGCAAACCAGCGCGGCTCGAACTTCGGGCATTTTTAATTTTTCAGTGTCCAATTCTTTGATCGCGGCGCTTACTCTCTGGGGGTTGCGGCTCAATATCCCCGCGATCGTCATTTGAAATCCGACATCTGTTAGCATTTTGATCTCCTTACATTATATACTCGACATTCAACGAGCCAAACTTGCATGTTATCTGCTATAATTGAAGCAATCATGGATATGATAAGGATTATACTGCTTCTAACAGAGGCCTTCTTTTCGATCCTCGCTCTGGCAACCGAAAATTACTGGTTATTTTTCCCCGCTTTAATCGCCGCCGTTTATGATTATATGTCTTCCCGCAATAAAAAATGAAATTTATCGTTGACGATATGCTCGGCAAACTTGCCAAGCGCTTGAGGCTGATGGGGTTTGACGCCAGCTATCCAAAAACCTCGACCGACAGTTTTCTTACTAAAAAATCAAAAGAAGAAGACCGGATATTAATAACCCGCGACACCGAACTGACCAAAGTCCAGGGGGTAAATGCTGTTTTAATTCATTCGACCAAACTGGATGAACAGCTTAAAGAGCTGGCCGCCGCGCTGAAATTAAAGATAAACCCCGAAAAGCTGGTCCCCCGCTGTACGATCTGCAATCGCGAGCTTAAAAAGATCGAAAAAGAAAAGATAAAGGACAAGATCCCCTCCCTGGTCCGTAAATTATTTCATGAATTCACCTATTGCTCAAAATGTAAAAAAATATACTGGAAAGGGTCCCATTTTGAAAGAATGTTAAAAGACCTGCCCGCCTAACCGCATCGATTTTCGTCTTTTGTGTCGAAATGCCCTGCTTATTTCACCATTTTAGCGTCAATTCCCCTGGTTTAAAAATTGCAAAAGCCAATTCAGTGAACATTATAGCTAAAAGGGGGTGAATTAAATGGGAGCTTTAAATAAAGCCATATTGACCGGCAGGCTGACCGCCGATCCGGAGGTCCGTTATACCGCCAATGAAAAACCGGTGGCTCATTTCAGGATCGCGGTAGACCGGCCAAAGAATAAGAATGGTGAAAAGTCGGCCGACTTCTTGAATTGTTCCGCCTGGGGAGGCCTCGCCAAGACCTGCGGAGAGTATTTGAAAAAAGGCCGGCTGGTTGCGGTTGAAGGCCGCCTCCAGATCAAAGCCTATAAAGACAAGAACGGCCAGACCCGCGATTGGACGGAGATCGTCGCCAACAGCGTCCAGATGCTGGACTCTAAACCTACACCTCAAAAGGTTTGATCGATGCGGGTCCCGGGTTCCTCGCCCGGGGCCCCTTTTTATGATATAATTTATTCATGTTCAAAAGGTCCCTGCTTATGATCCTGCTTTCTCTTATCCTTTACGGAACGGTTTCCGCAAAAGAAATAATAACTCTGCCCTTGCCGAAAACTATCGGCGAGATGTCGCTTGAAGAAGCGCTTTACCACAGAAGATCCGAAATGGCTTATGATAAAGCCGATCTAAACGCCAAACAAGTGTCGCAGCTGCTCTGGGCCACGCAGGGAATAACCGAACCGACCTGGCAATTTAGGACCGCCCCTTCGGCCGGCGCCGTCTATCCTCTTGAGATTTATATTGTAAAACCGGAAGGCGTTTACCATTATACCCCCAGATCCCATTCGCTGGAACTGCACCTCAAAGGGGATAAACGGCCTTCACTGGTCAGGGCGTCGCTCGGACAAAATTTCATCGGCGATGCCGCAGTCAGCATTGTTATAACCGCCGTCTTTGACCGCACCCGCGAAAAATTCGGCCTGCGCAGCGAGAGATACGTCATAATGGAAGCCGGGCACGCGGCGCAAAATCTCCTGCTCCAAGCCACGGCCATGGGGCTGGGAGCGGTTCCGGTCGGTTCATTCTGGGATGATGTTGTTATTGCAACCCTTGACCTGCCCTGGGGCCAGGACCCGCTATATATTATTCCGGTTGGATATCTAAAACAGTAGAGGCCTCCTAAATTATGAATAAAAAAATAGATTATTTGAGGATTATCGCTTTGTTCGTCGTGCTCCTTGGGATATTTTACTTTTATTTTAACCTGTTGATCCCGAGAAAACTGCCGAACTTTATGAAAGCGGCGGTCGTCGATCGTCCTATTAACATATTGGTGCTGGGAACCGATCTTATGTTTGACGACATTACCGGCCGCGCCACCTATGACATCGGAAGGACCGATACCATAATGCTCATGCATTATAATCCCTTGAGGGAAAAGATAAACGTTCTCTCCATACCAAGGGACTCTTACGTGGAAATCCCGGGGTATTATTACACAAAGATAAATGCCGCGTTCGTATATGGAGGGATTGATCTGACCTCGAAAACGGTTGAAAAAATGACCGGGGTTAAGGTGGACAAATATATCCTCATGAACACCAAAGGCCTGGCCAAATTCGTTGACCTTTTGGGAGGGATAAATATCGATATCGAGAAAGACATGTACTATGTGGATAAGGCGCAGGGGCTTTATATCAATCTTAAAAAAGGCCCGCATAAACTTTCGGGGAAAGAAGCGGAAGGCTACATCCGTTTCCGGCATGATGCCCTGGGCGATATCGGTCGGATCAGCCGCCAGCAAAATTTCCTGAAAGCGCTGGTCAAAGCGGCGGCCTCCCCCAACGCTTTGGTCAAATCGCCTTTCATTGTCGGCATTATCAGGAAAAATATAAGATCGAACCTGTCGTTAAAAGAATTTATTTTGCTTGGGAATACGTTCAGACAGCTTGATCTCAAGGAAATAAATACTTCAAGTATCCCCGGAGAGCCGGCCAACAACGAAGCGGGAAGCGTTTGGATGATCAATTACCCGGAACTAAAAAAGATTATTGCCCAATACTTCTGATGTCGGGAAGATAGTTTTTATCTGATCGCGTTGCGCCAGCTCTTATCAAGCTGCGCCAGAGGAAGACCGATATGCTCCATTACTTTTAAATTATTACCAAAAACTTTACCGATAATCTGGAATGGGACCGCATGTTTTTTGGCGGTCGCTTCTATTTTCGCGGCATTTTTTTCATTCGCCGAAATAATAATCCTTGACTGTGATTCGCCAAATAACAAAGCATCGGGCCGAATATTATTAAGTTCCGCGATCGCTGCGCCCAGCTGTTTTTCCTTGTCGCCGATACAGCATTCGGCCAGCGCCACCGCCAATCCGCCCTCAGAACAATCGTGCGCGGAATTGATCATTCCTGCCCGGACCATTTCAAGCATCGCGGAATGCAAATTCTTTTCGGCATCGAGAGAAAGTGACGGCGCATCGCCCCTCACCTGGCCATGGACAACTTTCAGGTATTCCGATCCCCCTATCTCTTCTTTTGTTTCACCAAGCAGGATAACCGCGTCCCCCTCATTTTTAAAGAAGCTGGTTACTCTTTGTTCCAATTTTTCAATTATGCCGACCATGCCGATCGTGGGGGTTGGATTAATGGCGCCTTTTGGGCTCTCATTATAAAAAGAAACATTGCCGGAAATGACGGCGGTTTCAAAAACTTTACAGGCATCGATGATCCCTTCAACGCAATTTTTAAAATAATAATAACGGTCCGGCTTGTTGGGATTGCCAAAATTCAAACAATCGGTGACCGCCGCCGGATCGGCGCCGGAGCAAACCAGGTTCCTGGCCGCTTCCGCCACCGCGATCTGCGCGCCGCGGTAAGGATTTAACAGGCAATACCTGCTGTTGCAGTCCGAGGTTGCGGCAAGCCCCCACTCTTTACCCTTTATCCGTATAACCGCCGCATCGGAACCGGGAAGAACACAGGTATTTGTTTGCACCATATGGTCGTATTGCTCATAGATCCAGGCCTTGTTGGCAATGGTCGGTGAAGCAAGCAATTTGAGCAATACTTCATTCAAATTTTTTGGCGCTGGTATCGATTTAAGGTCTAGTTTGTTCATTTCATCAAGGTTGGCCGGTTTTTCATAAGGAAGATCAAATATCGGCGGCTCGGTCAAAGAAGATCCCGGCATCTCCGCCACAACCTTCCCATTTTCTTTTATCCTGACAATCTTTGAATCATTGACCGTACCGATAACGACCGCGTGGAGGTCCCATTTGTCGAATATTTTGTGGATCTGATCCTCGTAACCGGCCTTTACGCATACTAGCATCCTCTCCTGCGATTCGGACATCATGACTTCATACGGTTCCATCCCCTCTTCTCTTCTTGGGACTTTATCAAGTTCAATATCAACGCCCACCTCTCCCGCTCCCGCCATCTCCGAAGTCGAACAGGTAAGTCCCGCCGCCCCCATGTCCTTTATCCCTATAACATATCCGGTTTTAAGCGCTTCAAGCGTTGCCTCGATCAGGCACTTCTCGGTGAACGGGTCGCCGATCTGGACGGTCGGGCGCTTTTCTTCCCCTTCACAGAATTCGGCGGAGGCAAGGACCGAACAGCCGCCGATGCCGTCGCGGCCGGTGCTTGAACCAACGTACATAATGGAATTGCCAACACCGGTCGCGCGGGCGCGGGCGATCTCGTTCTTGCCGCAGATGCCGATGCTCATGGCGTTGACCAGGCAATTGCCGGAATAGCTCTCGTCAAAATAAACCTCGCCGCCAACGGTCGGAACGCCAAGACAGTTGCCGTAGAAGGCAATGCCGTCAACCACGCCGCCTAAAAGGTAACGGTTGTATGGTTCTGTTAATGGCCCAAACCGAAGGGAATTTAGTGATGCTATCGGCCTGGCCCCGGCCGTGAAGATATCGCGAATAATACCGCCTACCCCCGTCGCCGCCCCCTGCTTTGGCTCTACCTGTGAGGGATGGTTATGCGATTCCATCTTGAATATGATCGCCAGGTCGTCGTAGAAGATTCCGCCGGAGTCTTCTCCGACCAAAGTCTGGTATTTTCCTGTCTGAGGAAAAAGTTTTAGATATTTTTTTGAGGACGAATAGCCGCAGTGTTCGGACCACTCGACCGAATACATGGCAAGTTCGGTTTTTGACGGCTCGCGGCCGAGGATCTTTTCGATCCTTTGGTAGTCTTCATCCTTTAGGCCCAAAGCCTGATATACTTCCGGTTTTATCATTTTTTTCCCATCCGCTCCACGATCGATTCGAATACTCCTTTTCCGTCAATACTGTTTAATTCTAATTCAGAAGAGCGCTCCGGGTGCGGCATCATACCAAGAACATTCCCCTTTTTATTTATAATGCCGGCAATATCATCGATCGCGCCATTCGGATTTTCTCCATGATAGCGAAAAACGATCTGATCGTTCTTTTTGAGTTCTTTCAAGCCGTCGTCATCAATATAATAATTGCCTTCGTTATGGGCAATCGGGATTCTCAATACCTGTCCCTTCTGATATTTACTGCTGAACGCGGTATTGTTGTTCTCAACCCTAAGCTTTACATATTTACAGATAAAGTGCAGTCCTTTATTTCTTAGCATGGCTCCGGGGAGCAATCCGGCTTCAAGAAGTATCTGGAACCCGTTGCAGATGCCGATCACCAACCCGCCGGAATTGGCAAAATCAATAACGGATTTCATGATGGGAGAAAACCGGGCGATGGCGCCGCAGCGCAGATAATCGCCGTAACTAAACCCTCCGGGGATAATGAGGCAGTCAAATTTGTCCAGTTTGGAATCTTTATGCCATACGTATTCGGTCGGCTGTTCCATTACCTTTGAAGCCACATGAAAACAGTCCTGATCGCAGTTTGAACCGGGGAAAACGATAACGCCGAATTTCATTGATAGTATTCCTTTTCTTATATAATAATATCAAAAAATTGGCTTAGATTCAATTAATCCCCACACCAAAAATTTTGGTGTGGGGATAAACCTAGATAAAATTAGCGTCTTTGCAGTTTTGACCGGCTTTTTCCCGGAGTTGTTGTTCCATTTCTTCGATAGTCAAACCTGCCAACCTATGCAGATCTTCGTTCAATCCTTCCAACTTGCAGTTATTCAGACAGCTTTTTTGGGGCTGGATGCCAAAGAGCAAACTATGTCGCTGTTTGGACGTCCATATTTGTTGAAAGGTACTAAAATTAAGGTTCCCAAGCTCAAATCTCGGGTCGTATTTATAATGACAGCAGGCATACAGTCTGCCGTCCGCTCCTAAAGAAGTCGTAAACCGCTGGCCATAGCATAACGGACTTTCTCTGTATTCTACAGATCCTTTTCCCATGAGATGAGGGCACATCCTGGTAAGGTAGACATGAAACGTCTCCCCATAATCGCCCGTCAGTTTTTCTTTTAGCATCCTCTCCGCGCTTCTTAAGACTTCAAGATCGTATGTAAATCCACCGATTGCGCAAAGGTCATGCAATTGCATCGGTTTAAACTGCAAGAAATTCAGACCCGTTCCCCGTGCGATCCTGATCGCTCCTTGAAAATCAGCTTCATTCGCCTCCAATATCAGATAACTTGCCCCCATTCCGATGGGGAACCCCAATCTTTTCCTAATTTTACAGGCGCTTGTTATATTTGATGCCAACTTGTTAAATTGAACTTCATTAAGACCGTGAGTTTTATGGTACATTTCCGCCGATCCCGCATCAAGGGAAAAACGCACCCATTCGAGCATCGGGAGCGTTTCTTCCGCCATTCTCGCTGAAAAAGCGAGACCATTAGTGATCAACCCCGCCTCAAGGCCATTCTCTTTTACTGTTTTAACCATCTCAATGAACCGCGGATGCAGGGTTGGCTCCCCGCCCCCGGTAAAAGCAACTGCTTTAACTCCTAATTGAGCGGCCTCCTTGATCGTTCGTTTGAATAAATCAAAATCGAGGAACATTTTTCCGGTATTGGGGAAGGTACATTTTGGACAGCGGCTGTTGCAGGTAGTGGTCGGGTCCACATCCAGAGTTATAGGAAAAGTTGCGGCGGGGTTTGCCAATGCGTCTTTTATCCTCTTCGGATGCAAGTATATTTTTTGGCCGACTGCGGCCGGTGCAAGCATTGAATTAACATTCATTTAAATCACCTGCATATATTTCAGGCGATCCAATAAAGAATTATATATTTTGTAAATAATAAAAAGTTAAGTGAAATTTTTTGCTTGATATAGCGATAAATACTTGTAAACAATATTTAATGTTTATGTAAATTTTGCTGTATATTTATGTAAAACCGGGGGCTTTAAATGCACAAATCGACTATAAAAGAGCTGGCAAAGCGGGCAAAAGTATCATTATCGACTGTTTCACAGGTATTCAATAATCCGGCAAGGGTTAGCCCCGAAAGCCGCCGTGCAGTGCTTGAGGCGGCAGAATATTTCAGCTACATCCGGCCCCGAAAAAGAAGGGGATTGCAGAACGCTGTCGGCATTGTCGCTGATAATTTTTACAATTGCTTTTTGGGAGAATTCTATAATCTGGTGGTCGAAAGCATCGCCGAAGAACTTAAGCGGATAAACAAAAATATTTATCTTGAAGCTTTAGGTGAAAAAGACGATTATTATCCCCAAATCATAACCAAAAATCTTGTCGATGGGATATTATTTATCGGAAAGGTGCATCCAAATCATGTGATCATGGCAAAACAGAAGCATATCCCCTTTGTTATGGTCGGTCACCCTATCCCAAATACCGAAATGCACTGCATCGTGCCGGACAACCGCGCCGGAAGCATACAAGCGGTGGAACATTTGATAAAACTTGGGCATAAGAAGATAGCTATCGTTCTGGGAGAGCCGACTTATGATCCTACCTCATTTGAAAGATTGGAAGGATACCGGTTTGCTCTTATTAATGCCGGGATTGAACCGCAGAAAGAATATCTCGTCCAGGCGGATTTCGGGAAACCGGAAACAGCTTATGACGCGACTAAAAAGCTGTTAAATTTAAAAAATCCCCCGACTGCGATATTTTACGCCTCCGACTCTCTAGCCTATCGCGGATATAAAGCTATTAAAGACGCCGGATTAAGCATTCCCAAAGACATATCCGTTGTCGGTTTTGATAACATTGATATAAAGGACTACCTTACGCCGTTCGGTCCGGCTTTGACTTCTGTTGATATTGATCGGAGGAAAATGGGAAAGATCGCGGTAGATCTTCTTTATGAAATAATCAATAATCCGCAGAGAATACCTCTGCGTTACACTTTGCCGGTTAAATTGATCGAAAAAGAATCTACAACTTCGCCTCTTCGATCTTAAATGTAAACTCTTCTATAATGGGGTTGGCAAGCAGTTGTTTGCACATTCCGGAAATCTTTTCCTCCGCCTCCGCCTTATCCTTTGCCTCTAATTTGATCCTGACCATCTTCCCCATGCGCACATCCTTAAGACCTTTGTAGCCTAATGATTCAAGCGCATGCTTTACGGTCAAGCCCTGGGGATCGGCGACGGCTTTCTTTAATGATATATATATTTCAGCGTCAAACATAATTTAATTATATCAGGCCCGGCAATTATTCTCAATCTCACAAATATTTCCACGCAATATGAAATCCAACCGGTTATTTTATGACATATTAATGTATGGTAAATCTAGCTGCCGTAAGGAACCGGCTTCAGATCGAGCCGAATTATACCCGGCTTGCGCAAAAGGGCTTCCCGGAAGAAAGAGCCCTGGCTTTTGCCAGAGGCGCCCAGGGATTGCTCGGGCATCCTACGATCTTAAGCGAGTCTGGAATAATACTGCATTCCAGGGTCCAGGCCTTGCTGGCATCTGGACTCCCAGCCAGCAACGATACCGCTATCAATCAATTTGATGAAATACTCCCCCAGCTTCCAACCGTAGTGGCTCCTCATCTTTCATTGTTTGTTTCACCATCATCAATGCTTAATGAAGAGCAAAAACAGGCAGTGATCGCAATGTTCGGGGATAAAAAGTACGGCTGTAAAATACTGGCGATAACTGACGGATGCGCCAATCAATGCTTTTCTTGCGGCGATGACGCGCCTGCTCATATGCGCCATATGCCCTATCCCATGGTCGCGGCAATCGCAAATGAAATATTATCTGTTGCAGGAGAAAAAATGGAGGATCTTCATATTTTGCTATATTATCGATCAGATCCGATGCACTATCGAGATATCCATTTTAATGCTGACGTAAGCGATGTGGTATCCTTATTGCAATCAGCGGGCATAGGAATAGAATTTATCACTCATGGCTGGTGGAAAGGTGATCGATATGCCCAGCAGGCCGCGGAAAAGCTTTACGAAAGGGGATTTCGCGCCGACAGGTTATCGGTGAATTTGTTTCATGAACGAATAGCGGAGAATTCTTCGCTCATTGATAGCTTTGTGGAACGCTTTCAAACTGCGATCAAACTGCTCCGGCCTAAAAAAATCTACTTGATGGGTGAAATACCAGACTTGCCTGGCCGGCCGGAAGTTTTTTCAAGATTTTTCATTGAGCAACTATTTAAGGATCGAATAGCGCCTGGATATAAAGGCAATCTCAGCAGTTTAAACGGGCCTTATCTTGAGGGAAGAGCCAGAAGAATACCAGGGGCAGCAGAACTTTACCCAACTATGTCTATTTCTTCATATCCCTACAATAAAATGATCTGCATCGGACAGGACGGACGGGTAAACATATTGCATACCAGAATAAGAGTTAAAGGTGAAAAATGTATCGGCGAAGTTTTTTCCGGCGCTGACGACTTTGGCTTTATTGCGCTCATGTACCATTGGATGCTTGACGTAAAAGATCGGCTAAGAGGCGGCAATCTGGATTATTTACTTTCAGAGGTTGATGGTTCATCTTATTTAACGGCTTTTAACGAGTTCTCGCGCCTTATCGAACAAAAAGGCGGCCCTTCTATTTTTAAATACGGGGACTTATGCCCCAAAGACCTCCGCGCTCTTTTTGATAAATTAAAGGACTTACCGCTGGTTTTACCGGAGAATTTTTCATTTTTTACTTTTGAGCAGTTCCTGACTGGCTACTGGGAAAAGATAAAAAATAAATATCCGCAATTTAACCATGATTTCTATCTGTTTTTTGAGGAATGCCTAAAGCTTTCTCCCAGCATGGATAAAACAGTGGTGAACGGAAAATTATGCATATGTCATTCTGATCATCCAATTTATAATGGAGTACTGGATGAAGAGGATTGGAGGACCATTGCCTCTCATTTCGAAAGTGATCATTTTGAGGGAGACATACTCGAAAGTGCTGGTTTTTATGGATATCTTGATCAGTATACCGGGAAGGATGCAGAGAAAATACCTTCTCCAGAACAAGTCCGGCACCTGTATTCGCTCATCAAGGGTTGCCCTACATTTGACCATGGAAGATTTCACCCTACTGAAGAATTTGATTATTTTAGTTTCCCGCCAGAAAAATTAAGATATTTTGAAAATGAAGAAGAGGAACTCCCCTATCGGCTTTTCCCCGGCTAGGCCCGGCACTCGTCTTCAACCTCATAGGTCGAGTAGTAATAAGGGGTATAAGCTTCAAATTCCGCCGCGCAGGTATCGACCAATTTAAATGTGATATTTATCCCCGCTTTTTTCTTTGCTTTGAAAATGTCATCTTCTTTTAAGCCGGTAAGACGCGCCAGCTGGATGTCCGAAAATCCGTTCTTTTTGGCAAGCGCAAAAAGCCGGCGGTCTTTCAATATTTTCTTCCCCGCTTTCTTGATCTGCGTTTCAATATCTATTATCTCTTTGATGTTATTTAAGAACCAGGGGTCGATTTTGGTGAACTCATAAATATCATCCACGCTCATCCCCTTCTGAAAAGCGTACTTTATATAAAAGATACGATCGGGATTGGGAATGCTTAGTTTGTTAATAAGGCCTTCCGCCTTATCGGAATTATTGAGATCGTCAAGCCCGGCAACTTTAATTTCTAAACCTCGTAAACCTTTTTGAAGAGCTTCCTTGAAAGTTCTCCCGATCGCCATGGTCTCCCCTACCGACTTCATTGAAATGGTAAGGGTGTTGTCGGAACCCGGGAACTTTTCAAAAGTGAACCGCGGGACCTTGACCACGCAATAATCTATGGTCGGCTCAAAGCAAGCCGGCGTTTCTTTGGTTATATCGTTCTGGATTTCATCAAGGGTAAAACCGACCGCCAGCTTGGCCGCGATCTTGGCGATTGGAAAACCAGTAGCTTTACTGGCCAAGGCCGAAGAGCGGGAAACGCGCGGGTTCATTTCAATTATGACCATCCGTCCGGTCTTGGGATGTATGGCAAACTGGATGTTTGATCCTCCGGTATCTACCCCTATTTCGCGGATCACCGCGATCGAGGCATCGCGCATTTTCTGGTATTCAACATCGGTCAGGGTCTGCGCCGGAGCAACCGTTATACTGTCCCCAGTGTGTACGCCCATGGGATCAAAGTTTTCAATTGAGCAGATGATAACCACGTTGTCGGCCAGGTCGCGCATGACCTCCATCTCAAACTCTTTCCAGCCGATCACCGATTCTTCGATCAATATCTCCGAGATCATGGAAGATTCAAGTCCGCGGGTAGCCAATTCCTCGAATTCTAAAGGATTATACGCCACTCCCCCGCCCGTTCCCCCCAAAGTAAAGCTGGGGCGAACGATCGCGGGATAGCCGATCTCCTTTACCACTTCGATGGCTTCTTTAATGTTATGCGCCCTTCCGCTCTTTGGCAGATC
>JBAZPF010000022.1:0-13517 GCA_041648295.1 Candidatus Margulisiibacteriota bacterium | reverse complement strand
TGGGTCGAGGAAATATTCGTGAATGAAGGAGACTATGTGGTGAAGGGAGAAAAACTTCTTTCTTTTGTCTCCGGAATTTCAGAATCAAGCGATATTTATGAGGATATGATCGTACGCGCGCCGATTTCCGGAATTGTGGGGATGAAAATGGTCAAGGAGGGCGAGCAGGTCGGCGGCTCTATTGGATCCCTTAATCCGGTCTTTACGATCTATAACATTGACAGGGTCAAGATCTATGCCAATGTGCCGGAAAAAAATTATTCGATGGTAAAAAGAGGGACGCGGGCGGAGATCAGTCTTGACGCTTTCCCGAACGAAGTTTTTTACGGCGATGTCAATAATGTCCGGCCGGTGGTCGACCCTTTAACCCGCACCACCCAGATCGAGATCGTTCTTAATAATGAAAATCGCAGGATAAAGCCGGGAATGTTCGCCAAGGTGGACCTAAGGCTGCAGCAAAGGTCAGGGGTTTTGATAATACCTTTTGACTCCATACTGGGCGAAACCGATAAATATGTGTTCGTCGATCAGAACGGCGCGGCCGTAAAAAAACCGGTGACACTGGGGATGCAGCAGGACAACAATATCGAGGTGACAACTGGGCTGACCGGCTCGGATAAGGTGATCACCATCGGCCAGAGAGTGGTGAAGGAAGGTTCAAAGGTAGAGGAGAGCAAAGAATAAATGTTAAGCGCTTTTGTAAAGAGGCCTCTTTTTACCCTTTCGATATTTTGTGTGGTACTGCTTATCGGCTTATATAGCCTGGGCCGGCTTCCGCTTGATTTCCTTCCCAACATCGAGATCCCGTCCCTTACCATTATAACCAGCTATCCGGGCGCCAGCGCGGAAGATATTGAAACCACGATCACAAAAGTGATCGAGGACGGCGTGGCTACCGTGCCCAATGTCGACAAGATCACAAGCGACAGCATGGAAAACCTGTCGACAGTGACGCTGTCATTCAAATGGGGGACCAAGCTCGATGCCGCCTCGGCGGATGTCCGCGATAAGATGGACCAGATCAGGGGCAAACTGCCAAAAGACATCCAGCTTCCTATTATATTTAAGTTCGACACCTCGCAGATCCCGGTGCTGACGTTCGGAATATCTTCGGACAAGTCGTATAACCAGTTGTATGAGATCTCCGACAAGACCATTTCGCCGGCATTAAAGCGCGTGACGGGCGTCGGCACGGTCAGCATTTCCGGCGGAAGGGTTAGGCAGATAAATGTTGATGTCGACCGGCAGAAGCTTGAAGGATACCACCTGTCCATGGGGCAGGTTAACCTGGCGCTTCAGGCGGCCAATCTCAATATGCCGGCCGGAAGTTTAAAATCGGGCGCGCTTGAATACGGCATCAGAGTGCCGGGCGAGTTCGGCAAGATCGACGAGGTTGGCCGGACCATCGTGGGTTCGTTTAACGGCAGGGATATCTTTTTGTCCGACATTGCCGCGGTGGTCGATTCCTATAAGGAACAGGATAATCTGACCGAAGTTGACGGCAAACCGGGCGTGACCGTGCAGGTGCAAAAGCAATCCGGCGCGAATACCGTTCAAGTTGTCAGTGACATCAAAAAAGAACTGAAAAATTTGGCCCCGGACCTGCCCCCGGACTTAAAATTCACGTTTGTGTCGGACACGTCGGAATCGATAGTCAGACAGATCGGGGAACTGGGCAGAACGCTGGGCTGGTCGTTCCTGTTCGTCATGCTTACCGTCCTCTTTTTCTTGAGGAACGTGCGCGGATCGATCATCGTTTCGCTGGCCATGCCGTTTTCGATCCTGGCCGCTTTCATATATATGTTTTTTTCCGGAGCTTCTATCAACATCATTTCACTGGCCTCGATCATCATTTCGATCGGAGTGGTGGTGGATGACGCGATCGTGGTGCTGGAGAATATTTACCGGCACAGAGAAAAGATAGGAGAAGGCCCGGACGACGCTGCGATCAACGGAACGGAAGAGGTTTCGGGCGCGGTCTTGGCATCGACCACTACAAACCTGGTCATCTTTATCCCGATGCTTTTGGTCTCGGGATTCATCGGCATATTTTTCAACCAGCTTTCGATCATAACCATAGTCATCATCGGCATGTCATACATTACCGCTATGACGCTGACGCCCATGCTCTGTTCGAAGATCCTTGAGATCAAAAAGAGCGATGAAACTAAAAATGACATCTCGAACCGATTTTTCAGAAAAAGTGAAGAGATATTTTCAAATATCGAGAACGCCTATCGGCGAATTCTGGAATGGGCGCTAGGAAACCGCCGCAAAGTGGTGCTGTCGCTCTCCGCGTTTTTCTTCATAAGTCTGGTCCTTTTTGGCTTTACCGGGACCGAGTTTTTCCCGGACCAGGATACCGGCCTGGTACAGGGCACGGTTTTTATGCCTTCCGGCACGCGCTGGGACCAGACCGCCAAAGTTCTTAAGAACATTGAGGCCAAGGTGTCAAAAAATATCCCCGAAACCGAGTTCATGATGATCCAGGCGGGGGGAGGGGCGCAGATGAGCTTTGGCAAGACCGGCCCCAATATCGGAAAGGTCTATTTAAAGATCGTCCCGCTGGAAAAGAGGAAACGAGACCTTAAACAAATCCAGAGAGCGCTGGCGGACATCATTTATTCCGAGCCCGGGGTCAAGTCGGTTGACTTTGGCTCTAGCGGCGCCAACCAGCTGTCGGGCGGAGGGAAACCGATCACCATAGAGCTTTACGGCTCGAATTTTGATGACATCGATAATGTGGCCGCTAAACTTTTCCCGCAAATCGAAAAAATTCCCGGAGTGGTCGACCTGACCGTATCGAGAGAAAAATCAAATCCGGAGTACGCTCTTTCCGTCGATCGTGAAAAAGCGGCCGCGCTTGGCCTTACCATGTATGACATTGGCCTGGCCGCGCGAGGCAGTATTTACGGTACCATTGCCAGCGAATATCGAGAAAGCGGCAATGAGTACAATATCTTTACCCGTCTTAATGAAAAAGACCGGAAGAACGTGGAGGACATCAAAAACGTTTACGTGACCAGCCGAATGGGGCAGAACATAACGCTCGGCAATATTTCAAAAGTAGAATTAAGGAGCGGTCCCCAGCATATCGAGCATAAGAACCAGCAGAGGACGGTCAGGATCGAGGGCGACAGCTTTGGCCGGCCGCTGGGCGATATCATCAGCGATGTTCAGAAGATCATCGACAAGACCCTCCTGCCTGAAAACGTTGCGGTCAAGATCGCCGGTTCCGCGGAACAGATCAAAGAAAGCTTCCGCTCGCTTACTATTGCACTTTTACTCGGGCTGGCTTTGATCTATCTGGTCATGGTCGCGCAGTTTGAATCGCTGATCGACCCGTTTATCATAATGTTCGCGGTGCCGTTTGCGTTAACGGGCGTTATCTGGTCGCTATTTCTGACCGGCTCATCGTTCGGGGTCATGGCTTTTATCGGCTTGATCCTGGTGGCGGGCGTGGCGGTAAAAAATTCCATCGTTCTGGTGGATTATATTAATATTTTAAGGCAGAGGAAAGTGGAATTAAAAGAGGCAGTGCTCGAAGCCGGGCGCACCAGGCTGCGTCCAATTCTCATGACCTCCACCACCGCGATACTGGGATTAATGCCGATCGTCATCAGCCGCGGAGAGGGGTCGGGCTTCTGGAAGCCGATGGCGGTATCGGTGATCGGCGGCCTCTTGGTTTCCGCCACGATCAGTTTGATCTTTGTGCCGACCATTTACTACATGATCGAATCGAGAATGGAGAAGAAATGAAAGAAAGAATAAATCCAAAATCAAAAATCCCAAATCCGAACAATGTTTTAATTATTATATTTGCGTTAATGATGATGGCGAATGCGGCGATGGCGCAGACTTATAACCTAACAGATTGCGTGAACATTGCCATATCGCACAACCAATCGGTCATTGACGCGCAGGAAAAGGTGAACGCGTCCAACGCCAAACTGGGCGAGTCGACCTCGAACTTTTTTCCCAAGCTAAGCTTAAACGCCAGCAAGGGATTTAATTATTCCGAACCGATGAGCATTATACTCCCGCAGTCAATGGGCGGAGGAAGTTTTACCACCGGCCCCAATGAAGCATCCAATGTAGCTTCTTATTCATTTAACGTCCAGCAAACCCTCTTCGCGGGCGGAAGAGTGATCATGGGCTGGCAGATCGCCAATGTGGCCTATCAGGCGCAAAAAGAAGATCTGCGCCGGGTGATGAACGAGACCCATTTGAGCGTGACGTCGGCTTTCTTTGATCTTTTAAAAGCGCAAAAGGGTTTGGAGATCATCAAATCTTCGATCAGCAACATGAAGAGAAACGTCGAACAGACGCAAGTGTTTTATGATTCCGGGATCGGCAGCAACATTGACCTGCTGCGCGCCAAGACCCAGCTGGCCAACCTTGAGATTGTCCGGATATCTGCGGAGAACGGAGTACAGCTGGCAAAGCTGGCGCTTGAGAACACGCTGGGGCAAAAACTTCCCGCGGATTATAAAATAGAAGAGCCGGAGATAAACTCCGACAACTTATTTAATGTAACGCAGGAAGAAGCCCTTAACCTGGCTTATGCCAATCGTCCGGAATGGAGAGAATTTAACTTTGCGATGGACATTGCCGGCAAAGCTTTAAACCTTTCCTACGGCGGCTTCTTGCCCAACATCGCCTACGCTTATTCTTACGGAAGGACCAAGCTTGAATATCCCACCGCCACAACCAACAACAGCGACTTATCAAACTGGAAATCGATGCTGGTGGCGTCATGGAGCCTGTTCGACGGATTTTTGACCGTAAGCCAGATCAGGGAGGGGAGAGCCAATTATAATTCGGCGGTTGCCCAACAGCAAAATATCAAGAACGCGATCGAGCTTGACGTCAATTCCGCCTATCTTAATTTGAAGAGCGCGGGAGAAAAGATCAAAGCTTCGCAGACCGCCGCCGACCTGGCCGGGCGGACGCTTAGGACCGTTGAGGTCAGCTACAAGGCGAATATCGCGACCGAACAAAATTATCTTGATTCACATACCGCCAATCAGTCGGCCCAGCTTAATCTGTCGTCCTCCAGGTACGACTACGAAGTCGCCAAAGCAAAGCTGAATAAAGCGATCGGCAAGAAAATTATCTAAACAAGCTGTATAATAGCTGGCAGTATGAATTCGGATCTTGATTTTTCCGCAGCCGGGATCGAGTCAATATTTGAGCGGCTTCAAACCTCTGAAAAAGGGCTAAAAGACGAACAAGCCAAAAGCTATCTTGTAAAGTACGGCTACAACCGGCCGATCGCCAAAAAAGAAAAGAGCATCCCGGTCCAGATCCTTTCGCGCTTCTTGAACCCCCTGGTCATAGTTCTTCTCATTATCGCCAGCTTCTCGCTGTTCTTTGGCCAAAAGATAAGCGCGTTTTTGGTGATCCTGATGGCGCTGATGAGCGTTTTTCTTTCTTTTTTCCAGGAATACCGCGCCGGCAAAGAAGCGGAAAAATTGATCGAGATGGTGCGCACCGCCGCGACCGTGATCCGCAGCGGAAAACAAAAAGACATTCAAATAGCGGAGGTCGTTCCGGGCGACATAGTTGACCTTTATGCCGGCGACATGATACCGGCGGACATTAGGATAATTTCTTCAAAAGACCTTTTTGTTAACGAGTCCTCATTGACTGGAGAGTCGATCCCGGCAGAAAAGCACGCCGCCGATCATAAAGCGAACATCGTTTATATGGGATCAAGCGTTGTGAGCGGAACGGCGCTGGGCGTGGTTTATAAAACCGGCGCCGCCACCAGGTTCGGCGAAATGTCGAGGGCCATCACTACGGCTCCGCCCCCGACCAGCTTTGATAAAGGCATTCGCGATTTTACCTGGCTCATGATCCGCTTTATGCTGATCATGGTAGTCTTTATTTTCTTCATCAACTTTTTCCTTAAGGGCAACCTGCTGGAAGCCTTTTTGTTCTCGCTGGCGGTGGCGGTGGGGTTGACGCCGGAAATGCTGCCGATGCTGGTGACCATCAACTTGAGCCGGGGAGCCATGGCCATGGCTAAAAAAGAAGTGATCGTCAAGCGATTGAGTTCTATCCAGAACTTTGGGGCGATGGACATACTTTGCACCGACAAGACCGGCACGCTGACGCTTGACAAGATCGTCCTTGAAAAACACTGCGATGTCAAAGGACGCGAGGACCATTCGGTGCTCGAAATGGCTTACATGAACAGTTATTACCAGACCGGGCTTAAAAACCTTTTGGACAAAGCGATCCTCAAGCATGAAAAGATTTTGATAAAAGAATATAAGAAGGTAGACGAGATCCCTTTTGATTATTGGCGCAAGCTCATGTCGGTTGTGATCGTGCACGAGGGCGCGCACCGGCTGATCGCCAAAGGCGCGCCCGAAGAAATATTTTCCCGCTGTTCTGCTTACGAGCTTGAAGGCAAAGTAACGGGTATCGATCCCGCCATCCTTGCCGACCTTAAAAAAGAATACGACTCCTTGAGCGCCGACGGTTTTAGGGTTTTGGCTCTGGCTTACAAGGATGTGGAAACGGCGAAAACGGTGTTTTCAAAAGATGATGAAAAAGGCCTTATTTTAAAAGGGTATCTGGCATTCCTTGACCCGCCAAAACCGACCGCCAAAGAAACGGTCGCCTCCCTAAATAAACTGGGGATCGAGCTAAAAGTTTTGACCGGCGACAATGAGCTAGTGACCAGAAAGATCTGCAGTGAGGTTGAAATAAATGTTCTGGGACTGGTCAGCGCGGAAGCGATAGATAGGGCAACTGATGCCGAGCTTAAAGAGATCGTTAATAAGAACACGCTTTTTGTCCGGCTTACTCCGGTCCAAAAAGAAAGGATCATCAAAGCTTTGCAGGCGGAGGGACATACGGTTGGATATCTGGGGGACGGCGTCAACGACGGGGCGGCGTTAAAAGTGTCGGATGTCGGGATATCCGTAAACAACGCCGCGGACATCGCCAAAGAATCGGCGGATATAATCCTTTTAAGAAAAAGTTTGCGGGTATTGAAGGACGCGGTGGTGGAGGGGAGAAAGACATTCGGCAATATCATAAAATACGTCAAGATGGGATCAAGCTCTAATTTTGGCAACATGTTGAGCATGACCGGCGCCAGTTTGTTTTTGCCGTTCCTGCCGATGCTGCCGATACAGATATTATTAAATAATTTCCTCTATGATCTTTCGCAGATCGCGATCCCGACCGATGAGGTGGATAAAGATTATACGGTAAAGCCGCGCCCGTGGAACATAAAACTGATCAAGAATTTTATGCTTATCATCGGGCCGGTAAGCTCGATCTTTGATTTTCTGACTTTCGGCATGATGCTTTTTATTTTTAAAGCCTCCGCGCCGCTTTTCCATACCGGCTGGTTTTTGGAATCCCTTACCACGCAAACGCTGGTGATCTATATAATCCGCACGGGAAAAATTCCTTTTATTGAAAGCTGGCCGAGCCGGTTTTTGATGATAACCTCGATGCTGATCGTAGCTTTGGGGTTTGGGATCGTTTATTCACCGCTGGGGGCGCATCTCGGCTTTGTCGTTCCGCCGCCGTTATACTTTTACCTTCTAATGATTATGGTCGCGGCTTATCTCTATCTGGTGCAGATCGTCAAAGTCTGGTTTATCAGAAAGTTTGGGTTTGATTGATGATGACAAAAAAAATAATAACGGCAATATTTATTCTGCTCGCAACCTGCCAGGTCTTTGCCGCGACTTTGGAAGTAGATGTTAAGGGAACCGGCCCTCTCCCATATAATTACCGGATAATTGACGGCCATATTCACGCGGGCGGGCATCCTCTCAACCCGGCGACCCATTTTTCAAACACGGACGAGCAGGCAATGTCGATCCTCAATTATTTAAAATCGAAGGGCGTTTATACCGTGATCGATCTTGAGAACACAAGAAGCATACAGGAGCGGTATCAGGCGCTGCTTGATAAAGCCGGCATTAAGAGGATGCATATTCCTTTAAACTCTTTAAAAGTACCGGATAAGAAAGAGTGGGGGAGGATAAAGGAAGCGATGAAGCGGCCGGTTTATATCCACTGCACCTGGGGAGCGGACCGGACGGGAATGGTGATCGCGAGATATTTGGTTGAGGAAAAAGGCTACACGCCGGACCAGGCTTATAATGCGGTGATCAATGGGGGAATGTGCGCGGGAGCTTTGGGAGGGTTTAAGAAGAATCTGGCTAATCTATTGCTAAAAAAGTTTATTTTTAGTGGACCTTGATTAATTAACAATTTCCCAATTAACAATGAACAACAAGGTATCGCTGCGCGATATTTGTAATAAATCAATCATATTCCAAAGACAAATAAAGAACAGGTGGTCGCAAATTGCGACCAGTTATCAACCCTTGCCATCTCCTATAAAAAAGCGTATCATTCCCACCATGAGTAATTTAAAGCCAAAGGCTAAAAAGAGATGCAATTGCGGCCAAACAGTTTCCCCGGGAAGCGTTTTTTGCCCAAGTTGCATGGCGAAAGTCCAAAAGAAGAACGCCAGTATGATCAAGAGAGGGAAAAGAAAGTAACCCTCCCCCCCCAAAAAAAAATCCTCGGGCTTCGTAGATCGTCGATGGAATCGTAAATCGTCATTGGTTGATAGGGGGATTAACCCGAACTACGAATCCCGCACGACGATTCAACCGACGACTGACGACCGACGAACAACGCCCCACCCGGCATCATAATTGCTTATTCATTATATAAGTCACAAATTAACTGAAAACTGACCAGAAATTGGTAACTAGTGACGAAAAGGAGTGCAATTATGGAGAATTTGATGCCGGTTGAGAGGATCGAGAACAGGATTTTCTTGATTCGAGGGCAGAAGGTGATGCTGGATATTCATTTGGCACAATTATACGGAGTGGAGACAAAAAAATTAAACCAGGCAGTACGCAGAAATAAAGATCGGTTCCCCGAAGATTTCATGTTTTCATTGTCAAAACAAGAAATATTTTTGTTATCAAAAAGCATGGTTCCAGATTCAAGGTCACAATTTGTGACCTTGAAACAGGGAAAGAACATCAAATATGCCCCTTATGCTTTTACAGAGAACGGCGTTGCAATGTTATCTTCAGTGCTTAGAAGCAAACAGGCAATTGCCGTAAATATTCAGATCATGCGTGCTTTTACCCGTCTCCGTAAAATACTTGCTGGTCATAAAGAATTAGCAATTAAAATTGAGGAACTGGAACGCAAGCACTCAAAGCACGAGATCGAGATCACGACTATTTTTAAAGTGCTCAAGAAGTTAATGGAACCGAAACCGGAGCCACCTGCTAAGAGGATCGGATTTGTTTAAGGTCACAAATTGTGACCTTAAAGCAAGAGTATAAAGCTTTAAGATTCCAATTTGGAATATTAAAGAGGATAACTGGTCGCAAATTGCGACCAGTTCAAGGAACTTAGATATTCACATCAATTGCCTATAATTTTATGGGGTTGGTGTTTTCGGTAAAATCCATAATTGTTTTGAGAGCCTCGCCTATTTTAATATAACGAGATTTTTGTTTTTCTATTATTTTGATGACACTGCTATATTTATATGAGACTGTGTATTTAGGTGATCCTGTGAGTTTGAGGCCAAATAGAGGCTTAACTTCAACACTGATTTCTTTCATTGGTGAACTATTCTCATGAGATAAATCATTGCGTTCTTTTGCAACATCTTGTCTGTAATTAATTAATTTTTTTAGTGCATTCATTTTTGGGTTTGCACGATGGATGGAGTTCTTTGCCAGTTCATCAATAAGATTGTTTAAATAAGTATCTTTTTCGTTAATATTCGACAAAAAAACGATTTGAAGGAGATATGTTAGTCTTTCCCAGCAACGATATAAGCACTCAGTTAGGAGATAGTTGTGATGCCAAAAATATAAATCTGGAATTTTGAAGTCTAGAGATGTATTGATGTCATATGTTGTAAGCGTTTCGCCTTTTGGATTCGTGACAGCTTGTCTTGCAATTAATGAGTACCCTAATTCGGATTGCGCGTGCGCAATTGCCCAAAATAAATTAGATATTGTGTCAACAAAGTGATTAATATTTATATCTAAGCGAATAGCTTGTGTTCTTGCCCAAGCTTTTAGATGGGCCATTTCAAATTCTAAAGTGAGAAATGGATAGTTATATCTTTTGAAAAGATTGGCTATTTCCTGGTGGATGTCATTTATGTTAACTATTCGGGGCGTATTTTGCGATTCCATTTGTTATTATATTTGTATTCTCCCACCCCCATCATTGGGTGTCAACGGGAAGCTGTGAGGGGGTTATAGATTAGGAGTGTTATATCTGCAAAGGAACAATAATTGATGTGGTGTCGCTTGTTAATATGCGTAAAAAATAAGGGGAAAGATCAGGAGGAGCATTGTTGGTAATAGATGATATCTCATCCCGGTTAAATATTGAGATACTTTCGACCCACATTCCCGTTTTTATAGGGGTAGCTTTTATAGCATTATAAATTTGTTCTATTATCCCTGTTTTTATTTCAGGGAATTGTAATGGGCAAGCATGGATAATATCTATCACAAGCCTTAAAAATGAGTTCCACTTTGTATCGTCCGATGCTAAGTTAGTTGGCAGATTAAGAGTAGATAGAAATACTAGCAATTCCTTTCTAAATCTTGGGAACGCAATGACTTCAGACAGGCCCTTTATTAAGTCCGGATTATTTGAGGCCTTTAAATCGTTAACCCACTGATTAATTTCTTTGAGAATGTTCATTGCAAGTTTTGATTTATCGATTTTTACATGAACGGTCCAAGTACAATAAAAATTAAGGACAAAATAACTGCTTTTTTCCGCTTGGCTCATATGTTCAATTCTTTTTCTGATAAGGGTCATCAAGTATGCTGCTTCAATTTCGGAGTTTATAGTTGGCGGTGAGATGATATTGCTTATCTTATTTTCGATTTCGTTTTTCATATGTTAGGAACGCTATTCTCCCACCGCCATCTTTGGGTGTCAACCGTTGTAAAGGAAATCAGGTTATCAGGGTATCAGTGGGAAGGAGATCAGGAGATCAGCGGATCAGGAAGAAAAATCTGATAATCTGATTTGCTGATATTCTGCCTGCTGATCTACTGGTATCCTGATATGCCATTCAATAAGCCGCCATCTTTGGGTGTCAATGGTGGGGAGGGTGGATATCAGAATACAGAGTGGGTCCGGGAGGAGGGTTGGTAAATCATTCGGCTATTCAAGAAAAATTAATGGACTTATTATATCAACAAACTCTTTGCTAGTTTGAATTTTCCAGAAGAACGTACTATCCAATAAAATAAATGAAAAGTTTTTTACAGCTAAGTCTGTGTTTTTTGATTTATTTTGTGTGGAATCATAAATAGCTTTGATTTTTGGATTGCCATTAATGACCTTCATTTCTGGGAAGCATAGTGGTTTGTCAATTAGATTTGAGGCAATTAAGCTAAAAATGCCCTTCCATGTTTCGCGATCTGAAAAAATATTGTTCGGAAGACCAGAGGAATTAAAGAAATCGATAAAATCCTTCCTAAGACCGGGAATTGATATAATATTAGAAACTTCATGAATGATATCATTCTCTATCGCATGATGTTTGACTAATATGTCTGTCAATTGCTCTAAAATACTAAAACATAATAGCGATTTTGATATCTTTGAATGCAAAATCCAATTGCAATATAGGTTAAGATATTTGTATTTCGCTGCAAGATTATTTTCTTCAATCAATATTCGTATTTGTGACATTAAACATATTATGTCGTTTAAAGAAAGACCTGGTTGATTTAATAGTTGCTTAATTTTATTTAATGCTTTAGACATGCTATAAAGATAGACCAATTCTCCCACCACCATCCTTGGGTGTCAACGGGGAGGGGAATAAGGGATCGCTTTCCCTTCTATTTCCCGTAATCTTTAAACGTTAACATCAGCAGGATGCCGATGATGACGATTGGTATGACATACGCCCAGGCAGTTCCGGCTAAAACCGTTAGAGGATAACCCGTCGCCAGGGTCTCCGGATTGCTTGCCGAGTGAGCCAGGAGCTTTGATCCGGCCTGATATACAACAAACGAAATAACCAATCCCACAAGCCATAATACGATCAGTTGAATTTTATTCATTCTTTTTCACCTCGGAGGTATTCTCCCACTGCTATCTTTTCTTGTCAAATTACAAGCATCAAGTATCAAATCACAAACAATCCTAAAGCATCAAATCACAAATTCTAAACGTTTTGGTCATTGAATATTGTGATTTTGGGATTGTTTGTGTTTTGTAATTTGTTATTTGGAGTTTACTGGAAACGCCGCCGTCTTTGGGTGTCAATTGGGGACCTTGCTCCGCTTAGCGTGCCCCTTAAGGTATCTCATCGCTTCCTCTTTCATTTTTTTAAACGCCTCTTCCTTCGCCTTTGCCGTCGCGTCGTCCGACTTTTTAATAAAATCGTTGGCGATCTTTACCGAACTCTTATTAAAAGCGGAATCTGCCGCCTGTTTTTTGACCAATTCGTCGTATGTCGTGACCGGCACTTTTCCCCGCAGAGCCTTAAATGATTGCAGCGCTTTAAGGTAAAACAATTTCTGCTGCTGGGAGAGCGTCCTCCCTTCATTCCTTACGATCCGGTTGCGCGCGGAGAAAAGCTCTTTCTCGTAACCCGCGATCTCGGCATCAAGCCTTTTTTGCTCCTCTTCTTCCCACGCCTTGTACCGCTCCGGCTCCCGCAATGGATTGATCCAGGGCAGTTCGGGATTTTGCTTAAAGATGCCGCCCGGCCTGGTGTCGGTCAAAAAGAGGACGACGACCACCGCCTCGTCGGCCTGCCGTTTGATCGCGGGCGGCGGGGGCTCTTTTCTGAAATGACCTTTAACGACTGACGGATCGGAAATGACCAATTTAGACAGCCTCTGATGCGCTTCCGCGATCTTTTTATCCAGCTCTTCCCGCTGCGCTTTTGAAGCGGCCTTGGCCTTGTCCAGATTTTCTTTGTAGAGGGGATTGGACGAGTCGTTGAACATCGCGGTCCAGAACTTCATATAGGCTTTATCGTATTCGCCGTTCCTATACAGCTCTTCGCCCTCTTTATTGTATCCCTCCGCCGCCTGCTTCCACTTTTCGGCATCTGTTTGCTGGGGAGCCGCTTGCTGTTGAGGAACTGTTTCCTTGTTGAAATCATAGGGCTCGTCCGGCGCGGAATAGGATGGGGCGCTCTGCTTCGGGCAGCTCTCGCCCGGTCCGTGCTGCCTGCCGCAATCGTTGCACCAGTAGCCGTAATCCTGGCCTTCTTCGGCCAGTGACGCGCCGCTGACGCAGATGAGCATGGCGGCAAAGATGAGTAACAATATGGTTTTCTTCAATTGCTTATCCCTTCCGCGGTTGAGTAGCCGAGCAGATTCTTGGCGGCGCGGCTGGTGTCATACAAACAGGTCATTTCGCCGACCAGATCATCCCAGTTAATGACCGATGCGGACATGACAACCGTAACCTCCTGGGTTGGATCGCAAAAAGCCGTTGTCAGA
>JBAZPF010000021.1:0-14022 GCA_041648295.1 Candidatus Margulisiibacteriota bacterium | reverse complement strand
ATCATAGAAGGATTTTTGCCCTGGATGATTATTATGACAGGGATCGACAGGGCTACTATGCCGCTTTGGGCACAGTCGATAAAGAAACGCGGGATATTACAAAATGGCTTGAATATTTTACCGAGGGCGTTGCTTTTTCCGTGAATGAAGCAAAAGAAGCCGTTTTGCGGCTTGGGGCAAAAGGCAAAAAAGGATCAAACCCTCAAGTCGCGCTTACCCCAAAACAGATGAAAATTATCGAGTATATCAATGTGCACGGAAAAGTTACTAACCGTGAACTGCAAACGATATTCAATATCTCCGCTCAAGCTGTGCATAAAGAGTTGTCAAAGCTTGTAGAAATGAAAGTCATTAAAAGTCAGGGTCAAGGCAGGTCAATATTGTATATTATGGCGTAATAACGCCAAATATGTGGTTGATAAATGGGTTGATGAATAGGTTGATGATATGAACGAAGCTGAAGCACAAGCAAAAAAAAATGCCGCGGAGAGGACTCGAACCTCCAAGCCTTTTGGGCATACGCACCTCAAGCGTACGTGTCTGCCATTCCACCACCGCGGCACGCTATAATATGGCTTCGACCACTTCTTCCATCTTCATTCCCCGCGAGCCCTTGACCAAAATTATATCACGCGGCTTAATGGATTTCTTTAATTTCTTTATGAGCGCTTTTTTGTTTTTTTCGGGGCCGGAACTTTTCGGCCAGAGCGAACCAAAAGTAAAGACCTTGTCTATTTTATTGGCTCCGGCAAAATCAAAGATCTTTTGGTGCAGCGCCTTTGCCTGATTCCCAAGCTCAAGCATGTCCCCCATAACCGCTATCTTCCTGCCGGCCATGGAAGCGATCGTTTTGAGCGAAGCCTTCATCGATTGGGGATTGGCATTATAAGTATCGTTAATAATCTTAACATTGTCCTTTTTTCTTATTATGACTTGCATCCTTTTGCTGGAAGGAGTGAACTTTTCCAAACCTTTTTTGATCGAGCTTTTCTTTATCTTTAATATTTTCGCGACGGCAACGGCGGCGAGTGCGTTATAGATATTGTGCTCGCCGGGGATTGGCAGTTCGATGCCTTTCAGTTCGTCCGGCATGATGTCCGCTTTTTCTATAATACCAAAGGTACATACATTTGAAATTTGTCCCGCCTCTGCTATATTATTATAATTGTTGCGGGATCCCGCAAAGCGGGAAAATTTGAAATTTGAAATTAAATGCTCAAAGTACTCATCGTCTTGGTTGATGACGGCCCAACTTCCTTTTGTCAGCGATTTAAAGATCTCCGCTTTGGCTTTGGCGATGTTTTTCTTTGTTTTTAACTGCTTAAGATGGGCTTCGCCGATATTGGTGATCACCGCGATGGTAGGGCGGGTGATCTTTGACAGCAATTCGATCTCCCCCAAACCCTGCATCCCCATCTCGATCACGGCGTATTTGTGCTTTTTAGTTAATTTTAGCAGTGTCAGCGGCACTCCGATCTCGTTATTGAAATTCTCTTCGTTTTTTAAAGTGGGGGCCTCGCAGGATAGGATGGAAGCGATCATGTCTTTAGTGGTGGTTTTCCCGACGCTTCCGGTAACCCCTATGATCGGGATATTGAATTTGTTCCGATGATACGCGGCCAGCGCGTGCAAAGCTTTGAGCCCGTCTTTTACATTGAGGACCGCGGCGCCTCTTTTTAAAACATCGGGAATAAATTTGCTGCCGTCAAAATTGGGGCCTTTAAGCGGGATAAAGAGCTCCCCGGGCTGAACGGTGCGGGAGTCGGTGGAGATTCCTTTGAAGGTATCAGGTTTTTGGCCCTCAATTCTTGAATTCTTTACAACTTTTAATATCTCGGCCGGTTTAAACATAATTGGATTATAACAGTTTTAATGTGAAACTTTAAGGATTAAATGACGATAAATAATGGGAGGGAAATGTGACTTCAGTCAGTTCCGTTAAAGGATTTATACCAACAGTTAAAGCCGCCGTGCAAAGAGCCGGGAGGAAGCTGGATTCTCTATACCAGGAGGCAAAACCAGCTCTGATCCCGCTTTTGCTCACGCCGATTTTCCCGGGAATGGCAACTATCGGCAGCGAATATTTACCTCAGGAAAAAGTGATAAAAGGCCGTCCCATCACCGATAAGGTCACCATGGGCATTGCCCTGGTAATCAAAGAAGAGCATCTAATTGAGAATTTCCCCAAAATAGATATTGAGGTTGAGACGCAAAAACAGAACATCGATCCCGAGCAACTGGTCACAAACCTCATGAATGAATTTGAATCGGCGATCGAAGAAGTGATAGTGAAGCTCGTAAACCATAATAAAGATGAAATGGGCGTTCCACTGATCGAGATATTGCATGGGCATATGGGCCTTAAATCAAGGATCCTCGATCTTATGGCTGAAAATAAAATAGATGTCCGCACCGCGATAGAACAGTTATTCGCTTCAGAACAAGTTCTGGCGCTGAAGAATTGCGGCGACACCTCAATGGAAAAATTATATTATGACCTTTACGCAATGAGCATAGAGATCCTTCAGGTGATACACAGCAAAAAAGTCGATTTTGAGTCGGCGCTGAATAATGTTGGGGAAAGCAATGTCATTCTGGTGGTGGGCGACATTTCGCCCTCTGACGCCTGGATATTATCCGATCCTCGTATTAGGGGAGTGGTGCGGAGGAATGGGACGCCATATGACCACTTTTCAATTTGTATGCGGGGAAAGGAAAAAGCAGGTATGTTTGTCGACAGTGTGGAAAAATTTAAAACAGGCCAAACCGTAATAGTTAATGGAAGAGAGAACACGGTTATTTTGTCCCCGTCCCTTGAATCCATGAGAAAATATCAGAGTTGGATTAAATTGAAAAACCGCCTGTCTAAAGAATTGCGCAATCTGCGCGATTTACTCCTTAAAACCAAAGACGGGCAGGTTGTGGTAATGGCAGGCAATGCCGCCGCCCCGGAAGAGATTGACAGCCTTGTAAAGCACGGGATACATTCCATAGGGTTGGTAAGAACAGAAATGTTTTTTATGACTGATCTTTTCAATCGAAAAAGAAAGAGCGAGCCTGACGTTGAAGAACAATTGGATTTTTATCAGATAATGGCGGATAGGGCCGGAAAGAATGAAATTGTATTTAGAACGATAGATCCCGACCACGATAAACAATTCCCTTATTTTTCCGACATAAACGGGCAATTATTGGAAAACGGGGAAAAGGGCCTGGGTTTGTGCCTGAATAAAGATAAATATCCAAATTATCATTATGCTTTTATCGGTCAGTTAAAAGCATTGCTGCAGGTAAAAGAGAAAATTAGGGTTATGTTCCCCATGGTCAGAAATTACCGGGAATTTAAAGCGGCAATGGATTTGGTGGAAGAAGTTAAAAGAAGATTGTTGAAAAACGGGATGTTTGTGAACCAGGAGATTGAATACGGGATCATGGTTGAAAATGAAGAAGTCTTAACAGAGCTTCCGCAAATATTGCAGGACGATCTCGTTAAATTTGTAAGCATTGGAACTAATGATTTGACGCAATCTTTAACCCACACCTACCGCTACGGTCCCCAGGCCTCCAGATATTTTGATTCGTTATCCCCAAAGGTCCTGAAGGCGATAGGGAAAACGGTCGAGAGCGCGCGGGAAAACGGTAAAGAGGTCTCTTTATGCGGGGACATGTGCAATGACTGGCAGGGAATGCTTGCGGCGCTGGCGCTGGGGATCGAAAAGTTCAGCATCAGCACATTATATTCGGACTTGGCCCGCAAGATCATATTGAGCATTAGCAGGTCCGATCTCGACGAGTTGAGAGCGGGGCTGTTCATGGTTATGACCCCGGAAGCGGTCCGGAAGCACATTGAAAAATTTACGCTGGATAAAATAGAATCCGGCCAGTGGAGCGAACTGGAAGCCCTGACTTTTTATTTGTTTAAAAAAAGCTAGCTACTTTACGTCAGCCGATTCCAAGAACGCCTTGTTTGACTTAAACTGCTTCATCCTTTCGATCAGCTGTTCGGTGGCGTCGGTCGGATCGTAATTATCAAATACTTTTCTCAACAAGCGCACTTTGCCCAGTTCATTTTCAGTTAACAGCAGTTCTTCTCTTCTGGTCCCCGACATCTTGATGTCGATCGCCGGGAATACCCTGCGGTCCGCCAGCTTGCGGTTTAAGTGCAGTTCCATGTTGCCGGTCCCCTTGAACTCTTCATATATAATGTCGTCCATGCGCGATCCGGTCTCGACCAGCGCGGTGGCGCAAATGGTCAAACTTCCGCCTTCTTCAATATTCCTGGCGGCGCCGAAAAACCGTTTCGGGCGGTGGAGCGAAGTAGGATCAAGACCTCCGGACAATGTTCTTCCGGAAGGCGGGCAGACCAGGTTATACGCCCTGGCCAGACGGGTGATCGAATCTAAAAGTATGACCACGTCTTTTTTTCCTTCGACCAGGCGTTTGCATGATTCAAGCAAAAGTTCGGCGATATGGATGTGCGTTTCCGGCGGCTCGTCAAAAGTAGAGGCAATCACTTCGCCCTTTACCGATCTTTTCATGTCGGTGACTTCTTCCGGCCTTTCGTCCACCAGTAGCACTTTAATGATCGCGTCAGGATTGTTAGCGGTAATGCTGTTGGCGATGTTCTTTAATATGGTCGTCTTTCCCGCTTTAGGAGGAGACACGATCATGGCGCGCTGTCCGGCGCCAATGGGGGAGAGCAGGTCGATGAGCCTTGACGCCATGGGACATCCGGTATATTCGAGAACATATTTTCTATCCGGGAAAATGGGGGTTAAGTTGTCATAATAGATCCTTTCGCGGGCCTGCTCCGGATTGGTGTTGTTTACCGCTTCGATCTTAAGCAGGCTGAAATATTTTTCCCCTTCCTTGGGCTGGCGGATTTGGCCGGAAACCTGGTCGCCGTTAAGCAGTTCGAACCGCCGGATCTGCGTCTGTGAAACATAAATATCTTCGCGGCTCGGATAATATCCGCTGGTGCGCAAAAAGCCATAGCCTTCGGCCATGATCTCAAGCACTCCCTTGGCGAAAATGTTGCCGCTCTTTTCCGTCTGGGTCTCAAGTATCTTGAAGACCAGATCGTGTTTTTTAAGCTGCTTGGATCCCGGAATGTCCAATCCCTTTGCTATTTCATATAGTTCCTGAAGCGTTTTACCTTCCAATTCTACAATATCCATTTACTATTCCTCCTTAAACTTGAACTTGAATGCCGCGGGGGAGAGTTGAACTCCCAAGAGTGTTACCTCACACGAACCTGAATCGTGCGCGTCTGCCAATTCCGCCACCGCGGCGCCTAATAATCCATGCCGCTGGTCGGAGTTGAACCGACACATGGGGTCAACCATACGTGATTTTGAGTCACGCGCGTCTGCCAGTTCCGCCACAGCGGCAGGATTTATCCTTCAGTGAAGATCCCCATCTTGCGATACTTGTGATAACGGTCGGCTATCAGTTCGCGTGGGGATAATTTGCTAAGATCGTCCAAATGTTTCAATATGGCGGCTTTAATGTTCTGCGCCGCCAGCTCGTAATTGTTATGCGCTCCGCCAATCGGTTCTTTTATTATCTCATCAATCACGCCAAATTCCAAGAGGTCTTTTGCGATCATCCTGCTTTTTGTCGCCGCTTCGGGCGCGCGGCCCGCGTCGCGGAACAGGATCGAGGCGCAGCCTTCGGGAGAGATCACGGAATAAACCGAATATTCGAGCATTACCACTTTGTTGCCCATGGCGATGCCGAGCGCGCCTCCGCTTCCGCCTTCGCCGGTTATCACGGTAATAAACGGGACATTCAGCGCCGCCATTTCCCGCAGATTTTTTGCGATCGCTTCCGCCTGTCCGCGTTCTTCCGCGGTTATCCCCGGATAAGCGCCGGGCGTATCCACCAGCGTAATGATCGGTTTGTTAAAACGGTTGGCGATGCGCATAAGGCGCAGGGCCTTGCGGTAACCTTCCGGGTTAGCCATGCCGAAATTGCGGGCGAGCAGTTCTTTTGTGGTATGGCCTTTCTGGTGGCCGATAACCATGACCGACCGGCCGTCCAGCTTGGCCATTCCCCCGACCATGGCGGCGTCATCGGAAAAATTGCGGTCGCCGTGCAGTTCCACAAAATCTGTGAACATCAGCCCAATGTAATCGAGGGTGGTGGGGCGCTTAATGTGCCTCGCTACCTTAACGATCTGGATGGGGGAGAGCTTTGCGAATATCTCTCGCCTCAAGGTCTCGATGCGTTTGTTCAGCATCTTGATCTCTTCGGACATATCAATATCTGAAACCTTCTTGAGCTCGTCTACCTTCTTAAAAAGCCCGAGAAGAGGTTTTTCAAATTCCAATAAATTTAAGTTGTTCTTTTCTGCCATAGTTTATTCCACAAAAAATTTCAGGACATTGGCCAGCGTGTCCTTCAAATTTTTTCTCTCGCAGACAATATCCACCATGCCGTGGGCGAGCAAAAACTCCGATCTCTGAAATCCCGGCGGGAGCTTTTGGCGGATATTCTGCTCAATGACCCTCGGTCCGGCAAATCCGATCAGCGCGCCGGGTTCGGCAATATGGACATCGCCGAGCATGGCAAAACTCGCGGTCGTTCCGCCCGTGGTCGGATCGGTAAGAATGACAACATAGGGGATACCCTGTTCCCGCAGCCTCTGCAGCGCCGCGGAAGTTTTTGCCATTTGCATGAGCGACATGATCCCTTCCTGCATCCTGGCCCCGCCGGAGGTGGTGCAGATCACGGCCGGGATCTTTGCTTCAATGGAGCGCTCGACCTGGCGGGTCACTTTTTCTCCCACCACCGAACCCATGCTCCCTCCCATAAAAGAAAAATCCATGATCCCCAGCGTTGCCTGCGTACCAAAGATCTTTCCTTTTCCGGAAACGATGGCGTCGTTAAGCGAAGACTTGATGATGGCGTCTTCTATTCTTTTTTGATAGGGGATAGAATCGGTAAAATCCAGGAAATCGGTCGATTTTAAGTCCGAATCGGCCTCTTCAAACGTCCCTTCGTCTACTATTATATTAATGCGTTCTCTGGCCGACAGCCTGAAATGATAACTGCACTTTGTGCAGACTTTGAGGTTGGCTTCAAGCTCTTTTGCGTAGATCGCCGCGCTGCATTTTGGGCACTTGACCCAAAGGTTTTCCGGGATATCAAGCCGGGCGGTTTTCGGCTCGTTCGAGCTTTCCTCTCGCTTTTTACGCGTAAACCATTCGTGTATTGAAATTTTTGCCATGGGATTTTTTAAGTGGAGACCAGAAGTTATTGCATGGAACTCATATATTGTGGTATCATTATAAAAGTAAAGAGGAAGATTGTCAACCTAAATTATTAGAAGGAGCAAAAATGGCAAACACGAAATCGGCGGAAAAGAACATAAGGAAGACCCAAAAGAACCGGAAAAGAAACCTGTTTTACAAGGACAGGATAAAAAAAATGGCCAAAGCTTTTAATTCCGCGCTGAAAAAAAGCAAGGACGAAGCCGGGAAAAAATTGATCGAACTTTTTTCAGCCTTAGACAAAGCGGCGCTTAAAAAGATCATCCACAAAAATAAGGCTGCCAGACAGAAATCCCGCCTGCAGACGCTGTTCAACAAATCTAAATGATCGAGATCCACGCTTATGCCAAGATAAACCTTTATCTTGAGGTCATCGGCAAACGGGAAGACGGCTACCATGAGATCGAATCGATCATGCAGTCCGTGTCGCTGTTTGACAAGGTCTCCCTTCTAAAGATTGATTCGGGCATTGAAATAGAATCCTCCGAACTGCGCATCCCTCACGATGAAAATAATACCGCCTATAAAGCGGCCAAAGTATTTTTCGATAAAACCGGCCTGAAAACCGGGGTAAAGATCGGAATTAAGAAAAATATCCCGATCGCCGCCGGCCTGGCCGGGGGTTCCGCCGATGCCGCCGCCGCGCTTTTTGGAATGAATAAATTATTCAATGCCGCTCTTTCCGAATCCGATCTTTTGACTTTGGCGGCGGAGGTGGGCTCGGACGTTCCTTTTTGCCTGATCGGCGGCATGTGCAGATGCCGGGGGAGGGGCGAGCTGGTTAACCGCTTGCCTGATCTTCCTCCCACCTGGTTTATCCTTGTCAAACCCGATTTCGGCGTTTCAACCAAATGGGTTTATGACAACTTCGACCTGGTATTTATAAAGGAAAAAAGGCTGGTCGGTACCCATGTGCCGACATCCGCCATACATTTATATAACGACCTTGAGAAAGTGGTCGTCCCGAAATATCCTGAAGTCGGGGAAATAAAAAAGAAACTTATCCGTCTTGGCTGTTTGCAGTCGGAGATGTCCGGTTCGGGACCCACAGTTTTCGGCATGGCCAAAGATGAAGGCTCCGCCCAAAAGATCTTCCTTGAGATCAAAAAAGAATATCCGCAGAGTTTCCTGGTCCGCAACCTGAATGCTGGACTGTCGGCCTGATCGCATGGCAAACGTCTGGCAGGACCTGACGCCTGAAAATATTTTTCGATCGGTCGAAGGCGCGCTTCAAACCAAGTTAAGCAACATTTGCCTTAAACGGAACAGCTACATAAACCGGGTCTATGAGCTTGAACGGCAGGATTCCGGCGAACGGATGATCGCAAAATTCTATCGTCCCGGCAGATGGACGGAAGAGACGATCCTCGAAGAACATCGATTTTTGGACGAACTTGCCAAAAATGAGATCGCCGTCATTCCGCCCTGGACCATCAACGATAAAACGCTTTTTTCCGACAACGGCATTCTGTTTACCGTGTTTCCCAAAAAAGGCGGAAGAGCGCTTGATGAATTTGACCAAGAAAAGTGGATTATCATCGGGCGAATATTGGCCAGGGTGCATTTTGTCGGGGAGAAGCGTAAAGCCGCGAAGCGGATAAAATGGGAGCCGGAAAACGCGACCAGGGAGCATATCGCGATCATATTTGAGAACGAATTCATTTTGCCTGATTTTCAAAAATCATTGATGACCGTTTCCGACCTTTTTATAAAAAAAGCGGCGCCACTTTTTGGTTCGCAGGAATTTGTTCTTCTCCACGGCGACTGCCATAAGGGGAACCTTATCTTCCGTCCGGGGGAGGGTATATTTATTGTGGATTTTGACGATGCCTGCATCGGTCCGCCGGTCCAGGACCTCTGGATGCTTTTGCCCGATACGCTTCAAAATTCGCAGAATGAGCTTGAATGGTTTTTAAAGGGATACGAAACCTTCCGCAGTTTTGACCGTAAATCGCTTGAACTTATTCCGGCATTAAGGGGGATGCGCATTCTTCATTACGCCGCCTGGCTGGCGGTTCAGAGCAAGGAGCCTGATTTTTTAAATAATTTTCCCGAGGCGGGCAAGCCGAAATACTGGAACGGATTGATCAAAGATTTGCAGGGGATCGTGTACGAAGAAATGGCGGACGGCGGCTAAATAATTTTTGCAGGACGAAAACGCTCAAAATCATCAAAGATAAAAACGCAGTTACCTTCTTTCAGTGCGGAGGCTGACAGTTCTGCGCAAACCGTGCTCCAGAGATATAAACCCCAGGAGGTCCGCATTAAATTTCCGGCTTCCAGATTGGCTGGATCCCTTGATATGAATTCACTTAGGTCCAAGGTCGCATTGAAAATTTCAATCGAACCGCGACGGTCGATCCATTTGGGGCTGGTGGGCTCGTGAGGCAATGCGGAAAACTCAAGCATTTTTCCTTTAAGCGTGCCATGTCTCTCTGCTTGATCGCTGACGGTACATAATGCGCGGCCGAATTCTCTCATTGGTCTTGAAAGGATAGTAAAAAAATCAACTCCGTTGGTTTTAATATTCCGGGCGCCTTCAAGATTGGTTTCGTGGAATAAAGGGAACTGCGCATCTGCGACCAGCCCGATCTTAATGGAAAAGGACGTTTTTAAAGCTTTTTCCATTTTTCTTGAATAAGAATAATAAAGTGCGGAAAAGGGATTCCCCTTCAAACAACTTAATAGTTTTTTGGTATTGCTGGTGTCAACAAATGCAAGCACAGGATGGCGCAAGCCGCGGTCTGAGCATGTCTCTACCAGTCGTCCGTCGACATAATGCTGGAAGTCTCTGCCGACTGTGTGTGGTTTTTGGAAGCCAGTCTCGTCAATTATTAGACCCCCTTTTTCTATCTTACCAATATTACCTCTCGAAACGGGAACCCAAGGGGATAAATATCCATCAAATTCTTTTCTTTGCCAATAAGCTAAAGCCCGGCTCTTCATCACCGAGTAAGTTTGCGGTAGGGGCGATAATCTGTATGATTCCATCATAATTTTATTATCCAACAAAAAAGCGGGAGAACAGGCATTCCCGCTTTGTTTGTACCAAATAAGAGGCAGTCCTCTCTACATATATATCGTCAAGTTGTTTTGGAAATTTCAGTTTAGGGGGAAATATTTTTTAGGCTATATACTTCCTATTTTTTCCTCTTAATCGATGAAATTATACTTTCATTATTACGATAATACCAATAGAAAGCTAATGTCAAACTTTAGTATCCAAAGATTAACGAATAGATTTACGGCACAAAGGCCAAAATTTGGCAGGAGGCTGCTGCCCTTGCTCGCTCTTTCAGCTTTGCTCCATGGGGTCGGAGTAGGCTCGGCAGGCAGGCTGGCTAAAGAAAGATATCCTTTGCCATCAACGCAACAAAGCATGGATCTGAACCCCCCCGAACCGGAACGAGAGAATATGCCTCAAGTGGAACCCAGGCCAATCAGTGAAATAGAAAAGCATCGTCTCCTTCAAGGACTTCTGGCGGAAAAACAATCATTTATTGGACAACTTTTGAAAGATCTTCGCCGCGGCCAGCGCGCAATATCTATGTCGGATTTTATGATCAAAAGCCAAGTGATCGATCGAAATATAAAGAGCTTAGAAGCCGGTTCGAGCGATTTAATAAGTGAAGCCCCTCTGCAAGATAAATTCCGATCGAAACTGGCTGTCGCCAAAAGAGAAATAGATAAATTTGAAGGCAGGGAAGACAGGCTTGATGCTTTGCGCCACTATGCGCACCGTAGGGTGTTCCGGGGATATCTGAAGGGCAGCTCGGAAATTATTGATGTGATCCAAAAAGGAATTTACAATTGCACAAGCTCTACGGAATTCCTCACCGCCCTTGAGGACTCCCTGAATGGCGCCAACGACTACGGCCCAATTCTGCTTGACCCGCCGAAAGACCCCACAAAAGGCAAGTCGGGGCATATGCTAAGCTGGTTTAATGATGGAACGCACTTGTGGCAAATCGAAAATACGGATGGCGGAGTTCCGAGAAGGAAATTTGAGGCTGGGCTTCGGGTCCCGAAAGACATCTTTATTGCCGCGTATCTGGTCAGGAATGGGGTCAAAGTCAGCGAACTCCCCAATAGATTGGCCCGGCTCTACAGTCGAGGAATCAACGCGAATGGTTTTCCAGTGGCGGGAGAAAGCACAGATCTTCCTGATCCATCGGATGATTTTAAGCCTAATCCGCATTTTCAACCTGAAATAAAAGAGATTATTAAGGAAGCCCGGGTCATGGCCACGGTTATTTCATTTTCCCAAGAGCCGGACACTCCTCCTTTCGACGCAATGGGGCTTAATTTGTTCAAGATTCCCGAAGGGATAAACTGGTGTGATGTTGCCCAGGATGCGGTTAATAGCCATTCAAGATTATGGGGTGAACTGCCGGGTAGTTTTTTAGAAGTAGCGCAAGATTATTACGGCGTTTCAACTATTTGGGGTTCATATCCAATCCTTGTCCAGGCGACTTATTCCACTGCGGTTGGAATCGCCGGTCTTATGGTTGCTAAAAATAAAGAATTTGAAGCCTGCACGCCGGAGAATGAATTAAAAAAACTAGATGAATACGTTGGCATTTTATTGAATAAAGGCAGTTATACCGGCCCTTTTGAATTTCTCCGCGCTTTGGCAATACCGGAGAAAGGTAGAGAAGCCATGCTCAAAATTTATAGATCAGAAAACATCGATCAAAAAATGAAGCTCGAAGCTTATTTGATGCTTGTCTATGCAGCATCATCAAAAGATATTGGTTTATTTAAAGAAGAGCTATTTTACAGCTTAGATGAAACTATAAGAACATATTCAAGCCATGCTTTAAGTAGAATGGGAAAAAGAAATGCCCAAGCAATTATAGATATTCTTTACCCCCTTTTTCAAAAAGAGAAAGATCGATCAATTGAATTCAGCCTTGCAAGATCTTTGGGAAGAATTAACTATGGCGGACCCGCTTTAATTATTCTAGGGGAAGCTTCTGGCTACAAATACGAAAACGAATGGGCCGAAAAAGGATGGAAAAGACTGATCAGTAATGACATTTCCAAAATTCAGCCCTCCGGCAATCCTACTCCGGACGAAATTGAAAAACTAAAAGGAATAATTGAAAAAGAAGATGATCCCGTTACCAAAGCGATTCTTATTTCGGTTCTGTTTGCTAATGGGAAACCGGAAGAGGCCCTCCTTTACGCCGAAAAATACATTTTCCGACTTTTATTAAATAAGGATACCCCTGAAGCAAATATGCTGGTATTGGCTATTGGCAAAATCGATTCTCCCAGGGTTAGAGAGACATTACTTGCGGCGCTAAATATCAATCCCCAACTGGCAGTTGAAATTGGCGATGTTTTTTTTAGACAAGATTATCGTTCCGATGAAATTATCGCGGCGCTAAAAAAAGTCCTGAATGATGCCGGTGATGAAACTCCTGAAAATCCGGGCGAACCAGTCGGGAGGAGAACTTACGCCGCCCTCCTGCTCATTTTAATGAATGAACTTCCCACCTCCTTGTCCCAATAAATCAAGACTCGGTTTCATCTTTATATTTTAAAGTTGTTTGGGGGAAAGATTTGCCAGCCCTGGGTGGGTTATTTTACGTTCGGTTATATTGACGCCGGTCCTGATAGTCGTATTCTTTTCTTTTGCTTTATCTAACCCCATATTTATTATCTCAATGAGATAGGGCAGGATAGCAGTTCCCAGCGCTTCCGATGTCGTGCGCGCGCCGAGGGAGGGGAGGTTGGGAGGGGCAAAGCAATAAACTTCCGTACCTTCAATTTTTTTGAGCTCGAACGGTTCCAGTAAGCTAGTTAAAAATGCCCCTTCGATCCCGCCGCCCTGGTCGATGTCGACCGGATAGACGCAGCCGCCGGGGGTCATTTTTTTAAGAAGTTCTTTTGTGATAAGCTTTTCCGGATTTATTCCGGAAGTGTACATTGAGGATACGGCAAAAAAAGCTCCTTCGATTGATTGAGAAAGTTTTTTCAGATTTGGCCGGTCGATTAGATGTACTTCATAACCGCGATTACCGAACTCTTTGGCTGCGGTCCGGCCCACCGTTCCCGCTCCAAGGATCATGACCTTGAGATTTTTAAAACCGGTTTGAGATAGCCCGGAGCCGATGATATGTTTTGATAATAGAGCGAACCAATCGGCGTGCCTGACCACGACCCTGGCCGCGGCTTCGGACATGGGCGCGAGGCAGGGGAAGGTCTTTCTTCCATCAATTTCTTTTTCCATTGTTTCAAGGCAGATAAAGGCGGCGCCGGAATCAAGCGCGGCTTTAGTCCTTTCCCGGCTTTCCGCAAAGTGCTGGTAAGACATAAATATGTTTTTCTTGAGCTTATTGAAATCCTCAAGCTTTGTTTCTTTTACTCCCAGGACCAGATCGGCGGACAGGGCTTGTTCATGGCTTACGATCTTTTTTGCGCCGGCATTTAGATAATCCTCATCGGTAAAGCCGATCTTTTTTCCGGCATCAGCCTCAACGATTATCTCTGCTTTCGGGCATTCTTTTTTCAGGGTGGTGATGAGGGGAGGGGTTAGGATGACCCGGTTCTCAACTTCGCGGCCTTTAGCGTCTTTTTTCGATTCTCTAAGTATTGAAATGAGCATGGCTGAATTTTAGCATAAATTTATTGCAATGCTTATTATATAAAATTATTAACTACCGCCCCACCATTTATTTCTTCTTTCTTTTTTGGCATTGCCCCAAAAAAGAAACAAAAAAGCTCTAGGCGATTTCAATAT
>JBAZPF010000020.1:0-14534 GCA_041648295.1 Candidatus Margulisiibacteriota bacterium | reverse complement strand
CTCGCATGGCCTTCGGAATTAGAACTCTTTGTGAGAACGAAGGGCGAGCCAAGCCCCCGACCGCCTCCCGCCAATAATGAATGTGAAATCGCCGGATATTATAAATTTTTTCCCAACGGCGGTTTCACAAAAGGGAGGCGGGGAGAGGCCATATGAATCCGTTCAGGATTCATGGGGTCGGGGCGCCTGCGGGGTGAGGCCGAAGCTTTTGTGAGCGTTCAGCGAACAAAAGCTTGGGGCGGCAGTTTGAAACCGCCTTGATTTTTTTCTTACCCATTCTTTTTGTATCAAGACAAAAAGAATGGGAATAAATATTTTAATTTTACATAATATTCATTATTCGTTTTTTTATCGGTCCACATATTATTTTATTACCATTTTCATAGTATAATCATTTCAGCGAGGTGCTTTATATGCCCAAAAAAGCCATTATGGTCATCGCTCCTAAAATGTTCCGCGACGAAGAATATCTGGAACCTAAAAAAGTTCTTGAAGACGCCGGAATTGAAGTTAAAACCGCCTCTTCAAAGATCTGCATCGCTTCCGGCAAATTGGGAGCGGCCGCGCAAGTCGACCTTTTACTGAAAGACATTAATGTTTCGGATTACGATGCCGTTCTCTTTGTCGGCGGGCCGGGCAGCCATGATTATTTTGACGACCCGGACGCGCACCGGATCGCGAAAGAGACCGTTGCTGAAAATAAAATACTGGGCGGTATCTGCTCCGCGACGGGGATACTTGCCAAAGCCGGTGTTTTAAAAGGCAAGAAATCGACCATCTTTCAAGGAGAAATCGAGCTCCTAAAAGAAAAAGGCGGGATCTATACCGGCAAAGGGGTCGAATCCGACGGAAAAATATTTACGGCCGACGGGCCAATGTCTGCAAAAGCGTGGGGAGAGGCGATCTTAAAAGGATTAGGGAATTGACTATGGAAAACTCCGAATTCGCTAAAATATTCTTTGAAATAGCCGAACTGCTGGAGCTTAAGGGTGAAAATGTCTTTAAGATGCGAGCTTACCAGAAAGCAGCCAGGAACGTTGAAAATCTGCCCAAAAGCCTTGAAGAAATATATAAATCGGGAGGCATCAAGGCTTTAAAAGAAGTCCCCGGCATCGGCGAATCAATCGCGGAACACATTGAAGAGATAATAAAGACCGGCACTTTTAAAAAATATAAAGAGCTGCTGAAAGAATTCCCCAAAGATTTCGTAAAGCTTATAGAAGTTCCCGGCATCGGCCCCAAGACCGCCATCATGCTTTTAAAAGAACTAAAAATAGATTCAATGAAAAAGCTGGAAGCGGCGGTAAAAGCGGGAAAGCTCCGCGAACTGCCCGGAATGGGCGCCAAGAAAGAAGAGAACATCCAAAAAGGGATCGAGTTAAAAAAGAAGGCCCACGGCAGGTTCCTTCTGCCTGAAGCCATCACCTATGCTGATATCGTGGTTAAGGCTTTAAAGAAACTAAAAGAAGTAGATCAGATAGTCCCGGCCGGCAGCTTGCGAAGATGGCAGGAAACTATTGGCGACATTGATATACTTATCACATCTAAAAAACCCGAGAAGATAATGCGCGCTTTTACCACCCTGCCCCAGGTTGCCCGGGTGCTCTCTAAAGGGCCGACCAGGTCATCCGTAGTAATGAAGAACGGAATGCAGGCGGATGTCAGAGTTATGGACCCAAAAAGTTTCGGGGCCGCGTTGCATTACTTTACCGGCAACAAACAGCATAACATCCAGATCCGCGAAATGGCGATTAAAAAGGGCCTTAAAGTTTCCGAATACGGGATATTTCGGGGAAGCAAACAGATCGGAGGCAAAGAAGAAATAGATGTTTTCAAGTCTGTCGGCCTGCCCTATATTCCTCCCGAATTGAGGCAGGGAACGGACGAGATCGACTGCGCGAAAAAAGGGAAACTGCCGGAACTTATTGAATTGAAAGATATCCGCGGAGACCTGCAGATGCACAGCAAGTGGAGCGACGGCAACAACACGATCGAAGAGATGGCAGAGTACGCCAAAAAGCTCGGCTATGAATATATCGCCATGACCGACCACAGTAAAGCAGTGCGCGTTGCCAGAGGGATGAATGAAAAAGAGGTTATCAAACAAATCAAGGAGATCGATAAAATCAACGGAAAAATCAAGGGGATCAAGGTTATCAAGGGGATCGAGGTGGACATCCTGGCTGATGGATCGCTTGACCTTCCGGACAGCATTTTAAAGGAACTCGACGTGGTAGTGGCGGCCGTCCATTCCCGCTTCAAAATGCCGAAAGCAGAAATGACAAAAAGGATCATAAGCGCGTTCAACAATAAATACGTTAACCTTCTCTCCCACCCCACCGGCAGGGTGATAGGCAAGCGCGATCCTTACGAGGTCGACATGGAAGAAATAATCAAAGCCGCTAAAGATACCGGCACCTACATGGAGATCAACGCCTATCCGGAAAGGCTGGACCTTAACGATGTTCACGCTCGTATGGCCAAAGAAAGCGGGGTATTACTTTCCATCGACACCGATTCACACGTTGACAATCAGATGGACAACATTAAATACGGAGTGGGGACGGCGCGGCGGGGTTGGATCGAGAAGAAAGACGTGATCAACACCAATCCTCTTGAAAAACTGCTCAAACTGCTGTACGCTAAAAGATAATGAAAGTAGAAGTGTTTTGCGACGGCGCCTCAAGAAATAATCCCGGCGAATCCGGCATCGGCATTGTTATTAAATCCGGGGGAAAGGTACTGCTTGAAGTTTCCGATTACATCGGGCAAACTACCAACAACATCGCGGAATACATGGCTTTGATCCGCGGATTGGAAGAAGCCTTACTGCTGGGAGCACGCGAGGCCGCTTTTTTTTGCGATTCCGAACTGCTGGTAAAACAGATCAACGGCGAATACAAGGTAAAGAACGAGGGCTTAAAGCCCCTTCATCTCCACGCGAAGAAGCTTATCTCAAAATTTAAAAAATTTGAGATCAACCATACTCGGCGCGAGAACAACGCCCATGCCGACGAGCTGGCCAATAAAGGCATCGATGAACACGGATTGAAAGACTCGCCGCTTTTTGGTAAAATGTAAATTGGGCAGGCTATTCGATCGCCCCGAGCGAGGCCGCAAGGCCGAGTCGAGGGGAGGAAAGTCCGGGCTCCGGAGAGCAGCGCGCTGGATAACGTCCAGTCAGGGCAACCTGAAGGAAAGTGCAACAGAAATCATACGGCCGAATCTCGCCCTAAAGGCAAGATGGCAAAGGTGAAACCGGGAGGTAAGAGCTCCCGACGGATAGACCGGCAACGGTCACGGTTGTAAACCCCGCGCGGAGCAAGACCAAATAGGGAGAGAGTTGGCTCGACTCGTTATGATCCCGAGTAGGTCGCATTGAGGTGATTGGCAACAATCATCCCAGACAGATGATCGAACCCGACAGAACCCGGCTTACCGGTCTGCCCAATATCTAAACAATGTGAATTACATTCAAAATTTGATTCGCTGCTCCACCGACAACAATCGCCAAGATTATGGTAAACGCGGCAATGGCAATCGAAGTTTTCCATCCTAGCTCCTTAATGAGCACTGTAATAGCGGACAGACAAGGAAAATATAAAGTCGTGACGAGGGCGAATATAAATATCTGCTGTTTCGTCATAAAAGAAAGAAGATTGTGAGTATTAGGGCCAAACTGAATAATCGCGAGGGCCAGCAAAAGCTGAAGGGCCAGCTCTTTCCGCAAAATGCCAAAGAGTAGGCAGATACCCGCCACCGCCGGAAGCCCCAACCAATTCTCAACGATCAGGCTCATCGGCTTTGTCAGCACCCACATATACTTTGTTTCATAGAGAGTGCCCATCACGAGACTGCCGATCGCTATTATCGGAAGAGCGATCAATACGAATTCCTTCACCCGATACCAGGTCTTCTTTAAGATGTTCGAAAGTTTGGGCGCTCTGAAAGGGAACATTTCCATCACCAGACCGGAAGATTTTCCCGGAAGTGCGATCGCCAATGTCCTTCCTACCAGCACGCCTATTATGAAATCAATCACGTATATCGCGAGAGCATACTGCCAACCTATGAAGAACGCGGCGGCGCCCATGATAACCGCGGTTCTGGCGCTGCAAGGCGTCAAAATAATTAAAGTGCAGGCAATGATCTTTTCTCTTTGCGTCGTTAAAACCCTGGTCCCGATTATAGCCGGAACATTACAGCCCGCACCCGCGATGATCGGGATTATTGAACGGCCGTGAAGCCCCAGCTTGTGCATAAAGCTGTCCGTTAGAAAAGCAACTGAATTAAGATAGCCGGTATCTTCAAGAAATGCCAGCAGAATATAAAAAGTCATAACAAAAGGGATACCAACCGACAGAGCAGCCTGGATGCCGGCATTGAATCCCCATAAAAGAGTTCGGGATACGGCATTCTGCCCCAACAAGCCGTAAAAAAAAGCGTTGATATACGGAGATACAAAAGAAGTCCATGCGGATTCAAAAGCGGTCGAGAGAAACCCTCCGACATAATACATTATTACAAAAACAGCGATCAATCCAGCAACGAGGATTGGAAGTCCGGTCAGAGGTTCAATTGTCAATCTCCACAGTCGGTCCGTCAGGGATATTTTGCACATTCCCGTTATCTGAACTTTGTCCGTAAGATAACCTTCGTAGCCGTGTCGTTCCCTTGCCAGCCTGATGGCTGACTTTTCGCCGTGTGTTTTTTCAATTTTTGAAGAGATTTCGAGAGCCTTCTCCATGACCGCCTTGCCCTTTTTATCTGCCTTCACATAACCAAGAAATTCTTCATCTTCCTCAAGCATCAGGATGGATAAGGCCCTCGGCGAGAGGCCGTAAGGTATTTCTTTGATATTATTTTTTATCGCTTCGGACAACTCTTCGATCTGCGTCATGATGTCTTTTCCGTATTGGGGAAGAATCGGATTCATTTTAATCTTCCCGTTAACAAAATTCATGCAGGTTTCGATCAGTTCATCGATCCCCTCCCCCTTGGTAGCGGTAACCGGCACGACCGGGACGCCGAGGAGTTCGCTTAATTGAATCGTGTCAATGCAAATGTTTTGTTTGGCGGCCAAGTCCATCAGATTGCAAGCTACAACCAGCGGGTAGCCAAGGTCAATCAGCTGAAGCACCATATACAGGTTCCGCTCAAGATTGGCGGCGTCAACAATCACTACTACGACTTCCGCGTGCTTTTCAAGTATCTCTCTTCTTGCCACAAACTGATCTTCAGACATCGAACCAAGCGAATATGTGCCCGGCAGGTCAATGATGCCAAACGGTATCCCTTTATACTCCGCCGAACCAATGTTCAAGGCGACCGTCTTGCCGGGATAATTGGCCGTTACCGCGCCAAGCCCCGTCATCTCGTTAAAAATGGTGGACTTCCCGACATTTGGGTTGCCTGCCAGCGCGATCGTGAATTTCGCGTCTTTTCTTATTTTTTTTATTTCTGCGTGGCAATTTGCAATCATATTTTTTTCACCCAGATCGAATCGGCGATCTTTTTTCCCAGAGCGTAAGTTGTACTTCCGACCTTTATCATGATCGGTCCGTCAAAAGGCGCTTTTTCTTCAATTTTAAGGCTGGTCCTGGGCATAAGGCCGAGCGTGGCAAAATAACAAAGAAGCTTTGGCTCCTCATCCGTTATTTTAACGATCTTTACCTTGTCGTCTTTTTTCATAGTGGAAAGAGGATAAGATCGCTCCTCCTTTATGGATCCGTCAATATTTGGCACCGGATTCCCGTGGGGGCAGGTTTTAGGCTTACCAAGCATCTCATACATCTTGTTCTCCACAACTTTTGAGATGCTATGCTCCAGCTTATGGGCTTCTTCGTGCGCCTCCTCCCATTTTAAGCCCAGTTTATCTACCAGGAACCTCTCCGAAAGCCGGTGGCGCCTTACCACATCAACGGCTATTTCCCTTCCCCTGGAGCTAAGCCTAACACCTTTATACGGGGAATAGATCAGAAGCTTCTCATCCGCGAGTTTTTTTATATTTTCAGACACTGAAGCAAGCGATATTTTAAGGTGTTCGGCAATCTCTTTAGTTGTGGCGGTCCGGCCTTCCGACTGAAGATGAAAAACAACTTCAAGATAATCTTCTTTTGTTTTTGATATCATTTTATTAGGCTATCCTTACTATAATTTTAGGCATGCCTTATCTTATCATCCCAGGCCCTTAACCACAAGGGCATTTAAATACCATAAAAAAAGCCCCCCGAAAAACCGGGGGGCTCTAAATTTTCAATCAGCTTCTTAGAAGCGGTTGAAATCGCGTCTGCCGCCGCCGGATGGCCGGTCGCGGTTTTCAGACTTTGGCTTAGCTTCATTGACGGTGATCTCGCGATCGCCCCACTTATAACCGCTTAATGCGGCTATAGCCTTTTCGGCGTCAGCGTCTTCCATGTCAACAAAACCGAATCCCCGGGACTTGCCCGAGAACTTATCGGAAACGATCCTAGCCGATATCACTGACCCGAATTCAGCGAATTTAGCTGAAAGTTCGGCGTCATTGACTGACCAAGGAAGGTTGCCTACGAATATGCTCTTCATGTAGTATTACTCCTTTATATATTTTTCTGCTTGATTAATGGGAGGGAGAGACCCGAAGATTATTTGCGGGAGCACTCAAGGAAAAAAGCTGCAGACGCTTTTATCTAAACAACCATTAAACTCGACTCTGCTATCTTACACCTATATCGTGCATATGTCAAGGGAAATTTCAGTAATTGAACAATATATTTGAATCGGCATTAAGGTCATACACCACCCTGCCGTTAGGATTGGCGGAGGCTTTATTGTCATAAGAGATCAAAAAAACATAGGCTTTATGCGCTTCCAGAAAAAAAGTTACCGGCTCGTAGCCATCGGTATGTTTGGTTTCAAGCCGGCGCGCCTGGTCCTTTCTATTATATACCCGTATCTCCGCCGCCGCCGCGCGGTCAGCTTTGTTGCCATAAAGACTTTGGACCTTTACATTATAATATTCAAGATTGACTTTGATCTTTAAATCTTTTGATAATTCTTTGATCTTAACCGATCCGGAGTTCTTTACTTTTTCAAAAAGCGCTTCGATCCGATAATTATTCCCCCCATCCAGCCTGAATAATACCGGCTGTTTCTTTGCCGTATCCGCTTCAGCCATCTTTTTACCGGATTGAAAGATTGTTACTTTAGCCGCTTCGCGACTGCCGTTGATCGTTGTGGTTACCTCTATTTTGTATTTTACGGCTGCAGCTTCGGGAGAAGCGATCTTTGTACTATTCTGCGCGAACGCTATCCCAAACATACAGAGCAAGATCAAAACCGTTCTCATTTGGCGAATTGTAATTTAGCGCCGGGAATTTGTCAATGATCCTATCCGGCAAAGAAAAAGCCCCCTCCGATCAGATCGGAGAGGGCTTAATTTTTCAAAAGCTCTTTTTATTAGAACCGATTGAAATCGCGTCTTCCGCCGCCGCCGCCGCTGCTGCGGTCGCGGTCACGGCTGTCAGACTTAGGCTTGGCTTCATTGACTGTGATCTCGCGATCGCCCCACTTATAACCGGTCATCGCGGCTATAGCTTTTTCGGCGTCGGCATCTTCCATGTCAACAAATCCAAATCCCCGGGACTTGCCCGAGAATTTGTCGTTAACGATCCTGGCTGATATCACATGGCCGTGCACAGAAAATTTTTCTGTAAGCTCGGCATCTGTGGCTGACCAGGGAAGGTTTCCTACGAATATGCTCTTCATGTATTTTTTTCTCCTTTATAGATTTTTCTGCTGATTAATGATATTTAGAGGACCGACTAGCGGTATCGCCCAAGAAAAAAGACGCAGATGCCTTTGAACTTCTCAACCATTAAACTCGACATTTGATTCTAACACTATATCTAACCGATTGCAAGCGGATTTCACTTAATTTTAAAATGACCTGAAAGATACTACTTAGCTCATGGCTCCGTATATTATCATCAATCCAAAGAAAATAAAAATCGCGGCTGAAAAATATTTTATCAGCTTTACGGGAAGATGTTTATGGGCAAGGACGCCTATAAGCACTGCGACCGCATCCGCCGCCACCATTCCTAAAGTCGATCCCAGCCATACGCCAAGAAAAGAACGGTATTCAGCCGCAAGCGAGATCGTGGCCAGCTGGGTCTTGTCGCCAAGTTCGGCAATAAAAAATGCCAGCGCCACGGTCAGTACCGGGCCGAACCGGTTCGCTGCTTTTTCTTTTCCGTTCCCGTCATCGCTTTCCCTTATGGTCCAGAGGCCAAACCCAATGAAAGAAAGCCCGACCAGCAATTTGATATAAAGCGCCGGGATAAAAAAGCTTATCTGCCGGCCGATCAGCGCCGAAAACAGCTGGATCACGATCGACCCGATAAAAATACCGGCCAGAACTTTATAGGGGTTGTACTTTGCGGCAAACGAAAGCGCTAACAGCTGGGTCTTATCCCCCAGCTCCGCGACCGCGATCAGGAAAAAAGAGGAAAAAAAGCTTACCACTTAAATATTCTTATATACTTCCCAAAGCGCCCAATATATAGAAACGCTGGCGATAAAAAACAATGAGTTCAGGGCGTTCGCGTCAATGTTCCAGGAATATATTTTTGCCAGGTCATAGATCACATAGATGCCGAAAGTGAGCGCGATGAACCAGCCGTAGTTTTTCTTTTTATATAAAACGATCATGCCACCCAGAACCACAACCCCGACCTCCAGCAATGTCGAAAGCAGCTGCAAAATGTCCATATTTTCTCTCCTTCTTTGTGGCTTTAATATACAACTTTATTTGATCGGATTCAATCGCTTCTATCTTTAATCTGAATGAAATTACTCCGCAAATTATTCGAAATAAAACTAGAATGATCACTACCAGAGTATTTGCAAATGACCTTTTCCGTTATTCCATTCGCCCCTCCGGCGGCGGTAATTTAAGAATAGCGGTCAGGCCTGAACTTACTGTGCAAAGCCTCCGCAATTCCGGGACGTTATTTTTGGGCGGATTGAGGATTTCACTGCCCGTAACGGGGACAATCACTATAGGGAGTTCAAAAGCATGCGCCATTGTAATATTGGACGCCAACATCGGCGCGAAGCATTTATCAGTAAAACCACTAAAAAAAGGGATATTGATCTCAAAATCTGAAAGCGGAGGGAAGGTCGCTGTTTTCGACAGTGAAACAGGCAAGAAAATTGTATTATTAAACCGGCCCTACGAGCTGGCAAACGACGGCAGTATATTTATTGAACTTGGGCGATCGGCCAAAAATAATGGAACCAGAACAATCGAATTACAATTTGAGGCTCCAAAACCTGATGATCCTCATCTGACAGAAGGAATAAACAACCTGTTCGCAACATCAGGTAGATCACTGCCAGCGGAAGCCATCCTAAGCCCCCAGATTCTATATAATCCCTCGGCCATTAATGGAAATCCTTTTAAAAGAGCACGGACATTGGAAGAAACCTTGAATATTTTCCTGCATCTGCAATCCATATATAAGACCATTATGGAGGATGCTGATAAAAAAATCTATGTTTCTGTTGTTCTTAACGGGATGACAAGTATATCCTGGTGTCTTTTATTAGCTTCCATAACATCCGATCACATAATAAGATCAGAGCAAGAAAAGATACTCCGGGTCGCCATTATTTTATTGATACCTTTGCTTTACCTGCTTATTTCTGTAAGGCTGTCTTTTATAACTTCGGAAAGAGTGGAAGCTAAAACGAACCGACTTAACAGCCAGCTGATCGAAATACTGTCCTGCTTTCCATCAAAAAAATTAAAAGAAGAACTTTCAAAAATGGATAGTGATCAAAGAGAAGCGGCATTAGAGCATCTCTATCGATCCGCAGGAAAAGAACAGCTTATTGAACTGATGAAAGTTTTAAGCAAAGCTTCGAGCGTCGGGCCGGAGCCAAAACAACTGACCGGCGGCCCGGCCGTTAACAACAGGCTTTTGGAAGAGGAAAATCCGGAGCGTCCCAGCCGGTCAGTCGATGCTTTTGCCCCGGTGGATGACGAGAAAGAAATTTGATCTCACCCCAATTTACTCTTTCCTGTTCCTTGATCTCTCATTCTCTGTAAGTAGTTTTTTCCGTAGTCTGATATTATGCGGCGTTATCTCCACCAGCTCGTCTTCATCAATAAATTCCAGCGCCTGCTCGAGAGTTAAATTGATCGCCGGCGTCAGGCGGATCGCTTCGTCCGCTCCGGCGGCGCGGATGTTGGTCTGCTTCTTTTCTTTGCAGGGATTAACGGTCATGTCCTGCTTTCTCATCGTCTCGCCGATGATCATCCCCTCATACACCTCAACCCCGGGGCTTACAAAAAGTCTCCCCCGCTCCTGTAAATTATGAAGCGCGTAAGAAGCTGTTTTCCCGTTGTCGCCGGAGATCATGACCGCAGTTTGCCTCTTGATGATATCACCCTTATATCTTTCGTATCTTGAGAAAGCATGATGCAGTATCCCCTCGCCTTTGGTGTCCATAATAAACTCGGCGCGGTAGCCCAGAAGGCCGCGCGTCGGGATCATATAAGTCATGGTAGTCACGCCGTTCCTCGTGGACATGTCGGTCATCTCGCCCCTTCTCTTGCCCAGTTTTTCTATGACCGCGCCGGTAAATTCTTCCGGAACGGTGATGATCGCCTGCTCGATCGGCTCCATCCTCTCGTTGTGAACGGTCTTGAATATAACTTTTGGCTGGGAAACGGAAATTTCATACCCTTGCCTTCTCATATTCTCAAGCAAAATTGAAAGATGAAGCTCTCCCCTGCCCGACACTTTGTATCCTTCAACATTGCCAAGATCTTCCAGCTTCATTCCCACATTGGTCTCAAGCTCTCTCTCCAGTCTTTCTTTCAAATGCCTGGTAGTTATATATTTCCCGTCCCTTCCGGCAAACGGAGCATTGTTAACCAGAAACTCCATGGTCAGCGTCGGCTCATCGATCTGGAGAAGGGGCAGCGCTTCCGGCTTTTCCGCGGAAGTGATCGTTTCACCAATGGTTATATCGGGTATGCCGGCGACCGCAACCAGCTCGCCCGATTCAACACTTTGGACTTCGACCTGTTTTAAGCCTTCAAATATCGAAAGCTTACTTAACTTTACGGGGATTATCGATCCGTCGCGGCGGCATAATACCATGCTCGTGTTCTTCTCAAGCTTTCCCCGGTTCACGCGTCCGATCGCGATCCTGCCTACATAATCATCATATGATAGGTTGGTGACGTGCATCTGAAGCGGCAGGTCGGAAGAATCAGGATAAGGCTTCACATGTTTTAAGATCGTTTCAAAAAGAGGCGTAAGGTCTTTGCTTTCCTGGTCTATTTCGTATTTCGCGATGCCCTCGCGGGCAACCGCGTAAACCACGGGAAAATCCAGCTGTTCGTCAGTAGCCTCAAGTTTTATAAAAAGATCAAAGACCATGTCAATTACTTTATGCGGTCTGGCGCCTTTCTTATCTATCTTATTTATCACCACGATCGGCTTGAGCCCCAGCTTTAACGATTTTGAGAGTACGAATTTTGTTTGCGGCATCGGGCCTTCTTTGGCGTCAACTAAAAGCAAAACGCTGTCCACCATCCTCAAAGCGCGCTCCACTTCGGAGCCGAAATCGGCGTGGCCGGGAGTGTCAACGATATTGATCTTGTAGTCTTTATAATGGATGGAACAGTTCTTCGACAGGATTGTTATGCCGCGCTCTCTTTCAAGGTCGTTGCTGTCCATCACCAGTTCCGTAATTTCTTCACGCTCGCCAAAAGCTCCTCCCTGCCTCAACAAGTGGTCGGTTAGCGTGGTCTTGCCGTGATCGACGTGCGCGATTATCGCGATATTAATTATTTTTGACATCTATATACTTCCATTCTCCGGGCTTTAATTGTCCCAGCCTTATATTTTTTATCCTTATCCTTTTTAACTTCTCGACATAATTGCCGACCGATTCCGCCATTCTCCTGATCTGGCGCCGCTTCCCTTCTTTTAAAGTAATATCCAGCATTTTGGGCCCCAGCCTTAATATTTTACACGGCTTGGTCACGCCTTCTATAAGCTCTACCCCGTTCCTTAGCTTATCGAGGTCCTGTTCGTTTATCCCGCTCTTAAGCTCGACGATGTACTCTTTTTCACTGCCGAATTTTGGGTGGCTTAGTTTATTTGCCAGATCTCCGTCATTTGTCAGGATCACCAGCCCGTCGGATTCCTTGTCCAACCTGCCGATCGGAAATATTTTTTCCTTTATCTTCACCAGATCAAGGATACTTCTTCCTTGAGAGCTTGAACAGGAGCAAATATAGCCGGCTGGTTTATTGACGGCAATATAGATCTTTGGATTATCAGCCTTTACAATCTTTCCTTTAACCGTAACTTTATCTTTTTCCGGATCGACCTTGTCGCCTATTTTAGAAACCTTGCCATTCACGGCCACTTCGCCGCGAAGTATCATCTCTTCGGCGGCCCGGCGAGAAGCGATGCCGCACATAGATAGGTATTTTTGAAGGCGAATCAAAGACATCTTAACATTATATAGCCAAAAATAATAATTGCAATCGCGGATAAAATACGATACAATAAAACGCCAAATAAAAGATTAATTAAGGAGCAAGAAATGAAACTTAAATTAACGCTGATTGCCGGTTTTATCATTATGATGGCGGCAGGTTCCGGGGGCGCCCTAACCCCAGTCCGTGAATGGGGAAACACAGGGAAAGTGATAAGTAATAACCAGGGTCCGGCTGTGCAGGTCTACCCGGCCGCCTGCCGGACGAGCGACGGTTATACAATCGTTGCCTGGGCTGATGAGAGAGGCGGCGACCTCGCCAACGGCTATTATCAAGTTTATGTCCAGAAGCTTGATAGCAATGGCATTGGGTCCTGGAATACCGCGGAAGCGGGTGTTGCTATTGCTACTGCCTATGCCACCGTCGGCTCGGGAATGATTGAAAACTATAAAATATGCATCGTCCCCGATAGCGCCGGCGGCGCGATCGTCAGCTGGCTGGACCAGCGCAGCGGCGTGGCGATCTACGCGCAAAGAGTTGACGGGAATGGAACGGTCCAGTGGACGGCTGGCGGCATACCCGTTGTGACCAACAGTGCTGGTTATTCTACCGTCAATTCTTTCCGGATGACGGCCGACGGGTCCGGCGGCATCATCATCTGCTGGGGCGACGACCGCAACCAGCAATCTAAATATGATCTTTACGCGCAAAAGATCGGCAGCAACGGCTCGCTGGCCTGGAGTGCCAACGGAGTCGAACTTTATTCAAGCCCTTACAGTAAGACCTTTCAGCAGCTTGTTTCCGACGGGACGGGCGGCGCGGTCGTCGCCAGCATTGTTGCTACCGACGGCACGGGGAGCGATATTATCACTTTAAACATAACGAGCGCCGGCACTATCGCCTGGGTCAGCACGGTTTGCCAGGCCGCCAATGATGAAGCAAATCCGCAGATCGTGGGCAGCGGCACCGATAAATATATCATCACCTGGGAAGACAATCGCCTAATGGCCTCCGGCGATTCAAACATTTACGCTCAAGCGCTCAACGGATATGGCACCGCCGAATGGGCGGCTAACGGCGTTTCGATCTGTTCCGACCTCAATACCGCCCAGACCAAGCCCTCAATAATTGCCGACGGTTCCGGCGGAGCCGTCATTACCTGGCATGACGGCCGCGGGAACGACATCTATGCCCAGCGGGTCAATGGCTCCGGAGAGGCCCAGTGGACAGTGGATGGGGTTGCCGTTTGCTCAAGCACCGTCTACCAGACAGCTCCGCAGATCGTTGGCACCGGTTCAGGCGGTTCGATAATCTTCTGGCCCGACACGCGCAATGACACGAGCGGATTTAACTATTCCGAAATCTTCGCTCAAAAGCTCAACGGCAGCGGAGCGGCTCAATGGACAGCCAACGGCATTAAATTCAGCGGGAACACTAAACAGTATTTTTATTCCGAGTTCCTCTCTGCGCCGGTAGAAGATGGTTCAGGCGGCGCCCTTATTTTCTGGACTGACATCAATACGGATACTAACGGTGATATTTACGGAACAAAAGCGACTAACGACGGAACGGCTGCCTGGGGTTCTTCCGGCGAAGCGATCTGCGCGGCCAAAAAATCCGTGGACCAGGACCAGCCGGTCTTAAGCCAGGACGGCCTGGTCATCGCCTGGCGCGATGCAAAGAACGGTCAAACCGATATCTACGCCCAAAAAATCGATCCTGCCACCGGCAACTCTTTATGGGCCGCGACTGACGTCGCGGTCGCAACTGGCGCGGGGACGCGCAACCTGGGCGGCATTCGCAGAACCAGCGACGGCAAGTACGCGGTCGTTTGGGAAGACCAGCGCAATGCCAGCTCCGATATTTACTTGCAATACCTTAACTCCGCTGACGGGGCAAGCCTTTTGACGGCGAATGGCTTCCGAGTCACCAGTTCAAGCAACAACGAGATCCAGCCGGCGGTCGCGCCGGATGACAACGGCGGAGTAGTCGTAACCTGGCAGAACAGCGGCGGCGGCGGTATCGGGTT
>JBAZPF010000019.1:0-15495 GCA_041648295.1 Candidatus Margulisiibacteriota bacterium | reverse complement strand
CGGATTTTTTATTTCATGGGCCATGCCGGCGGCCATGGTCCCCAGCGAAGCCAGCTTTTCAGAAAGTATCAGCCTTTCCTGGCTGTCTTTTAAGTCTTTCGTCATTTTATTAAAAGCCGAGGCCAAGCTTCCCAGCTCATCGATCGAATCAATACTGATCCTGGTATTAAGGTCCCCTTTGGAGATCGCTTCCGTCCCGGCGATCAGGCGATGGATCGATCTTTCAATGCTCTGGGCAAAAAATATCCCGGTTAAAACGGTCAAAAGTATTCCGGCGATCGCGAAAAGCAGGGAATTGGTTTCAAGCAAACGCAGTTCCGAATAAGCCTGCCTTAACGGTTCTTCAACGATCACCGCGCCGCCGAATTTTTTTATCGGGGCATAGGCGCCGGCGTTGACCTCTCCGAATTCGTCGGGAGGGAATTTTCCTCCGCCGGACTTTCCGGAAAGGGCGGAGGCGATCGGTTCGCGGCCGGAAACATTTTCCCGGATCCTTGGAACATCCGAATGGGCAATGATATAGCCGTTTTTATCGACTACAAAGACCGTGCGCGTTCCTTCTGTTTTTTGCATCACCAGTTTTAGAACGATCTGCGGGTCAAGTTTGGGAAAATCGTTGATCTTGCTGGCGGTGCTTTGCGCGATCTCCTTGTAATTGTTGATGATTGCCGTATTCAGCGCCTGTTTGCTCAAAGTAAGAGTAACCAGGGTGGTGATTTCAAAAAGAATGATTATCAGGAGTACAAATATAAAAAGAAGTTTAAAAAGGAGCCGGGAACGCAGAAAGCTTAACGGACTTCCTGCGTAAGGCGAATCGGCAGGGATCAATTCGGCAAGGTTTATGCCCAGAATTCCGAAAAGGGTCGATACCCAGGAAAACAGGAGATAAAGGCTTTCTCCCTGGTTGATGTAAAAGATCGTTAAAACATAAGAGATGACGAAGAATAAGCAGGAAAAAGAAAATAAATAGGACAGGGCCCTTTTTCCGCGTTTTTCAAAGACCAGAACAAAAAGTCCGATCAATCCCCACATCATAAAAAAGAGCGGCTTATAAAGAGCGGGAAGGTTCCCGAAAGTTACCAGAGGTTCAAGGATGTCCGGGCGATAATTAAGAGTAATTTGCGAATCAGGCGTCGCCAGAGTCAAAAACATTAAATAACAAACGGGAAGCGCAAACAAGGCGATAAGCCAGTTTATCTTCCATCCCAGTTTTGTGCGGATCAGGACGGCCAGAAGAAAAGAACCGGCCAGCAAACTTATTGAAATAAGTTTTTGGATCAAGATAAGGTCTGAAAGACTGCGGTCAAGATTGTAGAATATCTGGGAAACGATAGTTAAGATGGTAAAAATGGAAAACGCGAGGAAAAGCAAACTTAGCGCCAAGTCCTTATAATTCTTTTCCGTCACGAATTTTCTGAAGAAAGCGTAAATGCCCGACAGCAATATGCCGGAAGCGAATATTTCGGTAAAAATACTTACGATCGTCAAGGTTGTGAACATTATCTTATGACCTCAATCTGGACAAATCCTGAAGCAACCCCCCCGGCCAGATTTAACGCCCTTACCGGCAGCCTTTTGATCCCGGGTTGGGCCTGTCCGGGAATGGCTACATTTTGAGCGAAAGTATCGTCTTTTACAAGCATTAATTTTGCTTCTTCGCCTCCGATCTCGCGCATGTCAACGATGACTTCGGAAACGTCTTCAATACGGCCGGGATTATCGAGCTTTACCGCGATCGAGGTATAACTTCCGGCCGGGACCCGGACAGGAGAAGCGACGGCGGAAACAATCACCGGGTTCCGGTCAACGATTATTGATGTCTTTGAAACTGCCAGCCAGCCTTTTTTATTGGCGGCGGTAACCGGGATCTCTTTGTTGCCCAGATCAACGTCAGGATTCACGGTTGTTTGCAGCGTATAAATCCCGTCCCTGGGGATCTCGTCTCCCCATAAGCCATTGTCCACCAGCGTCATGTTCGCAATTTTACCCAGATTGCTAAGGTCCGCTTTTACTCCGCGGATATTGTTGTCTCCGCCCGGATCGTCGACCGACGCAGTTAGCTCTATTATCGTACGTCCATCAGGGGGGGTCTTTTTTGGTACGGCATGAATAAAGTTGATGACCGGCATGAGGCGCACCCGGTTGATCTGCGAAATATCGTAGCCGACGTTCCAGTTAAAAAGAGCCGTTTCCTTTTTCTTTACCTGGGAGCTTTTGGCAAGCAGGGCCATAGCCTCCGCCCTGGTCATCGCTTTTTGGGCAAAGGCGCTGCCGGAAAGCAGAATTATTGCGATAATATTCATTAAGGCAATAAATCTTTTCATTGGATAACCCCGAACTTCCTAAAAACTTCCCGCCCGTCAACTTCGGAGATCGCTTCATTCGGCCGGAAAGTGCGGTCAGGGTAAGGCTTTAAAAAGCCGTAGTCAACCGCAACTTTGATGTACGGCGCCAGCGGATGTTCCTTTGGGACATCTTTATAAAGATCGGAATTTATCCTGGGCAGAGGATAGTTGGCGGCCTTTACCAGCCAACTGCAAAGTTCTCCGCGAGTGATCGGTGCTTCGATCGAAAAACTGGCTTCCGGCGAAACCTCGACCACGCCCATGGTTACCAGTGTCTCGAGGCGCTCTTTATTCTCGGCTAATTTCTTTTTTTCTTCCTCAAGCTGTTTCTTTTGTGCGGCGGTCTTTGCCGTTTTTAATTGCTTTTCAATGGCCTTCTCCTCTGCGACGATCACTTTGGCCTTTCTGAACACTTTTCTCTCCTGGCTTAACTGTCCGTTGCCCAGAAAACTATCTATTAAAATCAGGTTTTTGCCCACCTTTAAGGGGAGTAGAACAGAAAAGCTCTGTCCCGAACTGATATTGACGGGCTGGTCGTTGATATTTACCTGCACATCAGGCTTGACATTGCCCGACACTAAGACCCGGTCGTCAAAAGTTATCAAATTATCTTCCGGCAAAAGGTCGGTGACGGGGTCGGATATCTTCATAACCTCGTGTTTTGCAACCGGACGTTTTACGAACACCCATTCCGCCGGAAAATATAACGCCGAAAAATGGATCTCACTTGTATTTTTTAGAGGATCGGCGAATGAGGCGATATCTAATCCCCAATCGGCGACCCGTATGCCCGCGCCGAGGCTGTAATTTGAGTTTAGCGGTCCGGTGTAATAGCCGGCGCGGAGGAAGTACGTGCCGGAGAACGCCCACTCCGCGCCCAAGAAGGCGGAAGAGGCCAAGTCCTTCATCGTTTCCAGGTCAAAATTGAGCGTTAACTCCTGATCTTCCATATAGATCGGAGACCAGATGTCCCCGATCACTTTGGCGGACGCGCCAAACTTTAAGATCATCGGCGCGGCTTCTTTTGATCCATTGTTCCAATTGATCCTGCCGCCGCTGCTTAAAAAGCCGTAGGGCGCGGCGTTAATTGCGTTTATGCCCAGGGAAGAGTATCTGTTCATTTTATAAAGGATGCCGGCATCAAGTTCCCAGCCGGTCGCGGTGCGGTCGGATTGACCCGTCTGTCTTAACGTCTGTCCGAGCAAAGTTTTAATGTTTATGCCCAAGCCGGTATTTTGCGCGATCTTGTTATCGGCCAGCGGCGGAAGAGCAGAAAGTTTGCTGGCGGCCGAAAGGAAAAAAACATTGCTTGAAAAGCCGGCGCTTTGCGTGGCGACCTGGGGTACGGGAAAATTTGTTTCAGTTTGCGCTATTGCTATACCGAGAGTTATTCCATTGCCCATAGGATATGCCTGACAGGCTGAAATATTGTTCAGATCTTTAAAATTAAGCTCAAGCCCTTTTGCCCACGGGAGACTGCCGGGATTATATATTGCCGCGTTTACGTCATCCGCCTGTCCGACGAAAGCCTTCCCTAGGCCCAGCGGCCTTGCGCCTGCCTCCAATTTAAAGGGAGTAAGTTTCAGATCGGAAAGATAGGCATGGGCGGAGAAAGAAAAGAATAATAAAATCAGGACCGCTAGACCGCTAGACCACTTGACCACTTGACCTTTTTTCCAAGGTCCAGAGGTCCAGAAGTCCAGATATCCAGAGGTCCTCTTTCTCATCTGACCACCGTGACGCTGGTTTGGCCGGAGCCGGTCCAGCCGGATTTGTCGGTTACGGTTACGATTATCGCCTTTTCCCCCCAGGAGTTGACGTTCGGGGTGAATTGTAAAATGTAATCTCCATTGCTTCCCTTCATTTCTGCGTCGGGCGGCCCTCCGAGGTTTGAAATGTCCGCTTTTACGCTCAAAAGGTCCTGTAATCCTTCGCGGTCGGCGACTTTTACCTTAAGGGTCAAGACCGTGTTTTCATCCAGGGCGCTGAAGCTTTGCGGATCTACAGAAACCAAAAGGACTTTCGGCGCAGTGTTTATTTTGCACAATACTTTTTCAGAATAGCCCTGATTAAAATCATATAGCCATTTTTCAAGCCATTGCACGCGGCCAAACCTTGAGATCAGGACCGCGCATTCCGCGCGGCTCATTGCCCGTTTTGGCTGGAAGATTGGGAGAGCGCGGGATATCCCCTTTAACAGCCCGCTCTCTCTTCCTTTTTTGATTTCAGGGAAATACGGGTTTGTTTTAGGGACATCATAAAATATATATTTAAATTCTTCCGAGATCTTTCCCCCTTCGGCGTCCACCGCGATCTGTGCCACCTCGGCCCGGGTGATCTCGCTGTCGACCCCAAAAGTATCCGCGGTCAGAGGCTTTATAAGGCCCTTATCGACTGCGGCCTTTATATAAGGGGCGCGCCAGTGTTCTTTCGGCACGTCAAAAAAGACGTCTTTTGTTACGGGCTCAACGGCAATGTCTTCCGCTTTTACCAGCCAGGTGGCGAGCTCGCCGCGGGTGATCGGCTGGCCCATATAAAAATTACCGTCCGGATATCCTTCAATGATGCCGAGCGTCGCCAGCGTGATTATCTCGCGGCGCGCCCAGTGCTTTTGGCTTTCGTATTCCAGCTCAGCGTCGGGAAAGGAGATAAGATGCAGCACCCGCAAGTTTTTTTGCTGAGAATTCTCCTGACCGTCCCAGCCTTTTACTTCGATATAATTTTTGCCCCGCAAAAGGAGCAGGCCGCAGGAAAAGGATCCATCATCCGCGATATCAAGAGGAAAATTATTGACCGTTAAGGTCGTTAATCCCGCCCCCGAACCTGACAGAGTGAAGATATCCTGGCTGGTAGCAGTTTTATCTTTTGGCTGGTCGATCGTGAAGACTGAAGCTCCGCCGGACGAACAGAGGATCGCGATCAAAAACGCGCAGAGCAAAAATCTTTTCATTTTCGAGGTAATTCTAACAACAATTCCGCTTCTTTGCAAGACAACTTTTTTGTGATAAAATTCATAAAGATGTTTTTAAAAAGCTTGAGCTTACGGGGCTTTAAGACCTTTGCCGAAAAGGTTGAATTGAATTTCCTGAAAGAAGGCGGGATTGCGGCCGTGGTCGGGCCGAACGGCTGCGGTAAAAGCAATATCGTCGACGCGTTCAGGTTCGCTCTGGGTGAAGGTAATTTCCGGGAATTAAGGGTCAATTCACTGCCGGAAGTCATTTTTGCGGGAACGGACATGCGCAAACCCCTTTCGCTGGCGGAAGTTACCCTCACTTTTGACAATTCATCCGGGGTGCTTCCGGTCGACTATCTGGAAGTCGCGGTAAAGCGCCGCACTTTCAAGGACGGGACCTCGGAATTTTACATTAACCGGCAGCCTTGCCGCCTTAAAGATATCCGCAATCTGTTCCTCGATACCGGAGTGAGCTGTGAATCCCTTTCGATCATCGGCCAGGGCCGGGTGGACTCGATCCTTTCTTCACGTCCGGAAGAGCGCCGCGCGTTTTTTGAAGAAGTCGCGGGCATCCACAAATATAAAACCCGCAAGCTTGAAGTTGAACGGAAATTGATACTTTGCGAGCAAAATTTGTTGAGGATATCGGACCTGAAGGTGGAAATCGGCGAGCAGGCGCTGATGCTTGAAGCACAGGCAAGCAAAGCCAAAGAATACAAAACTCTGCAGGCCCGCCTCCACGATCTGGAAGTAGGGGTTTTTAAAAAGCAGGTCCTTGGGCTCCTTTCAAAGATCGAAGAGGTTGAGGCAAGGATCTCCGAACTGAAGAAACAGGCGCTTTTAATCTCCGAACAGACGCAGAAGACATTGGATGAAAAGGCGAAGTTAAGGGAAAGATCAAGATGGCTTGAAGCCGAAATAGAAGCCAGCCGGCGCATGGCGGAAGAAATAAAAGAAGAAATAAAGAGCGAACAAAGCAGCCTTCTGATCGAACATGAAAGACGCGTATTCGAGGAAAAAAATAAGGTACGCGATCTGGTCGAAGAGGGGAGGTTCGTAAAGTTCGAGATCTCAAGGCTTGAAAATTCAGCCAAGTCCATCCTTTCAAAAAAGGATGAAGTAAAGAAACAGATAGAGGAATGGTCGGAGAGCGATTCCGCGGAACTTAGGGAGCTTCAGCCGATCGTTCAGGTAGGATTAAAACTGGTTGAACAAATAAATTCGCTTGCCAGGGTATTATGCGGCCGGGAGGGCATAGTATTAAGATCGCACGCGGAGGACAAGGTCATTGAGATGTTCCGCGCCGAGATGAAAAAGCTCGAAGAAGAAGAAATGCTGTTGAATGACGGGTTAAAAGCAAAGAAGGAAGAGCTTCATAAGACGGAAGAAAAGGAATCCCGGCTTAAAAAGGGCATTGAAGAAATGCAGGCCCCGCAGGAGAAGCATGAGAGCGAAGAAATATCGAAGCTTAAAAATAAAAGCGATGAATTGCAGGCTAAACTTGATAAATTAAAAGAAGAAAAGGCCCAATGCCAGAAGATACTCGAAGACCTTGAGAATAAACCGGCATCCGGCCCGGGCGGTTCGGAAGAATTAATGAGAGAAGAGATCGCTTTGGCAAAATTTCAGGGAGAGCTGCTTCAGCTTGATGACAGGATGCAGGGAGATTACAGCCTTTCCAGGGAGGCGCTTTTATCGCAGCCGCTGCTGGCGGAAAATGTAGCCAGGAGCAAAAAAGAAGCCGAAGAAATCAAATTCCGGCTGCGATCCCTGGAGCCCGTAAACCTGCTGGCGATAGACGAATATGAAAAGGCCAAAGAACGGCATGGTTTTATTGAAAGCCAGTACGTTGACCTGGTCTCCGCGCGCGAAAACCTGAAATCCCTTATTACGGAGCTGGATGCCAAGGCGGCGGAAGATTTTTCCAGAACGATGGAAGTCGTAACTAAAAATTTTAAAGAAATATTTTCAAGCCTTTTCGAAGGTGGCGAGGCTTCGATTGAAGTGAATGAGGATGAAGGTATCGAAATATCCGCCTGCCCGTCAGGACGAAAATGGTTGAATTTGTCCCTTCTTTCGGGAGGAGAAAGAGCTCTTACCGCCATCGCGCTGCTGCTTTCATTTTTAAAGACCCAGCCTTCGCCTCTGTGCATCCTGGACGAGGTTGACGCCGCGCTTGATGAAGCCAATGTCTCCCGCTTCGCCAGGTTCATTAAACAATTTGCGGGAAAAACGCAGATGCTTGTAATATCGCACAACAAGAGGACGATGGAGGCGGCGGATATTATTTATGGAATAACCATGGAAGAGCCGGGCGTTTCCAAGGTGGTATCCATGAGATTGGCGGAAGCAGTTTAAATGATAAGAGTGACCTCTAGACTTCTGGACTTCTGGACCTCTGGACCTTGGAAAAAAGGTCAAGCGGTCAAGCGGTCTAGTGGTCTAGCGGTCATATTGATCTTTTTTACCTTCTTATCTGCAAATGCGCAGGAGCTGCCGGTTGGTCAATGGGGAATCGGCGGGCTGGTTGTAAACGATACCCCCGGCAATACTCCGCAAGTTAATCCAAAAATGGTCGCCTGCGGCGACGGCACTTACCTGATCGTATTTGAGGACGCAAGATTCGGCAACTCTGATATCTTTGCGCAGAAGATTGATTCTCAGGGAAATCTCTTGTCCGATCCGTTCGGGGTGCCGGTTTGCCTGGCCAGGGACGATCAGACCAATCCACAGATCGTTTCGGACGGCTCCGGTGGGGCGATCATCGCCTGGCAGGACAACCGAAACGGAAACTCCGATATTTATGCCCAGCATATCGGCAAAGACGGCGAAAGCTTATGGGCGAAGGACGGGCTCCCGGTTTGCTCCGCTCCCGAAGGCCAGTTTTTCCCCGAAATGATAAGCGACGGCGTGGGCGGGGCGATAATTGCCTGGCATGATTACCGGTCCGGAGCGGAAGACCTTTATGCGCAAAAAATAAATTCTGCCGGACAGACTGTTTTCCAACTAAACGGTATCCCAATTTGTACGGCTCCTGGAACCCAATGGTTCCCGAAATTAGCTACGGATGGGATGGGCGGGGTGATATTTGCTTGGGCCGACAGGAGAAACGGCAATTTCGATATCTACACTCAAAAAATTGATTATACCGGGAAAATAATTTGGCCGGAAAATGGCGTTCCGGTTTGTGTGGCCGACGGAAATCAGGAAAATGTCGACATTGCGGAAGATGGCAGCGGAGAAGCGATTCTTGTATGGAAGGATTCAAGGCCGGAAGCCCCAGGTATCTATGTTCAGAAAATAAAAGGGGACGGGGCGCCTCTCCTGCAACTCAATGGCATTCCGGTGGCGCAAGACACGGGGCTTGGTGCCGATCCTAAAATTGCTTCCAGCCAGTATGGCGGGGCGATTATCGTCTGGAGCGATCCGCATTCCGGAGATCCGGACGTGTATGGTCAATTTATTGGCAAGGATGGAAAACTAGCGTGGGGAGAATCGGGCAAACCGATAGCCAGGTTGAGAGGGATGCAGGAAAAACCGCAAATATTCGGAAATTCTCCTTTTGCCGTAATCTGGGAGGACAGCCGGAGCGGCCATAAGGAATTGTTCGCTCAAAAAATCACCGAAGACGGATCTCTTTTATTCGGATCTGACGGAGTGTTGATCACCGACAACGGAGTCGATCCCCAAATTGGGAACGCGATATTGACTGCTTCCGGCGAAGTGTTTTCCTGTTATCAGGACCGGAAAAAAGGGAATTTTGATATCTTTGCTTCTCATGTTTTGGCCAACGGTATGATGGATTGGATAAATGTGGTAAATAATACGCCAGGCGCCGTCATTAAGCAGAGTTTCAACGAAATCTGGTCCAAAGACGGGGTCGTGTTCGCTTTTGAGGATTTCAGAAACGGCTATTCGAACATTTACCTGCAAAAAGTTTCCAAGGTTGGACAGCTTCTCTGGGGAAAAGACGGAGTTGTCGCCGCGCCCGGACTTTTTCCCCAGAAAAATCCGCAGGTCATTCCCGATGAGTTGGGCGGCGCGATCGTGGTCTGGGAAAATTTTCGCGATAATTCCAGGCCGATGATAGCCGCGCAGAGGATCAATTCTGACGGCTCTGTCGCCTGGGATGGAGCTGGGGTCATTCTGACCCCCAAAGCTCCTTCTCTCGAACAGAGCAAGCCCAAGATATTTGAGGACGGGGAGGGCGGCGCGATCGTGGTTTATTGCGATTATAGAGGGACGCTTAGATATAAAGATATCTTCGCCCAGCGAATAAACGCGAACGGAGAGATCCTGTGGGGCGGCCAGGGAAAAGTTGTTTCTGCCGCGAACGGCAACCAGGACGATCCCGTTATTTCACCAAAAACATTTGTGGTGGTCTGGACAGATTATCGCAATGGGGACCGGAACTCCGACATCTTCGCCCAAAAGCTGGATCTGTCAGGCAATACTCTATATGGCGAAGACGGACTCTCCATTTGCGAGGCGCCCGATTCGCAGCGCGATCCTAAAGTGATCAATGACGGCCAGGGCGGAGTGTATATTGCCTGGACGGACAAAGGCGGCGGGAGCTATGACATTTTTGCCCAAAGGCTGGATGCGTCAGGAAGATCATTATTCCTGAAAGACGGCATCCCTGTTTGTCAGTCAGCGCGCACCCAGCAGGATCCGTCATTAGTTGTAAATTCTGCAGGAGAGGCATGTTTGATCTGGGAAGATTTCAGGTTCGGCAACTGGGATATTTTTACTCAAAAATTGCAAGGCAACGGCCAGCTTGTATTTCCGGAGGAGGGCTTAACTATTACAAATGCCCCCGGCACGCAGTACTCGCCAAGCGCGGTCGCAAATAAAAATGGGATCTATCTGGCCTGGGAAGATTACCGAAATGGAAAGGCCTATAATATTTACATGCAGCAGATTGCTCTCAATGGGAAGCCATCGTGGGGGCCTGACGGTTTTCTCATTAAAGAAACATCTTTAGGCGGCAGAGCTCCGAAGCTAGTCTCTCTTCCCGACAATTCCATTGTCCTGGGATGGGAAGATTATCGATACGGCCGACGTAGTATCTACGCCCAGAGATTTGTTTTCTAAACTATTTAGCCGCTTTCTTTAAGATCTCTGCCTTATCCGTCTTTTCCCATGGAAGCTTCAGGTCCGGCCGGCCAAAATGGCCGTAGGCGGCAACCTGTTTATAGATCGGTCTTCTCAAGTCCAGGTTCTTGATTATTAAACCGGGACGGAGATCGAAATTCTCTTCGATCAGTTTTGCAATCTTGTCTTCTTCGATTTTACCCGTGCCAAAAGTGTCGACCATGATGGATAACGGCCTGGCGACGCCGATCGCGTAAGCGAGTTGGACTTCGCATCTTTTTGCCAGTCCGGCCGCAACTATATTTTTTGCCACATAACGCGCGGCATAGGTCCCGGATCGGTCTACCTTGGTGGGATCTTTCCCTGAAAAAGCGCCGCCGCCGTGCCTGGAATAACCGCCGTAAGTGTCCACGATTATTTTTCTTCCGGTAACCCCGGTGTCGCCCTGAGGCCCGCCGATCACGAACCTTCCGGTCGGATTGACGTAATATTTTATCTTATCATCGACAAGTTCTTCGGGGAGAATCGGAAGGATGACCCTTTCGATGATCTCATCTTTCATTTGCTTGGTGTCTACATCCGGTGAATGTTGCGCGGCTATCAGTACGGTGTGAATTCTTACCGGCTTATCTCCTTCATATTCTACCGTTACCTGGGATTTTCCATCCGGACGGAGATAGGAGAGTTCTCCGTTTTTCCTGACCTCCGCCAGCTTTTTTGCCAGACGGTGGGATAGGGTTATGGGCAGAGGCATAAGTTCCGGGGTTTCATCGCAGGCATAGCCGAACATTAGGCCCTGGTCTCCGGCCCCTAATCCTTCAAGATCTTCTTTTATGACTTCTCCGCCTTTTATTTCAAGCGCTTTGTCCACGCCGCGGGCGATGTCCTTGCTTTGTTCTTTTATGGCGACCAGGACGCCCACGGTTTCATAATCAAAACCGTATTTGGCCCGGGTATAACCGATATCTTTTATGACTTCTCTCGCGATCGTGGGGATCTCAATATAACAACCTGTGGTTACTTCTCCCGCTACCATGCAGATGCCGTTTGTGACCAAGGTTTCAACCGCGACGCGGCCGACCGGGTCTTTGGCGATTATGGCATCGAGAATAGCATCGGAGACCTGATCGCAGATTTTATCGGGGTGGCCTTCGGTAACGGACTCTGAAGTGAATAAACGAGTTCCATCTTTCATATTATTACCTCCCTCATACGAGCGGACTGGTCTTACGTATGAAACTTGTTGAATTGTATCTTGAAAGCTTTCATTTGTCAACGGAATCAAGTATAATTATTTCATGGGAGACCTTTCCGAACACTTTAACTACAAGGATTTTAACTGCAAATGCCCTCAATGCAAGGGTGAAGGCTTTAAGATCCATCTGGGCCTGGTCGGAGCGCTTGAAATGATCGCCGAGCATTTTCAAAAGCAGGTAAAGGTGATATCCGCTTTCTGGTGCGACGATTACTACGAGAGCTTGAAAAGGGAAAAAGTAAGCTACCATTTAAAAGGAAAAGCAGTGCACATCGCCATAGATGGGGTTCCCCCGAATGAGCTTTTTAAATACGCGGAAACCATCCCCGAGATTAACGGGATCGGCCTTTATCCCCAGGAAGGATTTGTCCATCTTGATACCAGGCCGCTGGAAAAAAGAGATTTGTGGGTCAAAGATGGCGAACGCTATATTCCCCTGACGCCGGAAAAGCGCAAACAGTATGGCCTCTGAATCCAAATTCGAAGTATACAATAAAAATTTTATCGATTCCCTGAAGTCAGAAAGAAACTTTTCCGATTATACATTGATCAATTACGGCATTGACCTCGATCAATTCTGCCGTTTTTTGGAAAAGCAAGAAACGCCGCTTTTTTCAATGAGCCGGCAGAACGCGCGCGAATTTCTTTATTACCTTGAAGGGCAAAAATTCTCGAGGCGTTCTCTGGCGCGAAAAATATCCGCCATCCGGTCTTTTTTCCGCTGGCTGGTAAGGGAAGGGAAGACCAAGTCCAATCCCTTTGAGCTTTTATCAACGCCTAAACTTCAAAAGAAACTTCCCAATTTTCTATACAAAGAAGAAATTGAAAAACTGCTGGAAGCAATCGATACCGGTAAATTGCAGGGCAAAAGGGACCGGGCGCTTTTTGAACTGTTATATGGAAGCGGGATAAGGGTTTCCGAAGCGACCAAGCTCAACCTTTCCGATCTCGACCTTGAAGGCCGCGAGATAAGAGTTTTTGGAAAAGGCAGAAAAGAAAGGATCGTCTTGATCGGCAAATACGCGGTATCGGCGCTGAAAGATTATCTTGCCGAACGGGGAAAAACCCAGAATAAGGCGATATTCCATAATTTAAGGGGCGGGCGCCTGACCCAGAGAAGCGTTGAAAGATCGGTCAAGTATTACGCCAAAAAAGCCGGCATCGACAAGCCGATTACCCCCCATACCCTTCGCCATACCTTTGCCACGCATCTTTTGACCTACGGCGCGGACCTGCGGACGGTGCAGGAATTAATGGGACATTCATCCCTTTCCACCACCCAGATCTATACCCACGTAACCAAGGAAAAGCTGAAATCAGTATATGACCTTGCGCACCCTAGAGCAAAAATAATATAATCAAGTATGTACCTTCGTCTTATAACGGCAACGGTCGGCGTTTCAATCTCCCTCTTCCTTCTATTTTATATACTGGGGATACGGCGAGGCCTGAAAATAGATTGGGACGGGCTGACAGAGAGGTTGTTCATTGTTATATTCTTTTCAGCGGGGGGGATGGGTTTTTATTTAATCCCGCTGATAATACTTATTCGTATTTATTATTATCTAAACGCCCGCGGCAATTTATGGTTTGCCAGAAACAATGAACCCGCGGTAGAGATGCAAAAGGCAAAGTTTAAAACCGAAATGGTGATGGATTTGGCTTTAAGCCCCGCGCTCGCGATCCTGGTTTGTCTTATCCTATGATAAAAAAATACGCGATTATACTGATCTTGCCGCTTATGGTCCCTTTCTTGTCGGGATTCTCTTTTTCCCAATTTACCGATCCGCTTTATGAAAATGTCAAACAGCAGGCGGTGCAGAGTTTTTCCGATCTTTTTTCCAACAAAGTGGAGATCGGCAGCGCCGGCGGCAGGCTGATAGGGCAGATCATATTAAATGACGTTAAGATCGGGAACGATATCAAGGCGAAAAAGATCGTAATTAATTTTAGCCCCATAAAATACGCGATGGCAAAAGGGGACGTTGTTCCCGCGATCACCTCGATTAAGGTATTCAATGGGAACGCAAATATTGTTCGCGGCAAAAAGGGCGATATCAATGCCGTTCATTTCCTAAAACCCGCCAAGCCGGGCGGCGGGGGTATCCCTTTCAAAGCGAACTTGTTCCTCTATGACTGCCAGGCGGAATACCGGGATGAGGCGGGATTGCCCTATCGGTTAAAAGACAGCCTGTTCAAGATGCAATTTGAAAATATCCACGGAGGGGTCGACCTCTCCCGCGCTCCGCAAATATCGATTGACCTGAAAGCATCGTCCGGAAAGAATTCGATATTCATAAAAGGGAAAGCGAACCCCGATAAAAATTCTTTCGATATCCGGCTGATCTCAAAAGACATGGACATGGGATCATGGGCTCCTTATCTTCTTCCTTTTATTGATATCCATAAAGGAACGGGCGATCTGGTGTTTAATCTAAAAAATAACGATATAAACATGCAGTTGTCGGGGAAGGCGGACGATGTCCCCTTTACCGTTTCCGGCAGATTATTTGACCGGCTTGATCTGAACATTGACGTAAAGGACGCCGACCTTCTAAAACTTAAAAATATTTATCCCGGGACTTCTGCCCTTGATCTTAAAGGAAGAGGAGGGCTGGGCTTGCACTTGTTCGGCCCTTATAATGACTTCAAGGCGGAAATAAAAGCAAAGATCGGCGCCGGGGAAATATATGGGCAAAAGATATCCGGGGCCGTTTCCGCGGTCTATTACAAGAAAAAAGCGGCCATAGAAGCGGCCAAAATATCGGCGTATGACGGAAACATATTAATATCCGGCGAAGTCGACTTTTCATCAAAGGTCCCCCATTTTAAATTGACAGGGAACTTGGATTCTCTGGACCTTAAAAAGCTTTCAGACGGTTCGCCGGTTATATCCGGCCGTTTAAGCGGAAGAATGGAAGCAGGGGGAACATTTGACGCCCTCTATGGCGAATATAACGGAAAATTCCTGCACGCGTCGGTGATGGGGCAGCCGATCGATTTCGGCCAATTGAAGTTCAGGTATGGCGAAGGAAAGTTCAGCATCGATTCGTTGAGCCTAACATCTTTAACTGCAGGGTTTCACGGTTCGGGCGATATTTTAAAAGACCGTAATGTTTCATTCTCCGGTTCGGCTTCGGGGATAAATCTGGCGGGGGAGGGGTCTTTGGGCGGCATGAGCGCAAAATTGGATTCTTTCCGCGGGGCCGTTTCCTTTAAATTTGATGACGCGTTTATTAAATCACCGCTAAAAAACCTTAATGCTTCAGGCACGCTGGAGATATCATCGGCAAAGATAGGCGAGCAAACGATTGATCGCGCGATCGGCGGGATAGAGCTGGCGCAAGGCAGAATGAAGATATTGAATGCCTCGATCAGCAGCGGAAGATCGACGATTTTGATATCGGGAGAAACCGGGGTGGGAGTCCCTACGGACCTCAAAATTTCCGGCAATGCTCTGCAATTCGATGATTTTAAAATATTTAACAGCATACTTCCACAAGAGATTAATAATCCGACCGGATCAATCGATCTCGACCTGAAAATTTACGGAACGCTTAATAAAATAGAATCGGCGGATGATTTTCTTGGGCTTAATGCCCGGGGCAGCTTGCGTACCCGCAACGGTTCGCTTGGCGGAATATATTTCAAAGAAGCATTGCTTGAAGCCTCCCTGGAGAACAAAGAGCTCAATATAAACAAAATTAAGCTGGCGACGACAAACTCTGAAATAACCGGCCGATACCTTGCCGCGAATGGCTCGATCGAGGCAAACCTTGCCGGCTGGTTCGACCTGGATGATTTTTCCCAGGTTTTAAAAAGGATCGGGATGTTCAAGGGGACAGGAA
>JBAZPF010000018.1:0-16221 GCA_041648295.1 Candidatus Margulisiibacteriota bacterium | reverse complement strand
CGTCGGAATCGACAACCCCGATCGTTCCGATTCCGGCGCCCGCAAGATATGCCGCAACCGGAGAGCCCAAACCTCCGGCCCCGATAATCAACACTTTGGCGGACAAGAGCTTCTCCTGGCCTTTTCCCCCGACTTGCGGAAGAAGGATCTGCCGGCTGTACCTTTCTATTTGTTTGTCGCTTAATGTCATTGTTAGCCTCCTGCGATCGCGGGAATTATCGAAACTTCGTCGCTGTCGTTGATTTTGGTGGTATCGCCTTCCAAGAACCTGATGTCTTCATCGTTGATGTAAATATTGATGAAGCGCCGGACCTTTCCCGTTTCATCGCAGATCCGGTCCTTGAACCCTGGGAAATTTTTATCCAGGTCCGCGATCAGGCTTTTTACATCGGATCCGGAAACTTCCACCAGTTCGGCTCCGCCGGTTAATTTTTGGAGCGGCTGGGGTATGCGGACTTTAATGCTCATACTTTTACCTCCTCTTCAAATGATTTCAGCGTCGGCTTTATTTTTGCCGGTTTGCCGATCTTATTTTGGACCGCTTCCTGGGTCTTAAGCCCGTTCCCGGTTATCGAGATCACAATTGATTCGTTTTTCGGTATCACTCCCTGTTCGATCAGCTTTTTGGTAACGGCCACAGTGACGCCTCCCGCGGTTTCGGTAAAGATTCCCTGGGTGGAAGCGAGCAATTTAATGCCTTCGACGATTTCGTCATCCGTCACTGATTCCGCCCATCCTCCCGATTCTTTGACCACCCCCATGGCGTAATAGCCATCAGCCGGATTCCCGATCGCCAGCGATTTTGCGATCGTCCTGGGCTTGACCGGTTTTATTATTTCCGATCTTTCTTTGATCGCGTTGACGATCGGAGCGCAGCCTTCAGCCTGCGCCGCGTACATCTTTGTCTTAACTTCGGGGATGAAACCGAGTTTATGGAACTCCTTAAAAGATTTCCAGATCTTGGTTATTAAGGATCCGCCCGCGCAGGGAGCCACAAGATGATCCGGCGTCCTCCACCCAAGCTGTTCCGCGATCTCAAACCCGTAGGTTTTTGATCCCTCCGCGTAATAGGGACGAATGTTGATGTTGACAAAAGCCCATTTATATTTGCCGGCGATCTCGGAACAAAGCCGGTTTACTTCGTCATAATTACCTTCAACCATCATCAGGTTCGGCGCGTAGATCAAAGTCCCGATCACTTTTCCAAGTTCCAGGTCGGCGGGGATAAAAATATAGCTTTCAAGGCCCGCGACCGCCGCGTGCGACGCGACCGCGTTGGCCAGGTTGCCGGTGGAAGCGCAGGCCACGGTCTTAAAGCCGAGTTCTTTCGCCCTTGAAAGCGCCACCGCCACCACGCGGTCCTTAAAAGAAAGGGTGGGGGGGCAAACCGAATCGTCTTTTACATAGAGCTCTTTTACTCCCAGAACTTTGGCCAGATTGTCGGCTTTGATCAGGGGAGTGAAACCGGAATTCAATCCGTCCGTCGGTTCCCCTTCGATCGGCAATAATTCCCGGTAGCGCCACATGTTTTTTTTGCGGTTTTCGATCTTTTCTTTGGTCAAATGCTTTCTAATCTTTTCGTAGTCATAAGTTACCTCAAGCGATCCAAAACAATATTCGCAAACATATAAAGCTTCCTTCGGATATTCTCTCCCGCATTCCCGGCATTTTAAGCCTTTAATATAAGACATTTATAACCACCATCCTCTTTCTTAACTTCTAAAATCTTATGGCCGTCTTCCTTGGCGCTGCGCGGCACGTTCAGTATCGGCTCGCCGTCATCGAGCAGTATCTCGAGCGTCTGCCCCGCTTCCATTTCCTCAAGCTTTATTTTTGTTTTTACATAATTTAAGGGGCAGCTTATTCCCCTTAGATCAAGGCTTTGATCAGGCATTAAAAAATTGCTCCATGCTGAAATAACGTTCTCCCGTATCGGGAAAAACCGTTACGACTTTTTTGCCCTTGCCAAGTTCGGCGGCAATCAGAAGCGCTCCAAAAGCCGCCGCGCCCGAAGAGATGCCGACAAACAGCCCTTCTTCCTCGGCGATTCGGCGGGAGAGCTTAAACGCTTCATCATCTTTGACCGTTATGATCCGGTCGATAATGTCCCGGTTTAAAACTTTGGGCACAAAACCGGCGCCGATCCCCTGTATTTTGTGCGGCCCGGACTGGCCGCCCGAAAGTACCGGCGAATTGGCCGGTTCAACGGCGATTATATTAACTTTTGGATTCTTAGATTTTAAAACCTCGCCCACGCCGGTGATCGTGCCGCCGGTCCCGACGCCAACCACAAAAGCATCGATATCCTCGCCTAACGCTTTGATGATCTCAAGCGCGGTCGTTTGCCTGTGCGCCTCGGGATTGGCGGGATTATCGAACTGCTGCGGCATAAAAGCTCCGGATTTTTTGACTATCTCCTCGGCTTTTTTGATCGCCCCCTTCATCCCTTCGGTCCCCGCGGTCAGGATGACATTGGCGCCGTAGGCTTTTAGAATATAAATCCGCTCCAGGCTCATTGTTTCCGGCATCGTCAGGATCACTTTATAACCTCTGGCCGCGCCGATCATGGCCAGTCCGATGCCGGTATTGCCGGAAGTGGGCTCAACGATCGTGCCGCCCGGCTTTAACAATCCTTTTTTTTCAGCATCCTCGATCATCGCCAGACAAATCCGGTCTTTGACGCTGCCGCCCGGGTTAAAAAATTCAACTTTGGCGTAGACGTCTGCGGAGCCGACTTTGACGATCTTTTTTAGCTTCACGATCGGTGTTTTGCCGATCAGCTCCGATACCTGGCCCCCGCCCATGTAATAAACAAATTCAAGCCGGTCGTTTTCTTTCAGCTGTACGATATCGTAATTTTTCCGGTCCTGGATATTGTCATTCAATTCCACGGTGACCACGTCGCGGCGAATATTTTTTAATTTCAACAGATCGCCCAATGTTAACGGTTGTTCCAATTCTTCCTTTTTTCCGTTGATCTGGATTTTCATAAGACTGCCTCCTTAAATTTTTCAAAACCGATTTGGTCGATAATGACGGCGACATTTTGGCCGGTTTTCTTGACCAGGGTCAAGATCCGTTTGGTAATTGCCAGGGCCTTTTCTTCATCGAGAAAGTCGATCAGTTTTTCGCCCAACCTCGTTTCGCCGGGATAATCATCGCTTAAAAAATGAGCGCCGCGTCCGCCGACCAGAATGGCAATCCCCTTTCTTTTTTCAGTTATGGCGCCAAAGGGGCACGATTTAACGCACAAATCGCAATTCTTGCATTTTTCCCGATCGATAACCGCCAGCTTATTTTCTATCGCAATGGCTTTAACCCGGCAAGCCTTGGGACAAACGCCACAGCCGTTGCATTTTTTCAAATCAACTTCCGGCTCAACAACGCCCATAAATCCAATATCGGAGAGGTGGGAGATGCCGCAGGAATTGGGACAGCCGGAAGCTGAAACTTTAATGTTCAGATTATCAAGCCCGATCTTTTCTACCAGCTTTTCTACTTTTTTCGTAAATTCCTGAACGTCAAAGATTCCATTGGTGCAATAATTACCAAAACAGGACTGAATGTTATCGATGCCTTTATCTAATACTCTCAAACCGGCTTCCTTGAGCTCGTCTTTAATTGCCTGAATTAATGAAATATTTATACCGGGAATTTCCGGCCCGCCGCGAACCGGGAAATGGACAAATCCCAGGCCGTATTTTTCGGCGATATCCGCGATCTTGCGCACTTGATCCGATGTCGCTTCTCCATTGGTGGCGCGGATCCGCAAAATAGCGCCGTTAACTTTTTTGGTCTGCTTGGTGTCGCAGGAAAAAGGTTTAGCTTCGTAGCCCGCGCCAAGATCTTTCGTTAACGCTTCCCTGACGGCCTTTTCGCCAAGCCGTCTGATCAGAGATGCCGATCGTTCGCCCTCTTTTCCTTCTTTCCTGATGAATTCAACGTAATTTTTGACAAAGTTCAGCGTTTCTTCTTCCGATAAAAGTTCGGCCATTCTTATTCCGACAAAAGGATCAAGCCCAAGCTTGCCGCCAAGATAAGCGTCATAACCCTTCTTGCCGTCTCTTTCGACTCCGACAAAGCCGATGTCGGCCAAAACCCTGGGCGCCGTGCACTGCTTTTCGCAGCCGGCGATAGAGATCTTTGTCTTAAAACCTCCCTGGTCGTCCCGCCAGAACTGGTCGAGTTTTTCTCCCAAACTGATCGGGTCCATGACCGCGTAAGGGCAAAGATTGGAATCATAGCAAACATCGGCATTTCGTATCCGCGCGCCGCAGCGATCGAGCATCAATTCAACTTTTGCCAGTTCTTCTTTCACTTTTCCGATATCATCAAAATGGACGTGCGGTATGATCGGAAACTGCCGGGAAGTGAAAAGCACCAGCCCCCGGCCGTATTTTTCCGCCAGTTCGGCGACCTTGCGCAATTTTTTAGCGTCCATGTTGTCGCAAACCGCACGCACCCAGACGGAGAACATATCTTTTTCCTTTAATTTGACCACTCCGCCTCTTTTTAAATCTTCGTGATTAACCGGATGTGACAATTTTTTCCTCCCTGATCTTTCCCTCTTCGATCTTAAAAGCCCTGACCTTGGGCTCTTTTTGCAAAAGCGAAACGATTAAATAGCTGACTTCATCGTAAAAAGCCTGTTTGACATCCCTTGGCGAAGGGTAGGCCGGCGAAACGGGATGAGAATGATATATTCCCAACAATTCAAGGCCTTGGTTTCTTATTTCTTTCATAACATTTAATTGTTCTTTGGGATCCATAAAATAACCCGTCTCCGGTTCTTCCTCCGTATTTGCCATGCGATAGATCTTACTGACCCGTCCCTCGGTCCCGGCCAGGAGGCCGCAGACCTCGAATGATCTCCCCCGTGCATGCTCAATAATTTCCGTTAAAGCTTCTTTTGTAATAATCATTTTTTAAACCTTTAATAAACTTAACAATAAAAAGGACAATATGCCCGAAGCCAGCGGCGCGACCAGCCAGACCGCGAATGTTTTCTGGACGGCTTTTTCTCCGGCCGCTAAAATATGTTCATGCTTTATCGTTCCCACCGCCATGATCGCCAGGGCGTTTAACTGCACCAGCGACTGGGGAAACCCCAAAAATGAAGCAAAGATCAAAAGCGTCGCGGTAATGATCGAAACCAGCGTTGAGGTGATCAACCCCAGCGGGACGATCTCTTTTCCGATCGTCTTCATGGTCCGATCTTTGATCGCCCAGCCCCCCAGGCCAAAGAGCGGGGAAATGAGCAATAACCCCAAAACCGGGGAGATCAAATTAGCTCCCATCAGGGGACCTACCGCATTGGCCACATTATTCGCCCCGATCGCAAAGGCCACATAACAACTTGAGGCCAGGGCGAAATAATGGATCAAGGTCTTTTTTGAATGCACTTTTTCATAGAACCAGAAGTTGCTTTGCCGCGGCGGATAAATGATCCGAAAAAACACAAATGTCAGGATAAATCCGATCGCCGGCAAAATGAACCACAGGCCAACCATGCGCGCGGTTGTGACCAGGTTCAGGCTGGAAAAATGAAAAGCCGCGCCAAAAGTAGCGGCCACGGTCACCCAACTGGTTGACTGGGGGACCTTTAAGATATTGGCCACGAATAAGCTGATCGCGGCGCTTAAAAGGATTACCAGCGCGACCTGCGGCGTGAATAGTTCTTTGGCGATAAAACCGGAACTTAAGGTTTTTGCCACTCTGCTCCCCAGAACCAGGGCGCCCAAGATCACAAAAAGGCCGAACAGGATCGCTGCTTTTTTACGCGAGATCAGTTTTGCTCCGTAGGCCGCCGCGAAAGAGGGGGCAATGCCCGATCCCCCCATGTTCATGGCGAAAAAAATAACGCTTACTATTAATAAAGCAACACTGAACAAAATTTTCCTCCTTAAATCCCGTCTCCGCTTACATTGATAAGCGGCCTGGTGTGAATTCCGCATTCTCCTCCGCATTTACTGGTGCCGATCCAGCGACCGGCGCGTTCGTTCTCATCATTGGTGATGTGGCTGCACGGCGCGCATCCCAGAGACCGATAGCCTTCTTTATATAATGGATTGACCGGCACCTGATAAAGGGCCAGATACTGCCAGACTTCACGCTCTTTCCAGATCAGTATGGGATTAAGCTTGATTAATCCTTTATCGCGCTCTTCAACCTCTTTGAAATCGGCCCTGGTCCTTCCTTCGGTACAGCGAAGGCCGGTGACCCAGCATTTGACCTTTAGTTCCTCTACCGCCCATCGGGTAGGCTGGACCTTTAAAATGTCACAGCATTTATCCGGGTCGGTTTTGTACAGTTCATCGGCAATTTTTTCGTCATTTTTGTAAACTTTTAGCTCCGGATACCTTGCCACCTCTTCCTCCATGAACTTTTTGGTCTCTTTTGGCTTGAACCGCGTGGTAACAATAAATCCCTTTATTTTCTTATTTACTTTTTTGGTCAGGTCCCAGACTGCCACCGAATCCTTTCCCAGACTATTGGCCACGACTAGGCCGTCCCCGTATTTCTTATACGCTTCGTCTATCAGGGCCAGAGACCTTTCAACCTTTTCCTTAAAGTTCAAACTGTCGACCAAAACCTTCAAATCGTCCTTATTCTCCAAAATTCCCATATTTTACCCTCCTTATATACATATCGGATAGGATAGTTAATGATTTCAATATATCTATACTATCTCTATCGGATTAGTCAAGTATATAACTTGCATGGATAGCTTGTCAAGTATTATTGTTGGCTTCTTTACCGATCAGGTCGGGAAGGGTTTATTTAGCGAAACCGGAATAAACTTCAAAAGTCGCATAAAAGGGGGAAGGGCATAGCTTTAGTATTTTTCTCAACCGTTTAATGTCAGGTTTTCCTTTTAAAGAGGGGGTGTTGGCTCCCAAACCTTTAAGATAGTCGATCAGGGCTTTGATGTTTTTAAACTTCTTTTTATGCAGAGACCTTGTAACTTTTACATTTTTAAAGTACTTCTTGAATACCTTAATTATGAATTGTTTTGAAGGGTTTTTATTTCTTTTGAACCCGGCCGATTTAAGTTCTTTCAGGTTGCTTGGCCCAAATGTATTGAATAAGAACACCCCGTTTTGAGCCAGGTTCTTATTGATGCAGCCGGATACGTTATATAAGTTCATCCATTGAAGGGATGCGTTTGAAACTATCAGGTCGAACGCGCCGATTTTAGGAAGATTCTCGCAGTCGTGCGCAAGATATTTAATATTCGGCAATTTGTTTTTCTTTATTGCCTCTTTTATCATGCCTGGGGCAATATCAATCCCGATCACTTTTGCATTTTTATATTTTAAAGCAAGCTTTTTAGTCAAATAACCCGTACCGCACCCAAGATCCAGAATGTTTGATGCTTCGATCCCTTTTGTCCTGTTAAAAAGCTTATTTGCGAGAGATCTTTGAAATACGGCCAATTTATCGTAGCGCTTCGCGCTTCTAGAAAAGTTTTTGCTTACTTTATTTTTATCGATCATATTTTATTTATAAAGTTCCTTATGCACTGATTGAACTGTTTTGACCTTTCAAGAAATGGGGCATGGCCTACCTTATCATATATATGCAGTTCCGATCCTGATATGTTTTTCGCCAAATATTCGGCAGATTTGACGGGTACGATCTGATCTTTATTCCCGTGAATGATCAAAGTGGGGGCTTCTATCTTGGCAAGCAGTTCGCGAAGGTCGACTTTCTCCAGTTCGGCCAGTTCTTTTTCGGCTTGCTCGATTGGCGTGTCAATCAGGCCGGGGACTGGGAGATCTTTAAATGCCAAGGAGTGAAAAGCTTTTACCCCGTTCAATTTGATCTTTTTTTTAAGATTCCTTAATAAGGCGAGCGGCAGGCCATAAGGGTAATCGGGTGAACTGACAAACTTGGGGGTGGTCGAGACCAAGACCAATGCCTTGACCTTTCCCGGTGATAACAAGGCTGTCTTCAGGGCGACCATCCCGCCCATGGACCAGCCGATCAGGATCGTTTCCGGTCCTATGGCACTAGAAAGCCGGTGGCTCTCCGCTTCAAGGTCAGAAAAATCGATTTGCGGCGTAAACCCGGGTTTTTGGCCGTCCCAGATTCCCGGTCCGGCCGCAAAGCCATGGAGATAAACAGTTTTCATAAAATTAATAGTATAACTTTGATGAGAATTTATCAATAATAGGAGGACCAGTAAAGTCTGGCGGATTTTCTTACTTCTTGCGGCCTTACGGTTAGGTCCATCGGCAAAACTATCGATTCGTAAAATCCGCCCGTTTTCGGAGCGATCCCTACTTTGATCTGTGCGCCAAGTTTTAACAACAGCATCATCGAACCCCATAATCCTATCCCGGATCCTTCTCTTCCCGTTCCAGCAGACACCCCAATCTGGAATACCGATTCCCAAAAATCGCTTAGAACTATATTGTTAAAGGCAAAAGGATTCCCGCCTTCCCAGCTTTGGACCGCTTTTTTCAAGGCGGGAGAAATCGCGCCGGGCAGGTTCCGGCAGGCACGCGCCAAGGCGGGCAGTAATTCTTCTATAACTATTCCTCGACCATTATCAGAGATCCGCAATTCCCAGGTTTTTGAAGAGAGCTTGTTCGCCTCGACCTTAACAAGTACCGGTTTCTCCGTTTTTTCTCCGCGCAGTGATCTGGCCAGAGAAGCGTCCTCATAGTATCCTTTCCCTCTTTCTTTGGATAATATCATCTCGCGATCGCTGACCACCCTGATACAGTTTTTGATATCACCGACTATTTTGGGGGCAACCAGATAAAAAGGGAGAGACATATCTTTTAGGGCGGGATCAATGGCTACCAAAAGCGTGTGTTGGGAAACTTTCCCCGCTGGCGGTTGGGTGGTTACCTCAAAAAAAGCCGACAAGAATCGCAGGGTAAAAGCGTTGGCGATCATTTCCGTGAATCCCGGCAATTGGCTTCCGGTAATTTGCGGCAGACTGTTTAATTCAGGGATCGGGGTGAAAAAGGCTTCACCCATTCCGAATAAATTATCATGGTAGCCAAAGTATCTTCCCATATCCCGGCCAAAGGCAGTAAAATGCCCTCTGACTATTTCCGGAATCCCAGTTTCCGCCAGCTTTTCTATGGGGATCGCGCCTAACAGTGCTTCCATTCCATAAAAAACTATTGCTTGCGGGGCTGTATGCGACATATCGTGCGTTAAATAATCGTCCAATCTTTCTAAAAATTGATTCTCGATTGGATCGATCCTTGATAACAACTTTGATTCTTCTCTTAAATCATCCGTAAACATTATCAACCTCAAATTACCTTTCGAATTTCCAATCTCCCACCAGGTTTTAAAAGAAAAATCGCCTTGAGCAACTGCTTTGCTCATTGTTCCCATAAATCTTTCTCTCTGTTCCAGGTAAGTTCTTCCACCGTTTAAATCTCCAATAATTTTTGTAGACATATAGCCACGAGTTAATTCTGTGGCCCTTTGAAAAATTTCGCGGTATTGAGCCGCTCTCGGGCCAAAAAGGCGATTAAACCCGTCTTGAAGATGCTGGAAAGGGGAGGGCGGCATCCCTTTAAGTCTTTGCCTTGGATATGATTGTAAAACTACGTCTTGAACCATGCTTTATTATCAATAGTTTTAGGCTGAAATTTCATGATAAAATATATCCAAATGAATTATTTACAATTAGCCGACAGGGTCATTGCCGGAGAAACCGTCAACCAAGCGGAAGCACTGACGATCATCTCTGTTCCGGATTCCGAACTCATGGTCCTGCTGGCTTCGGTAGAACGAATCCGTCGTCATTTCCACGGCAATAAGATTAAGCTTTGCGGCATTGTTAACGCCAAGTCCGGCCGCTGTTCGGAGAACTGCTCTTTCTGCGCCCAGTCGGCCCACCACAAGACGGACTGCAAGGTTTATCCTCTGCTGCCGGAAAAAGAACTGGTTGAAGCGGCCAGGAATGCTGAAAAGGATATGTCGGCAACCTGCTTTTCATTTGTAACTTCGGGCGGGACCATTCATTCCGACGCCGAAATAGAAACAATAGGATCCGCTCTGGCGGCGGTTGCCGAAAAAACGAACCTGAACCGCTGTGTTTCCCTGGGAATGTTGAGCCTAAAACAGATGAATAAGCTGAAACAAGCCGGCCTGAAGCGTCTGCATCACAATCTTGAAACCGCGGAGAGTTATTTTGATAAGATGTGCACCACTCACAACTATGCGGACAGGATCAAAACGATAAAGCTGGCCCGGGAGGCCGGATTGGAAGTCTGTTCCGGCGGCATTTTCGGCATTGGCGAAACGGTCGAACAAAGAATTGAACTGGCATTCGCCTTAAAAACGCTGAATGTGCAATCGGTTCCGATCAATATCCTCAATCCGGTTGCGGGGACGCCTGCCGCTTTAAACTACAAGCCAATGGCGCCTTTTGAAGTCCTAAAACTGATTGCCGCTTACCGCTTTATACTGCCGACCCAGGATATCGGAGTTTTTGGCGGAAGAGAGAGAGCGCTGGGCGAGCTTCAGCCGTTAATGTTTATCGCTGGCGCAAATGTCACGCTGATTGGGGATTACCTGACTACCAGCGGTCAGGCGCCGGAAAAGGATTTGAAGATGATCGCCGACCTGGGGCTTCAAATTGACCGCTGAAATGGAATTTATAGAAGAAGAGCTGAAACAATTAAAAAATGCCGGCCTTTACCGTTCTCTCAAAACAATAGAAAAGATCGACGGCTCCCGCGTTACTATCTCCGGCAAGGAATATCTAAATTTTTGCTCCAACGATTACCTTGGCCTTTCCCGTCACCCCAAAGTAAAGGAGAAAGCGATTGAGATCATAAGGGAATTTGGTTTTGGATCGGGCTCTTCCCGATTAATTTCTGGGAATTCTGTCATCCACGAAGAACTGGAAAGGAAGATCGCTAAATTGAAAAAGCGGGAAGCGGCAATAGTTTTTCCGACCGGCTACATGGCCAATCTTGGCGCCATAACCACCTTGGTCGGGGAGGAAGATGCGGTAATAATCGATCGGCTGGATCATGCTTCGATAATTGATGCATGCAGGCTTTCCAAAGCAAAACTTCTGGTTTATCCTCATAAAGATATGGGGGCGCTCGAAAAAATACTCAAACGTTTGGATAAGTTTAAAAAGCGACTGATCGTAACCGATACCGTTTTTTCAATGGATGGGGATATCGCGCCGCTGGCTGAAATTTCTGAACTGGCTAAGCGGTTCAACGCTATGCTGATGACCGACGACGCCCATGCCACCGGAGTTATCGATCTGGACAACCCGGCTGATATCGTTATGGGCACGCTTTCAAAAGCGATCGGAAGTTTAGGCGGGTTTGTAGCGGGAAGCCGTCAATTGATAGATTATTTGAGAAATAAAGCGAGAAGTTTTATTTATACCACCGCGCTGTCTCCCGCGGCCTGCGCGGCTTCGATTGCCGCCATTGAAATAATAGAAAAGGAACCGGAAAGAATTGAGCGCCTGCGGATGAATTCGCGCCTTTTGGGAAGTGAAACGCCGATTATCCCCATAATTATCGGCGATGCGGGAAAGACCATGGAAATTTCAAGAAAATTATTTGAAGGAGGAATATTTGTTTCCGGCATTCGCCCTCCGACCGTGCCCGAAGGCGAAGCCCGTCTGCGAATAACAGTTACAAGCGAACATACAAAGGAGGAAATTGAGTGTCTGGCGTCTTTATTACGGGAACTGATACCGGCGTAGGTAAAACTTTTATAACTCTGGCCCTGGCGCGCGCTTTAATGGCCCGAGGGATCGACGTGGGCGTTATGAAGCCCATATCCTGCGGCCCAATGGACGATAACGACGCCGTTTATCTAAAAAAGGAACTTAAGATCAGCGATCCTCTGGATCTGATAAATCCGATCAGGTTAAGACTGCCCTTGGCTCCTTATGCCGCTTCCGCTATTTTGCGAAAGAAAATTGACTTAAAAAAGATATTTAAAGCATTTAAAAAGCTTTTGATTACTCACGAAATAGTACTTGTGGAAGGGGTGGGTGGGGTGCTGGTCCCGATAAAAAAGAATTACTTTGCCGCCGATCTGGCAAAAGATCTAAACATTCCCGCGATCATAGTGGCGAGGGCGGGGTTGGGAACGATAAATCACACTCTTTTAACTGTCGAAGCGTTAAGGTCCAGAAAGGTGGATATTTTAGGGATAATCATGAATGGTTTTACCGGCAAAGAGCTTTCTGAAAAGACAAATTCAAAAATAATAGAAAATATTACCCGCATCCCCGTATTGGCTAAATTACGAATAGTATAATATTAAAATGTAGGGCAAGGGTTTATCCCTTGCCCTTGATATATGATGGGAGAGTACTGGAATGGAAGATAAACTGAAACGTAAAAGAATTCGACTAAAGGATTTTAATTATGCGACCCCTAGGCCATATTTTATAACTATTTGTTCTAGAGACAAAACTCACTTTTTTGTTAATGACAATTTAAATCAATCAATTATTAAGTGCTTAATAGAAGAAAAGAAAAGAGTCGGCTTCAAGATTTACGTTTATTGCCTGATGCCAAATCACCTTCATTTACTATTGGCTCCTTCAGCCAAAGAAATATCCATTTCGGAATTTATTGGCGCTTATAAGAGCAAAACCACCCGGATTGCTTGGGATTACGGGATTTCCGGGAAATTATGGCAATGGCGGTTTCATGATCGTGTTGTTAGGAAAAGCGAAGATTTACAAACGATTGGACAGTATATATTGGACAATCCTGTTAGGAAGGGATTAGTATTAAAATGGCAGGATTATAAATATCTTGGATTACTTGATAGTTGGTTATGAAGCGAATAATATGATGGGAATGGCAACGGACAAGCCGTTGCCCTACATTTGGCCCAAGATGTTCTCTATGGACGATGATATAATAAATTCAACTTGCGAGAAATAATATGAGCGATTTATTAAATAAAGACAAACGATACCTATGGCATCCCTTTACCCAGATGAAGGACTGGATCAAAAACGACCAGCTTATTATTGACAGGGGGGACGGAGTGTATCTTTTTGATACGGATGGCAATAAATACCTGGATGGAGTTTCGTCGCTTTGGGTTACAGTCCACGGCCACAGGAAAAAAGAAATAAACCGGGCGATTAACGGCCAACTGAACAAAGTCGCCCATTCAACGCTTCTGGGGCTGGGAAATGTTCCTTCGATCGAACTGGCTGAAAAACTGGTGGAAATAACGCCAAAAGGTTTGGATAAAGTGTTTTATTCGGACTCGGGCTCAACCGCGGTTGAAATCGCCTTAAAGATTGCTTTTCAGTATCATCAGCAGACCGGACGTAAGGGGAAAACTAAATTCCTGACACTGGTTAATGCTTATCACGGCGACACCATCGGTTCGGTATCGGTTGGCGGGATCGATCTCTTTCATAAGATTTATAAACCTCTGCTTTTTAAAAGCATAAAAGCCAACCCCGAAGCGGGGGAAATTGAACAATTAATAAAAAAGCATCACAAAGAACTGGCCGCGATAATTATGGAGCCTCTGGTCCAGGCGGCGGCGGGGATGCTGGTCGAGCCAAAGGGATTATTAAAAAAAGTGCGGCAGTTGTGTACAAAATATAATGTCTTAATGATCGTCGACGAGGTTGCCACCGGCTTTGGCCGTACCGGCAAAATGTTTGCCTGCGAGCATGAGGGCATTTCTCCCGATATTATGTGCGTGGCGAAGGGAATTACCGGCGGCTACCTGCCGCTGGCGGCGACGCTGACCACCGGAAAGATATTTAACGCTTTTCTTGGAAGACCGGAAGAAAATAAAACGTTTTTCCACGGGCACACCTATACCGGGAATCCTCTGGCCTGTGCGGCCGCTTTGGCTAGCCTGGAATTGTTCAAAAAGGGAAAAACGATCAAAAAACTTCAAAAGAAAATATCATTTCTTAAAAATGAACTTAGGCGTTTTTCCGATCATCTCGATCAGGTCATTGAAGTAAGACAGTGCGGATTTATGGTCGGCATAGAAGTTGTTTCCACCAGAGAGAGGGTGGGGCATCAAATCATTCTTGAAGCGAGAAAGCGGGGAGTGATATTGAGGCCGCTGGGGAATGTAATTGTCCTGATGCCTCCGCTGTCGATTACCGTTAAACAGTTAAAACGGATTCTTGACGTCACATTTGAATCGATCCAGGCGGCGTTTTAACGGTTATTCTACTACGATCAACTTCCCCTTTTTTTACATTGAGCAAATTTCATAGTATGAATATTATGTAAAGTTAATTATTTTTCTTTTCCACTTTTCTTTTGTGGAAAAGAAAAGTGGATGAAAAGAAAGCCACTAGGGGCTGCGCCCCTAGAACCCCCGCCAGCAAAGCACCCAACCGGGACCCCATGGCCTCCACCGCCCCTTCTTCGATTTCATCGAAGAACCGTACGTACGTACGGCCGTAACCTCCAACCCCTCCCTTTTGGCGCCGAGGAGATGAAATTTGAAGGTATTCCGGCGCCAAAACATGCTGGCGTCGATATAAGAGAACGAACAGCTTATCAGACATTTATAATCCCGATCTTTTTATATAATGTCCGGCGATTTCACATACATTATAAATGGAGGCGGTCGGGGGCTTGGCTCGCCCTTCGTTTTCACAAAGAGTTCTAATTCCGAAGGCCATGCGAGACAGGGATGGGGAGGTTCTGGTCGGGGGTTTTGGGGATAAATATTGAAATCGCCTAGAGCTTTTTTGTTTCTTTTTTGGGGCAATGCCAAAAAAGAAAGAAGAAATAAAGCCGGATCAATTTGGCTACGCCAGGATGTAGGCGAACATCAGCGGGGCGATTATAGTAGCGTCGCTTTCGATCACAAAGCTCGGGGTTTCTTTTGAGAGCTTTCCCCAGGTTATTTTTTCGTTAGGCACCGCGCCGCTGTAAGAACCGTAGGAAGTGGTGCTGTCGGAGATCTGGCAAAAATAACCCCATTTCCTCACATTCTCCTCAAAAAGGTCCTGTTCGATAAGCGGAACAACGCAGATCGGGAAATCGCCCGCGATCCCCCCGCCTATCTGGAAGAAACCGATCGAGCTATTTTTTGACTCCTGCCTGTACCAGTCTATTAAAAAGCTCATCGTTTCAAGCCCGCTCTTGATAACGGACATGTCTTTCAGATTGCCTCGCTTATAGTCGGCAACCAAAACATTCCCGATGGTTGAATCTTCCCACCCGCCCACAAAGATCGGCAGGTTCTTTTCGCAGGCGGCAAGCATCCAGGAATTTTTAGGATCGATCTGATAATGCTCCTTGAGAACGCCGTCCCTGATTATTTTGTACATATATTCATAAGGAAAATATCGCTTGCCCTCTTTTTCCGCTTCTCTCCAGTATTTCTGCAAAATCCGCTCGATCCTTCTCATTGCTTCTTCTTCCGGGATACAGGTGTCGGTCACCCGGTTTAAATGCCGGTTGAGCAGGGATTCTTCGTCATCTTTGGTGAAATATCGATAGCCGGGCACCCGAACATAAAAGTCATGAGCGACCAGGTTAAAAATGTCTTCTTCAAGGTTCGCGCCGGTGGTTGAGATGGCATGGATCTTATCCTGCCTGATCATCTCCGCCAGGGTAAGGCCGATCTCGCCGGTGCTCATTGCCCCGGCCATCGCCAGGAACATCTTGCCGCCTTTATTGATATGTTCAAGGTAAGCTTTTGAAGCGTCTTTAACCACCGCGGCATTAAAATGCCTGAAATTGTGGTCAACAAAATCTCGCACCGCTTTGAATTGTTCTTTATTATTCATGATTTTATATTATACCCCACGCCATTAAAACGCGCATCTGTTATTTTGTGTTTTTTTGTGATAAAATTCAAGCCTATATGACCCAATTTGGCGTGACTTTTTATCCCGACCAGTACCCTAAAGATATTTGGGACAAAGAATTCCGTGAGATCAAAAAGACCGGTTTTGAAGTGGTTCGCTTTGCCGAGATGGCCTGGGATTGGATCGAACCTAAAGAGGGGGAATGGCGCTTTAAGGATTTGGACTACGCCATGTCACTTTGTGAAAAACACGGTCTTAAAGTTCTGCTCGGAATACCCGTAGCCCAGGCCCCGCAATGGCTGGTAAAAAAACATCCGGAGATCCTCCATGTGGCGCATGACGGCCAGGTCCACCCTGAATACGGTCCCCGCCCCAATGCCTGCCGTGATAATCATCTTTTTCGCAAATATGCAGAAACGCTGACCCAAGTGCTGGCGGGAAGA
>JBAZPF010000017.1:0-16602 GCA_041648295.1 Candidatus Margulisiibacteriota bacterium | reverse complement strand
AAAGCTCCACGGGGTCTTTCTGTCCTGATGCAGGTAAACCGCATCTTCACGGTTAATTCAATTTCACCGAGTCTCTCTCCGAGACAGCGCTCCTATCGTTATGCCTTTCGTGCGGGTCGGAACTTACCCGACAAGGAATTTCGCTACCTTAGGACCGTTATAGTTACGGCCGCCGTTCACTGGCGCTTCGGTTAGTCCCCTGATATAATCTCAAGACACCCCTTAACGTTCCAGCACTGGGCAGGCATCAGCCCCCATACATCCTCTTACGAGTTAGCGGAGACCTGTGTTTTTGTTAAACAGTCGCAGGAGCCTGGTTTCTGTGACCCCCGGTAAACCGGGGGCGTCCCATCTTCCGAAGTTACGGGACCACTTTGCCTAGTTCCTTAGAGAGAGTTATCTCGCGCGCTTTGGCTTATTCAGCCTGTCCACCTGTGTCGGTTTGTAGTACGATTACCCGCAGCAATACAACAGGCTTTTCTAGTCAGCGTGGAGTCGATCACTTCACCCTCGCTTGCGCTCGGGCTCGAACTTTCGTAACCGCAATCCAATAAGCGGCTGATTTATCCTTCTGCGTCCCCTGTCTTAACACTACAGGCAGTAACGGAATATTAACCGTTTTGCCATCACCTACGCCATTCGGCCTCGGCTTAGATATCGACTTACCCTGGGAGGACGAGCCTTCCCCAGGAAACCTTAGACTTTCAGCGGGCAGGATTTACACCTGCCTTTTCGTTACTTATGCCGACATTCTCACTTCCGGTTCGTCCATCATGCCTCACGGCACAACTTCACACTACAACGGAACGCTCCCCTACCAGATACAAATAATAAATTAAATGTAAATTCGTAGCTTCGGTATTATGCTTGAGCCCCGTGTATTTTCGGCGCGAGACCACTCGACCAGTGAGCTGTTACGCACTCTTTAAAGGATGGCTGCTTCTAAGCCAACCTCCTGGCTGTTTTAGCGATCTCACTTCCTTACCCACTTAGCATAAATTTTGGGACCTTAGCTGTCGATCAAGGGTTGTTTCCCTTTTGACCACGAGGCTTATCCCTCGTAGTCTCACTCCCAAGCATTGACTCAACGGCATTCGGAGTTAGCAAGGAGTTGGGAATCCTTTCGGACCCCTAGTCCAAACTGTACTCTACCTCCGCTAAGATAAACTTGAGGCTGGCCCTAAAACCATTTCGGGGAGAACCAGCTATTTCCGATCTCGTTTAGCTTTTCACTACTATCCTCACGTCATCGAAAAACTTTTCAACGTTTACTCGTTCGAGCCTCCCCCTGATTTTACTCAAGGTTCACTCTGCACAAGGATAGATCGATCGGTTTCGGGTCTACAACTGCAAACTAAATCGCCCATTTCGGACTCGGTTTCCCTACGGCTCTTCCGGTTAAACCGGAATTAACCTTGCTTGCAACTGTAAGTCGCCGGCTCATTCTTCAATAGGCACACCGTCATCCCGACGAATCGGGACTCCGATTGCTTGTAAGCACACGGTTTCAAGTTCTATTTCACTCCCCTCCCGGGGTTCTTTTCACCTTTCCCTCACGGTACTCGTTCACTATCGGTCACTGCGTAGTATTTAGCCTTGGAAGATGGTCCTCCCGGATTCCTACGGGATTTCTCGTGTCCCGTAGTACTTGGGATACCGCTAGAGCCTAAAGATCTTTAACTGACAGGACTGTCACCTTCTATGGTCCAGCTTTCCAGCTGAGTTTGGCTAGATCTCTCGGTCTCACATTGCGGTCCCGCAACCCCTCGATAACAAGTTATCAAGGTTTAGGCTGTTCCCATTTCGCTCGCCACTACTCTGGGAATCTCGGATTGATTTATTTTCCTCGAGTTACTTAGATGTTTCAGTTCACTCGGTTAGCTTTCCCGGCTTTCACCGGAAATGTCCAAACATTACTCTGGATAGGTTTCCCCATTCGGAAATCCACGGATCAAAGCTTCTTTGACAGCTCCCCGTGGCGTATCGCCGCCAGACGCGTCCTTCATAGCCTCGCAGTGCCAAGGTATTCCCCGTGCGCTCTTAATTATCAGGCGAGAAATTATTCTCACAAACATTAAACATATTTAATTTTCAAAGTCCGACGCTATTTAAAGCACAAAAAAACGTACATCAAGTACGCTTTAAATTTTATTTTCCTGATGCAACTTACAAACGAAGCCTATTTAAAATATTCTTTGTCCAAGTTGTTTGTTAATTATATATACACTTGATCAACTTGTCAAGTATTTAAATGGAGCCGAGCGGGATCGAACCGCTGACCTCCTGGTTGCAAACCAGGCGTTCTCCCAGCTGAACTACGGCCCCATAGCCAGCTTCGCTGGCAAATCCTAAATCCCAATTTCTAAATCCTAAATAAATTCAAAATAATAAATTCCAAGTTTCGGATTTCGGATTTAGTATTTAGGATTTCCCAAATTTTGTTCCACAAAATTTGGGTGGTGGGCGGTAGTGGTCTCGAACCACTCACCTTGCGATTATCAGTCGCATGCTCTACCAACTGAGCTAACCGCCCGATTGAATTTATTTTATCAGACAATAACTTTTTCTGCAAACAAAAAAGCTCCGGCATGCCGGAGCTTTCCTTGAAAACATGAGTATTGTTTAGGAACCTTCAGAGCTGAGCAGGAACGAGTGCACTTTTTCTCCAAAACAGAAAGTGTTAAGAAGAAACCGACCTAGAGTAATGGCATCGCCTTAAGTTCCGAAGAACTTCAGGTTAGCTTCTGCTTACTCCTTAGAAAGGAGGTGATCCAGCCACACCTTCCGGTACGGCTACCTTGTTACGACTTCACCCCAGTCATCAGCACCACCTTCACCCCGATAAATCGGGGCTCTGGGCGTTTCTGACTTCCATGGTGTGACGGGCGGTGTGTACAAGGCCCGAGAACGTATTCACCGCAGCACGCTGATCTGCGGTTACTAGCGATTCCAGCTTCATGAGGGCGAATTGCAGCCCTCAATCCGAACTGAGCTGCGCTTTTTGGGATTTGCTCCACTTTGCAGTCTTGCTTCCCTTTGTACGCAGCATTGTAGCACGTGTGTGGCCCTGGGCATAAGGGCCATGATGACTTGACCTCATCCCCACCTTCCTCCCCGTTATCCGGGGCAGTTTCGCCAGAGTGATCGACTTAACGTTATCAACTGGCAATAGGGGTTGCGCTCGTTGCGGGACTTAACCCAACATCTCACGACACGAGCTGACGACAGCCATGCAGCACCTGTGCTGGCTTCCGTATTGCTACGGATCATTGCTCTTTCAAGTTTTTACCACCAGCATGTCAAACCCAGGTAAGGTCTTTCGCGTAGCATCGAATTAAACCACATGCTCCACCGCTTGTGCGGGCCCCCGTCAATTCTTTTGAGTTTCAACCTTGCGGCCGTACTCCCCAGGCGGTTCACTTAACGCGTTAGCTGCGGCACCCAAGGGGTCGATACCTCAAATACCTAGTGAACATTGTTTAGGGCCAGGAATACCGGGGTATCTAATCCCGTTCTCTCCCCTGGCTTTCGCATCTCAGTGTCAGAAAAGTCCCAGAAAGCCGCCTTCGCCACTGGTGTTCCATCCGATATCTACGCATTTCACCGCTACACCGGATGTTCCGCTTTCCTCTGACTCTCTCTAGTTTGGTAGTATCGGATGCGAACCCCGGTTGAGCCGGAGCCTTTAACATCTGACTTGCCAAACCACCTACATGCGCTTTACGCCCAATGATTCCGGACAACGCTCGCCACCTACGTATTACCGCGGCTGCTGGCACGTAGTTAGCCGTGGCTTCCTCTGGGGGTACCGTCAATATCGTCCCCCCTGACAGAGCTTTACGTCCCGAAGGACTTCATCACTCACACGGCGTCGCTCCATCAGGCTTTCGCCCATTGTGGAAAATTCCTCACTGCTGCCTCCCGTAGGAGTATGGACCGTCTCTCAGTTCCATTGTGACTGGTCGTCCTCTCAGACCAGCTACCCGTCATAGCCTTGGTGGGCATTTACCCCGCCAACTAGCTGATAGGCCGCAAGCCCATCCTTAAGCCCCTTACGGGATTTACCTCGACAGAAATCATCCGTCGAGACACATCCGAAATTAGCTCCGCTTTCGCGGGGTTATGTCGGTCTTAAGGGTAGGTTACTTACGTGTTACTCACCCGTTCGCCACTGATGTATTGCTACACCCGTTCGACTTGCATGTGTTAGGCACGCCGCCAGCGTTCATCCTGAGCCAAGATCAAACTCTCAATTGGCTCTTTGAAATCAAACAAAAAAAATTATTATAGAAGCACTCGCACCTTCCCGATATTATCGGGAAGATTATCCTGCTCAGTTTTCAAGGTCCTTAGTCTTATAAAAGACAATAAATGACACAAACTCCCTCTTTGCTCTCTTTTGAGAGCGTCAAAAGGAGATCTATGTCAACAATTAGAAGGTACTTCTACCCTCGTGTATTGAGGTGTTATTGTATACCATGCGTCCGCACCTTGTCAAGTGCTACTTTAGCCCTATTTCCTAGGCAAAGCGAAATGTACAATTTTTAAAAATCCATGATATAATTCAATAAATGAAAGACAGAATCGAAACCATATTTTCCGGTATTACCAAAACAAAAAGAGTTGCCAATGCCTACCTTTTTGTCGGCGGAGAGCAGGAGCAAAAAATGTCCGCGGCGATCAATTTTGCCAAAGCGCTGAACTGCACGTCGGACAACAAGCCTTGCGGGGATTGCGTTAACTGCAAAAAAACCGACAACGGCATACACCCTGATGTCATTATTATGGGGAAAGACAAAAGCAGTTTTAAGATCGAACAGGTGCGCCAGCTAAAAGAATTGACCCACTTTGGCCCGTCGGAAGCATCCTATAAAATCCTTATTATTAATGATGCCGATACATTGACTACCGAAGCGGCCAACAGCTTTTTAAAGGCTCTGGAAGAGCCGCCGGCAGGAGTTGTTTTTATTCTTATCTGCAATCGGGAAGAAGGTCTTCTCCCAACCATCGCTTCGCGCTGCCAGAAGATCATTTTCAAGGAAGAAGGGCCAAAAGATATCCCTGAACAAGTGCAGGAAATATATCAAACGCTGAAACAAAACCCGTCGAATTTCATTAACAACGCGAATCTGGTGGCGGAATTTGACAACGCCGAGGACCTGCTTAACGGCCTATTCGTCCTTTTTGCGCAGGAGCAGGCGGCCCGGCCCGCGCGTGTAGTTTTTTCGGCTTTGAAAAATTTAAAAAGCAGGGTCAACAAAAAATTGGTACTGGATTGGATGTGCCTTAAATTATGGAAAACAAACTAGCGATTAAATTAAGAAAGTTCAACCGCATCTGCCCTATCACCGGCTATCGGGAAGGGTCGATCAAGGTCGGCGCGTCCGTCATCGTCCTCACCGACCGCGGAGAAGAATTCGGCACAATCGTTTCTTTCCCCAAAAAGTATCCGGCGGCCTCGAACCAGGACGTGCGGCTCAAAAAGGTCATAAGATACGCCACGGAAGACGATGTTGAACTGGCTTCTTCACTTGGAATACGCGAAGAAGAAGCAAAGATAACGGCCTCGGAAAAAGCCCGCGAATATGAACTGCCGCTTAAAGTTGTCGACACCGAATTCCTTTTTGACACCAAAAAGATCAACATTTATTACAAAATGGAAAAGGACAAGAAAACCCCCGACTTAAAGGCTTACCGTAAAGACCTTTCCGGTAATTTTAGCGCGGAAGTTACATTGCGCAATATTACCGCCAGGGATGAGGCCAAATTTCTGGGCGGGCTGGGGCCGTGCGGAAGGTCCCTCTGCTGTTATAAGTGGCTGGAAAAACCAAGGCATGTTACGGTAAAAACGGTCAAGGAACAGGGATTCCAGATCTCGCCTTTAAGAACTTCGGGAATGTGCGGAAGGCTTATGTGCTGCTTCAGCTATGAGGATGGGAATAAGAGTGAGTGAATGTATTTTTTGCAAAATAGCCGGCGGGCAGATCAAAAGCGACAAGGTTTTCGAAGATAAAACCGTATTCGCTTTCCGCGATGTCAATCCGCAGGCCCCACAGCACGTTCTTATTATTCCCAAACGGCATGTAAATTCCGCCGCTGAAGCGACAAAAGACGAACTGGCGGCGATTTTTTCCGCCGCGTCAAATATAGCTGACGATCTTAAAATAAAAGATTCCGGGTTCCGGATGGTGATCAACCAGGGCCCCGATGCCGGACAAGCCGTGCCCCACCTGCATCTCCATGTTCTTGGAGGCAGGCCGCTGCACTGGCCGCCCGGCTAATTCAAAAAAAGGAGGGAGACTTATGCCCAGAATAGAGGTTAGAAAAGATGAACCTTTGGACAAGGCTTTGAGGAAATTCAAAACCAAGGTGCGTCGCGAAGGCATTATCGAAGAGATAAAAAAGCGCGAATTTTACGAAAAGCCGAGCGAGCGCCGGAGAAAAGACCTTGCCCGGTCCGTTCGCCGTGAACAGCGCAGAAGATCAGAAGAAGACTGATAGGTGAAGATTCTCGACCGTTATTTGTTAAACGAGGTCATCTCCCCTTTTTTACTGGGGATAGTGGCTTTTGTCATGGTCATGACCGTGGATCTTCTCTTTACGTTCGTTGATCTGATCATCAACAAAGGGATACCCTTGGGAGCAGTGGCCCAGCTGCTGCTCTTCAAGCTCCCCTCAATAATGGTCCTGACCTTTCCCGTGGCTACCCTTTTTGGGATCGCCATGTGCCTGGGTAGGTTGAGCAAAGACAATGAACTGATCGCTTTGAGGACCAGCGGCATCTCTTTCGGGCGCATAGCCATGCCGATCGTGGTCATTTCATTGCTGATCTCGCTGCTTTCATTTGTCACCAACGAAAAGATCGTCCCCTACTCCAACCATCTTTCAGAAAAAATAATCCGGATGATCATAATGAAACAGCCTCTGCCCGATATCAGGGAGAACGTTTTTTTTAAAGACCCTTACAACCGTTATTTTTATGTCCAGAAACTTGACGCCAGGACCAAGACTCTGGAGAATATAATGATCTATGAACTGGCGGGGGAAAGATTGCCGCGGGTGATGACTGCAAAAAGCGCGAAATTAGACAGCCTGGTGCTTCATCTCTCTTCCGGAGTGATCCACAAATTCGACGACAACGGCCGGCTGGCTTATGAAGCTAATTTTTCCGATATGACATTGAACCTTAAAGAAGACCCTCTGACCATGGCGGACCAGAAAACTCCGCAGGAAATGAACAGCGGCGAACTGGGCGCGCAGATCAAGTCTTTTGAAAAAATAGGAGTATCGACCAATTCTCTGCTCACCGATTTCTTCATGAAATACTCGGTACCCTTAACTCCTTTTATTTTTGCTTTGATCGGGATCCCGCTTGCCCTTCCCGGCTTAAAAAGCGGGCGCACTTGGGGTATAATATTGACCATCGTTATCATGTTCACGTTTTATGTTTTCGCGTCGGTTTTCAGGTCTCTGGGAAGAGGGGGACTGGTCCATCCCTTTTTAGCCGCCTGGTTCCCGCAGCTGCTTTTTGGCACGCTGGGCATAGGATTGCTGGTGCATGAAAGGAAAAGGTAAAGATGATCGTTGAGCTTGAAGAATTAAAAAGATCTTTGAACAACAATCCAAAAGACAGCGGAATCCTTATGCAGCTGGGCAAGCTTTATCTTAATGACGGATGCTACAAACAAGCCAGGGAAGAATACGCGCTGGCTTCATATTTTAATCCGCGGTTGATCTCAAATATCCTGATGGACTATGAGAACGTCTTAAATAAGGACTCTAACAACCTCCAGGCCAGGCTCTCCGTGATCAGCCTCCTGCTCTCCTGGGACTTTATCAACCAGGCGGCGCTGGAACTCGAAGAATTGCTTGACCTATTCCCTGAAAATATCGCCGCTTTCAATATACTCGGAAAGATATACATCAAACAGGAAAGGCTTGATGACGCGCTCTCCCTTCTTTTAAAAGCGATCAACTGCGGCATCAAAGACACGCAGATATCGGAAATGCTCGCTTCGGTCTATCTTGAAAAAGGCCTCTATAAGGAAGCGATCTCATTTTTTGAAGATCTGCCGAAAAATAAGAACACTTTGCGGACGCTGGCCGAACTTTATTCGCGCGTCAGGGACTATGAGCGGTCCGCGGAAAAATATTTTGAGATGTTCCAATCAGACCCTGAAGTGTCCTTTGAAGTTATTCGCAAGCTTGAAGAATTGCAGGAAAAGAACGAGAACAGCCTCCGATTGAGGGAAATACTGGTCGACCTCTACAGCCGCTGCATGCAGCCGGACAACGCGGTCAGAAAACTTAGGGAAATATTAAACTCAAATCCGGAAAAACTTGAAGAAGTCATCGCCCAGTTGAAAAAAATATTAAAGAACTACCCTTCTCACGCGGCGGCTTCGCTTCTGCTGGCGGAAACACTCAATCTAAAAGGAAGCTACAGCGAATCTATCGAAGAATACGGACGGTTGACAAAAGGCCGGCCGGAACTGCTCGATCAGGCGGTCGAGGGCTGCAAACAGATCTTAAAAAAATATCCCGAGCAATACCTGGCCAGGCAATTTCTGGTCGAGTCATATATAGGCCAGGAAAAATACAAAGAAGCGCTAAAACAGCTCCAGGAAATGCTCAACTATTATAAGGACGGCGCTGACTGGGTGATCGGCAAGGGCCGGGAAATATTAAAAAGAGATTACGGGGCCCGGATCGTCATCGGCGAGGCGTATCTGGCAAAAGGAGACTTTAACCGCGCCGCGCTTGAAGCCGAGACCGTCCTCTCGCAGGAAAAATCATCCGTCCCCGCCCTGCTGCTTTTAGGCGAAACATTTAAAAGCCAGGGGCTCTGCCGCAAGGCGGTCGAAACTTTTTCAAACGCCCTGGGAATTGAACCCGGCAATCTTGAAACGCAGAAAAAATACGCCGAAGCCAGGAGAAAAGAAATGCTTCTTGAAGCGGAATCGATAAAGAAGCGGATGGTGGACGATGAATGGAAAATATCGCTGCACCTTGATCTGGCAAAGATCTATAACACCGTAAACCAGCGGGATGACGCCCTTCGCGAAATGCAGCTGGCGCTGAAGGATTTTAAGCGCGCGCCTTTCGCGAACCTCCTTTTGGGCAATTTCTACCGCGAAGAAGGCCGCTTTGATCTGGCGACTTCGATCCTGAAGCGCGGGCTCGAAGGATTGACCCCGGAAATGTCCGACACTTCAAAAAAGTTGAGATTTAGCCTGGCTTTGGCTTATGAATCGCAGGGCTTGATAAAAAAATCATTGAGCATTCTTGAAGAAATTTTCCAGGAAGACGTCAACTATCCCAACCTGGCGGATAAAATAAAATTTCTAAAAGCCAGCAGCCTGGCGTCTGTGCAGAATAAGATATTGGTAGCGGTCCCGGCATTTTATAATGCCCAGGCGATCATCGGCTTCTGGGGAAGGGAAGCAAAAAATTCCGCCAAAAAGCAGACGTTAAACGTTTCCTTCGGGCAAAATTACAATAACAGCGGCTTTGATTATCTGCTAAAGGGCATGTACCAGGCGGCGCAGGAAGAGTTCACTCTGTGCGCGCAGCTTGATCCTAATTTTTCGACGGGCGTGAACAACCTCGGAGTGGCCCATTTGATCGACAACCGGCGAGAGGAAGCGCTTCACCGCTTTAAAGACGCTTTTGAGCTCGATCCGGCATCGTCAATAATCGCAAATAACATCGGATTGGCCTATTATCTTCTTGAAAATTATGCCGAGGCGCAAAAATGGCTGGAAAAAGCGATCGCCGTGAACCATGATCTCGCCGCCGCTTATATCAATTCCGGCGATGTGTTCATAAAAGAGGACCAGGGGCAAAAAGCGATCGAATATTATAAGAAAATCCCTTCAAGCGACATCTTATCCGAAAACGCGCAGAGGAGGCTCTGGGGAAGGATCGTCTAGATCCTTAATTGCTTCAATATCCCCGATATCGGCTCCGACTGGTTCATCACAAAGAAATGAAGTCCGCTGACTTTATTTTTTAAAAGATCTTCCGCCTGCTTCAAAGTCTGTTCCGCGCCGATCTTTTTGATCGCGGCATGATCGTCTTGGAAACGGTCCAATTTTTCATGCAGTTCTTTTGGAATGGTCGCCCCGCACATCTCTGTAATCCGTTTTATTTGCTTATTGCCGATGATCGGCATCAACCCGGGGATGATCGGAACATTTATTCCGGCTTTGCGGCATCTGTCCACAAAATCAAAGAAATATTTATTATCAAAGAACAGCTGGGTAATTATATATTCCGCTCCTGAATCTATTTTCTGTTTAAGATATTCAACGTCCTTTTGAAGGTCCGGAACGGTGATATGCCCTTCCGGAAACCCGGCCGCGCCCACGCACATCCCGGGCTTGTTTTTTCCGATAAAAGAGATCAGCTCTTTGGCAAATTTAAAACCGTCCGCGGGAGGGATAAAATCCTTCTGCCCTTCCGGAGGGTCGCCTCTAAGCGCCAGGATATTTTGAACGCCTAAACCTTCAAGTTCATCAAGATATTTCTCGATCTCGTTCTTTGAAGCCGCTACGCAGGTCAGATGCGCGACCGGCTCGATGCCAAACCGGTTCTTTATTTCGCTCACCCAGAAAAATGATCGCTCGCGGTTTGAGCCCATTGCTCCATAAGTAACGGAAACAAAATCCGGATTAAATTTTTTGAGATCAGTAAGCGTTTTAAAAAGCTGTTCTTCCTGTTCCGGATTTTTGGGAGGGAAAAACTCGAACGAGAGGCAGGGTTTTTCTTTTTTTAATAATTCGGTTACTTTCATTTATCCAGTATTTCGATCTCTTCTTTTTTCGGCTCGGCTTCGGCGATCGGCCTCATGTGAGGGAAAAAGATCACATCCCTGATCGACGGCGAATTGGTCAAAAGCATTACCAGACGGTCAATGCCGATGCCAAGTCCCCCGGCCGGCGGCATGCCGTATTCGAGAGCGCGGAGAAAGTCTTCGTCCATCGATTCGGCTTCTTCATCACCCGCGGCTTTTAATTCGGACTGCTTCTTCAACCGTTCCCTTTGGTCCATGGGATCGTTCAATTCGGAAAAAGCATTGGCCAGCTCCATTCCGGCAACGATCAGTTCAAAGCGTTCGACCAGTTTTGGATTATCCCTTTTCTTTTTCGCCAGAGGCGAGGTCTCGATCGGGTAATCGATTATAAAAGTCGGCTGCCTTAAGTTTGGCTCAACCAGCTTGTCATAAAGGACATTGATGATCTTGCCGATCCCTATTTCCTCATATCCTTCAATCCCTTTGCTTTTCGCGGCTTTTCGGATCTCCTCATCAGACTTTCCTTCGATGTCAACGCCGCCGTATTCTTTTAATGCCTGAAAAAGAGGAATTCTTCTCCAGGGAAGCGTAAAGTCGATCATTTCGCCCTTGAACTCGATCTTCAGGTCGGAAGAAATATCTTTTATGGCCGACAGCACCATTTCTTCCGTCAGTTTCATGATGTCGTGATAATCGGCGTAAGCTTCATATATTTCAAGCATGGTGTATTCCGGATTGTGCTTATAGGATATGCCTTCGTTGCGGAATACCCTTCCCATCTCAAATATTTTCTCAAATCCGCCGACCAGCAAACGCTTAAGATAAAGCTCCGGCGCGATGCGCATGAACAGCGGCATGTCGAGCGCGTCATGATATGATTCAAACGGCCTCGCCGCCGCCCCGCCCTGCATCACGTTAAGTATCGGCGTTTCAACCTCAAGGAATCCCCTGCTCTCGAGGAATTTCCTGATGGCGGAAACGATCTTGATCCTTTTTAAAAAAACTTCTTTTGTTTCGGGGTTGACCATGAGGTCAACATATCTTTCGCGGTAGCGCAGTTCCTTGTCCTGCAGTCCGTGCCATTTTTCGGGCATGGGATGCAGAGACTTTGAAAGCAATGTCCAGCCGGAAACACGGACGGTAAGCTCGCCGGTACGGGTGCGGAATATTTTACCTTTAACGCCTATAAAATCGCCCATATCAAGCTTTTCAAAATGTTCGTATTTATCCTTGCCCAGAACATCAAGCTTGGCGTAAACTTGAACTCTCCCCCAGCCGTCCATCAGGTGCATGAAAAAAGCTTTTCCGTGGCCCCTCTTGGCCATGACCCTTCCGGCAACCGAAACTTGTTCCGGACTTTCTTCTTCGCCCTTCAGCCCCTCAAATTGTTTAAGTATCTCCGCCGAGGTGTGCGTTCGCTCATATTTGTACGGATAAGGATCAAAGCCGGATTTCTTGAAATCTTCAAGCTTATCCCGCCTTACTTTTAATAACTCGCTTAGCTCTTCCGCCATTCAATCCTCCTCGAATAAAACCTGCGAGTAAACCTCGCGGTTTCATTATGAATCTAGGAACCGCGGCGTTTAGCCGCAGGTTCCCGATATATTATATTCAATCCTTTCAATGTGAGGTCTATGTCAATTATATCAATTCCGCGAGCGTATTTCGCTATCAATTTGGCATAGCCGCCGGTGGCAACCACTTTTGCCCGTCTGCCTATTTTGTTTTTAAATCTGCTTATCATGCCTTCGACCAGCGAGGCATAGCCGTAAACCAGGCCGGACCTCATGGCTTCGACGGTAGAATTGCCGATAATATTTTTAGGCGGTTTTATTTCGATGAGCGGGAGTTTGGCGGTGGCCGTATGAAGGACTTCTTTTGACAGTCCGATCCCCGGCGCGATCGCGCCGCCCAGATATTCGCCCTTTTTTGAGATCAGATCAAACGTCGTCGCGGTCCCAAAATCGATCACGATCGCTGGATGCCCGTACAATTCTTTTACCGCCAGCGCGTCCACCAGCCGGTCGGCCCCTATTTCCGACTTCTTTTTGAATTTTATTTTTATTCCCTTGATATTTTTGGCAGTGACGAATATCGATCCCCTGAACAATTTCTTCAAGAATGCATCGGCTTCAGGAACGACGGAAGAGATCGTCGCGGGCAAGCTCACGATCGACCGGTCCGGATTCCAATGAAAAAGCCTTTCGGTCCTGAAAGACCATTCCTTTTTGATTTTCCCGGCGTCAAAAATGCCGAATTTTACGGTGGAATTGCCGACATCAATAACAAGATGCATTATAGAAAAATTATATCATTAATAAGTGAAATTTTAAATAACAGCGTTCGATAATATTACAGGTAAAGACAAATGATAAAAGTTCCCGCAGAAATACAAGTAAGGATCGTAAGCCCGCAGCCGGAGAACGCGGTGCCTCGCTTTGACATTAAGGATGAGATCGTAATCGATGAAAGCGAATTCCTGAAACTGGCAAAAAAATTATCAAGCGGCGGCGCCGTCGGAATAATCCTCGGAGTCGGCATCTATTTGGCTCTTCAAATTTGCGGGGTAAAATTCGGAGGGATCGAAACTTCGATCGTGCTCGGAATCCCTCTGCTTACCGGACTCCTGGCCTCTTATGTAATATTCTGAATCAACTCTTTCATATCATCGGGCATCGGGACCGAAAACTCCATATATTCGTTAGTTCTAGGATGAACAAAGCCAATCGTTTGGGCATGCAGCATTGTTTTTACGGTTCTGTCCCCTATCTCTGTTTTTCCGCCGTAAGTTTTATCCCCCACCAGCGGATGACCGAGGTGGCTCATGTGAACGCGGATCTGGTGGGTCCTGCCGGTTTTTAGTTTAACCTCGACAAGCGTATATTCTCCAAACCTCTTTAAAACTTTAAAAAAAGTAAGCGCGTCCCGGCTCTTAAGGTCCGGGTTTTTGATCACCGCCATTTTTTTACGGTCGACCGGATGGCGTCCGATCTTCGCCTGGACAAATCCTTCATTTTGTTTAATGACCCCGTGAACAAGCGTAATATATATTTTTTTCACCGCACGGTCCTTAAGCTGTTTTGAAAGCGATCGGTGCGCGAGGTCGGATTTTGCCACCAGCAATAAACCCGAAGTGTCTTTATCAAGACGGTGTACAATGCCGGGCCGCATGACGCCGCCGATGCCCGAAAGTTTTTTTACGTAATGCAGCAGCGCGTTTACCAGGGTCCCGGTAAAATTGCCCACCGCCGGATGGGAAACCATTCCTCTGGGCTTGTTAACTATTAAAAGATCGTCGTCCTCATAAACGATTTCAAGCGGGATGTTTTCGGCGATCATTTCAAACTTTTTTGGAGGAGGAACGTCAACGGTTACCTTATCATCCGGCTTTAAGCGATAACTGTTCTTTGCCGGCCTGCCATTGACCAGGACCTTGTCGCCATCTATCAACTTTTGGATGTAGCTTCTTGAGAACTTTTGCCCCTGTTTGACCAGAAAGTTGTCGAGGCGGAATTTGTCGGATTCTTTTTTTATTATGTATTCTATCAAGTTTATACTGTTTCCTTTAAAGGCTGGTTAATCCGCGGCCGAATTGGTATAATTATAACCTGAAATTTCGCTTTATTAAAGCCGAGATATAAGTGTATGATAAAAAAAGCGTTTCTGTTCCTTCTGATCGTTACTTTTGCCGCCAATATCGGCTATGCAAAGGATTTTAGGGCCGTAAAGGTCAAGAAATTCCTGGCCAAATATCCGGGAAGCCCCCTGCGCGGACACGAGCATGAGATACTCTACTGGGCGGACAAGTTTAAGCTTGATTACCGGCTCTATCTTGCGATCGCCGGCGTGGAGAGCACGTTTGGCAAGACCTATCCGAAACATAACAGCAACCTGACCGGAATATTGAACGGCAGCACTCATTTTGAATCTATTCATGATAACATTTATCAGACGCAAAAATTGATCGCCACCGGAAAATGGTATAAGAAATACCGCAATACCAATAATTTAAAAGATCTGGTTTATACTTATAAGGGAGTCCCGCCGTACGAACCTTACTTAAGGAGCATCAAGTCCATCATGAAAGCGATCGCTTCCGTTCCGATCGAAAAAGAAAAAAGCGCGTATCAGGCCTGGCTGGCAAAGATAAACACCTCGGCGTTCTTTGAGGAAGTGGAAAGGCGCAAGCCGAAGGAAAACGCCACCGTCTGGAACGCAGTACGCTACGATCAGTATAAAAACCGCCGCGACAATTCGGTCGACATGAAAGAGATCGCCAAAAGGCTGGCGGAGATCACTAACAACCTGGCGGCCAACCGTATCGGCGTGACAAAAATATCCCTCGATTCAACCCTTACCGATCAATAACGGCGAACCCGGCTTTGCTGCGGATAAGATGATGAGAGAATTTTATTTTCTTTTCGTCATCCTGGGTCGTGTAGCAGGCTGAAGATTTTTTGCCCAGGAAATTATAAAGAGCCCCCTCATCAAATATTTCTTTTATCACGGTGGGATATTTCTGCTTATTTAGATAAAAGATCAGGCTGGGCGGCTGCCAGGCGCGGTAATAGCAGACATTTTCTTTCCCCTTCATGGCGGCGGCAAGATCAGCCGTGTACTTGAAATTTTCCGCGTAAGGCAAAAGCCATCCGATCAACCCGATAAAAAACACGGTCAAGGAAATGACCCAGGCTCCAATGCTCCATGACGGCTGGATCTTGATAAATGAGAAGAGGAACGCCATAAAGAAGCCCGCCAGGCAAATAAGCATCAATGTTTGCAGGTAGATCAGCGCTTGCGAATATTCCGCCGGGATCTTTACCATGGTTACGGCCCAGACCGTCAGGAATAAAAAGAGCACCGGGAAAATAAGGCCGCAATAATAAGCGATCTTGTTCTCTCCCTCAAATATCCGGTCAAGGAAATTGCCGGTCATTATCGCCATGGCGGGAAATGCCGGTAAAAAGTATCCGGGAACTTTGGTTGAAGCAGTTGAAAATATCGCCAGTGTGACCAGGAACTGGCCTAAAAGAAGCCAGTTGGGCTTTTTAACCAGCGCCGGGATAAAAAGCGCGCTCCAGGGAATAAACCCCAAAATTATCACAAATAGATAATAATAGATCGGCCCGGGGTGCTGCTGCATCGGAGACATGTAGATTGAAAAAAGAAACTGTCCGAATATTATTTTCAGGAAATATGACCCTTCACGAATTGTTTCAATAACAAACCAGGGAGAGGCTATCAAGAGATATAAAAATAGTCCCTTGATGACTTCCATTTCCTTAATGAACGAAAGTCTTTTTTCGATCAACAAAAATAAACCGATCGATAAGCCCGGGATAATTATCCCCAACGGGCCCTTGGTCATGGTTCCCAACGCCATAGCCAGGGACATCAAATAAAGCCATTTTTTATCGGACGGGTTCTTGTAAGCAAGATAGAAGAAGTACAAAGACAGCGTAATAAAAAATGTCAGCGCAATATCCACCAGCGCCATTTTTGATAAAACCACATAAAGCGGGCTGACGGCCAAGATCATGGCCGAAAGCCGCCCTGCCCTTTCGTTATATATTTCCTTCGCAAAAAGATAAGTAAGGTACACCCCGGCGATCCCGAAGATCGCCGCCCAGAATCTCCCCCAAAACGGAGTAAAGCCGAAAAGTTTAAAGACTATCGCTGTCAACCAGGCGTATAGTGGCGGCTTATGGAAATAAACGGCGGAGTTTAAATGCGGGGTCAAATATTCGCCGGAATTGACCATTTCGAGAGCCGAGCCCAGCATCTGCCCTTCGTCATTGTCCCAGACC
>JBAZPF010000016.1:0-17620 GCA_041648295.1 Candidatus Margulisiibacteriota bacterium | reverse complement strand
CACCCAAAAAATATTAAAGAAGCTGGAAGCAAAGTACGGCTATCCGGTCGATATTGAATTTACCGTTAATCTTACTGAAGAAAACAAGATAAAAATGAATCTGGTCCAGTGCCGTCCGCTCCAGTCGATCGGAACGGGCAAAAACATCGGGATCCCGGAAAAAATATCAAGATCGAACCTGCTCATAAGTTCGGAAGGCAATTTTATGGGCGGCAATGTTTTCCATCAAATAAAAATGCTGGTTTACGTGGACCCATCCGCTTACGGAGACTTGTTGATGGGGAAAAAATTCGAGGCGGCGCGCATGATCGGAAGAATCAACCGGTTGATAGGGGATAAGGGCAAAAATCAGGCCATGCTGATCGGCCCCGGCAGATGGGGTTCGAGGGACGCGTCTCTGGGAGTTCCGGTAAGCTTTGCCGAGATCAATAATTTTACCGCCTTGCTGGAAATGGACGATCCGGAGCGGGGATTCAGGCCGGAACTCTCTTTTGCTTCCCATTTTTTCCTTGACCTGGTGGAAGCGCAGATCTTTTATGCCGCGCTCTTTATGGACAAAGAACGGGTGCATCTGGATAAAGATTGGATAAGAAAACAGGAAAACATTTTGGCCCGCCTGCTTCCCGAAGAAGGCGGGTTTGCCGATACGATAAAAGTCATCGACCTGGCCAAAAAACCGCTAAAACTTATTTCCGACATGGTTAAACAAAAGTTTGTGGTATACAAATGACCGGCTGCGCCTGCCGGGGGGCTTGATTTTTTTTGAAAAAGTTATAAAATAGGTTTACAAAGAGTGTCACCCCCACCTGGTTTATAGGTGGGTTTTTTTATTGAATATTATTATGAAAAACGATTTATTAGTTCTATTGGCGGTTTTCGTTCCGGTCATCGGAGCATTCATATTGCCCATTTTGGGAAGGTTTTCCAAATTAATAAGAAATTTGTCCGCATTGGTTTTTGTCCTGGTATCTTTTGTCTGTTCGTCCCTGCTGCTTTTGCCGATATTGGCCGGCCAGAAAGTAATCTTCAACCTCGATTTTCCCCTGGGATTGAATTTTATCCTCAATGCCGACCCTCTGGCGGTATTTATGGCGATGGTTTCCTCCTTTATCGGAGCGATCATAGTTCTTTACTCATTTGACTATATAGACCATTACGAAAACCAGAACGAATATTACCTGATGGTGGTCCTTTTCCTGGGATCAATGATGGGGCTGGTCTACTCGGCAAATCTCATTTATCTTTTTCTTTTCTGGGAAATTACGGCAATCGCCTGCTGGCGGCTGATCGGTTTTTATCGCGGGAAAAATGACGTGATCAAGGCTGATAAAGCATTTCTGGTAACCGTATTTGGCGCGCTGGTCATGCTGATCGGCTTCATCATGATCTTCCAGCTGACCGGGACCTTTGACCTTACCGTTATGACGGGTCGCGCACTGCCCGGGGTTATTGTTTTACTCGTGCTTTTCGGCATTCTTTCAAAATCGGCGACCCTGCCGTTCCATACCTGGTTGCCCGATGCCGGTGTTGCTCCCTCCCCGGTTACCGCTCTTCTTCACGCCGCGGTATTGGTCAAGATCGGCGTTTATGTTTTTGCCAGACTCTTCATAGTTACATTTACGATCGGACAATTTTGGCATGTTGCCGTTCCGGTACTGGCCGCGGTCAGCGCGCTGGTTTCCGCCGGCGCGGCGCTTATTGAAACTGATCTTAAGAGAATAATTGCTTATTCAACCATTAGCCAGCTCGCGTTCATTTTTCTTGGCCTTGCGGTCGGAAGTCCGATAGGGATGATCGGCGGCCTTCTATATATATTGATGCACAGCATAGCTAAAGGCGGACTGTTCCTGACCGCCGGGATCATAGAGCAGAACGCAAAAACAAAAAATATAACCGAAATGGGCGGTTTGATAAATACCATGCCGCTGACCGCGGTCTCTTTCCTTTTCTGCGCGTTTTCGGTAATGGGGATCCCGCCTTTCGGCGGCTTTTTCAGCAAATACCTGGTGATCAGCGGAGCGGTTTCTGCCGGACAAAATCTGACCGCGGTTGTGTTTATAATTGGCGCGTTTCTTACCATCTTATATCTGTTTAGAGCGTTCAGCCTGATCTTTTTAGGCGAATCAAAAGGCGCGCCGGCCAAAGAAGGCTCTAGAACAATGGTGTTTTGCGTGGTCTTTTTGGCGTTCCTTTCGATCGGCAGCGGCTTCCTGGCCAATTATCCGCTTAACTTCTTGAAGCTGGTACTCAAATGATAAAATTACTTTTGTTATCAATTGCGCTTCCATTGATTGCCGGATTAGTAAACCTGATCATCCCGGATAAATGGAAGGGAGTAAAAGAGGCGATCACCCTTATCTCCACACTTGCCGGCCTTATTGCGGCGATCATGGTATTTAAGAGAGTTATGGTCCTCAATATCCCATGGGGGAGTTTTGGCTTTGACATCTCTTTCCGGCTTTATCAGTTCAGCGCGTTTATTATTCTCGCGATCGCCGGTTTTGGCGTATTGATCTCGCTTTATTCAACCGCCTTCATGGCCGGCAGGGAAAAGCTTAATCAATTTTACGCGTATCTTCTCATAACCATTGCCATGGCGAACGGCGCCGTGCTTTCAAACAACCTTTTGCTATTCCTGTTCTTTTGGGAAGGACTTCTGTTAACCCTCTTTGGCCTTATCATTATTGGTAAAAAGGAAGCGTATAAGACCGCGATCAAAGCTTTTGTCATTATTGGCATCACCGACCTTTGCCTGATGTTTGGCATCGCTCTGACCGGCCGGCTGGCCGGGACTTTTACCATGAGCGCGATCAGTCTTCCGCTCGGCGGGCTTGCCAGCCTGGCTTTTGTTTTTTTGATGATCGGAGCGATCGCCAAATCGGGCTCCATGCCTTTCCACAGCTGGATCCCGGACGCGGCGCTTGACGCCCCGCTGCCTTTTATGGCGATCATTCCCGGCGCGCTGGAAAAACTTCTGGGAATATATTTCCTGACCCGGATCTCGCTTGATCTTTTTCAGTTGAATCCGGGCTCAAAAATATCGCTTCTTTTAATGACCATCGGAGCGATCACGATCCTTCTGGCGGTAATGATGGCACTCGTACAGAAAGACTATAAACGCCTGCTTTCCTACCATGCCATAAGCCAGGTGGGGTATATGATATTGGGCATCGGGACCATGGTGCCGGCCGGGATCGTAGGCGGGCTTTTCCACATGATCAACAATGCGTTATATAAATCATGCCTTTTCCTTTCCGGCGGTTCGGTTGAAAAACAAACGGGGACGACCGACCTTTCAAAATTGGGAGGCCTCGGCAAATATATGCCGATAACTTTTGCCTGTTTTATTGTCGCGGCGGTTTCGATTTCCGGAGTCCCGCCGTTCAACGGTTTCTTTTCCAAAGAACTGATCTATGACGGCGCGCTGGAGAGACACTGGATCTTTTATCTGGCGGCGGCGCTCGGTTCGTTCTTAACCGCGGCCTCGTTCCTGAAGCTTGGACATGCCGCGTATCTTGGCAAAGCGGACGGGGCAACTAAAAATGTCAAAGAATCGTCCTGGCTGATGCTTTTTCCAATGCTGATCATTGCCGGCCTTTGCATTCTTTTTGGCGTTTATAATCCTCTTCCATTAAATAATCTGATCCAGCCGATCCTTGGCCATAGGCTTGAAGGCTATAATTATGCCGGGCTTCCGGGCAATCTCATGATCGTTATCATAACGCTGATCGTTCTGGCGCTGGCGCTTTTAAACCACTGGTATGGAGTAAAGAGAACGGGGAAGGGGCTGGGCGCCGCGGATCACATCCATTATGCGCCGGGGCTTTCGACCGCTTACGATCTGGCGGAGAAAAAATATTTTGATCCTTATGACATCGGCTTGAAGATCGCGGACTGGTTCGCGAAGGTCCTGTTCTTTATCGACCGGGCGTGCGATTGGGTTTACGAAAAAGCGATAGTTAACATAACTTTTGTTTTTTCAAACGCGGTAAGATGGACGCAAAGCGGAAATTTTTCAAATTACGTGGGCTGGGCGCTGGTCGGCGCCCTGCTGGTCCTGTTTTTTGTTTTGAGGTATTAGGATAAAATGACTTATTTATTTATTTTTGTCCCGTTTATATTATTGGTTATATTGAACCTCTTGCCGAAAAGGTTAAGGGCGGCGGCATTTTATTCTACGCTGGCAATGCTTGCGGCCCAGGTCGTGTTTTCTCCTTTTGAATTTGTTAAACCGGCGCAAATGGAAGTCATCTTCGGGTTTAATCTGATAATCAATAATCTTAGCGTAATATTGCTCATGATCTCCGGCTTGATCGCCGGCGTATCGCTGGTCGCGGGCTGGGCAACGCTGAAAGATGACGATAAAAAATTCAACTTCATCAGCCTCATCCTTCTTTCCGTTATCGGCTTGAACGGGATCGCCATGGTCAAGGATGTTTTTTCTCTTTATGTCTTCATCGAGGCGACGGCGGTGGCGACTTTTATCCTGATCTCCTTGAACATGGACAAGCCGGCGTTTGAAGGGATCTTGAAATATCTTATACTTTCGGTGGTCGCGAGCACGCTGATGCTGACCTCCATAGCTCTTTTGATCATATCCTGCGGAAGTCTCGGCTTTTCCGATATCCGCGCTTTCATCTATCCTTCGGGTGGAACGATCTTTTCACAGGCCGCAGTGGCGCTTTTTATCTGCGGATTGCTGATCAAGGGCGGACTGGTTCCTTTCCACGGTTGGGTGGCGGACGCGTATACTTCCGCTCCGGCATCGGTCTCCATCCTCCTGGCGGGGATAATAACGAAAGCCTCGGGAGTATTTACACTTATTAAATTTATGACCTCGACCCTGTGCTTTACCACTTCAATAATGGATATGTTATTGTTTGTCGGGGCTTTGTCGATCGTCTTTGGCGCGCTCGCGGCGCTTGGCCAAAAAGATATCAAAAGAATTCTCGCTTATTCGAGCATCAGCCAAATGGGATACATTGTTATTGCTTTAGGCACCGGTACGCCGCTGGGCATATTTGCCGCATTGTTCCATTTTATAAACCACGCGATCTTCAAGTCGCAGCTGTTCGTTAACGCGGCCGCGGTCGAGGAACAGACGGGAACGCGCGACATGGATAAAATGGGAGGATTAGCGCAAGTGATGCCGGTTACCGGCGTCACCTCGGCGATCGCTTCGCTCTCAACTGCCGGAATCCCTCCGCTTGCCGGCTTCTGGAGCAAGCTTCTTATCATAATTTCTCTCTGGCTGTCGGGGAACTTCGCTTATGCCGTGATCGCGGTCCTGGCAAGCCTGCTGACGCTGGCCTATTTTCTATATTTCCAGAGAAGCATTTTCTTCGGCAAAGTGCCGGCGGATTTGGCAAATGTCCGCGAAGCCGACGCGCTGCTTGTCTCTCCGGCGGTCTTACTTTCGGCGCTGACCGTCGGCATCGGCCTGGCGTTTCCTTTTATTTTAAAATTATTTATGAGGCAATGAAATGAACATAATGATATTTTTATTGGTTTTGTTGGTCCTTGCGGCCCTCTGGGCGGTAATGACCAGCCTGCTTCTGCGGGCGGCGATCGCGCTGGCGTTGACCAGCATTATCCTTACCGTGCTGATGTTCGAGATGGGAGCTCCTCTGGCGGCGGTATTTGAGCTTTCAGTTTGCGCGGGACTGATCTCCGTTGTTTTTATCAGCGTTATCAGTCTTACGCACAGGCTTCCGCTCAAGGAATATCTTGACCGCAGGAAGAACCGCATCGGCAGGTTCTGGTTCCTGCCGGTCTTGCTTGTGATCGCCGGCCTGGCCATGTTTTACTTTAAACAATCGTTTGATATGCGGCTGCCCGCAAAAATATTGATCGCCGACGTGCGCGTAGTCTTATGGCAGTTAAGGCGGCTTGATCTTTTTGGGCAGATCATTATACTGCTTGCCGGCGTTTTCGGCGTTTTGATCTTGTTTGGAGGGAGCAAAAAAAATGGGAATTGAAATGTCCCAATTATTCTGGATCGTCCTGACGTTCTTTATCCTGATGCTGATTGAAGGGTTTTACTGCATCACCATGACTTATAATCTTTTAAGGGTTTTGATCGGCCTTGAAATATTGATAAAAGCGGTAACTTTGTTCATCATATTTGCCGGCTACATCAGCGGCAACATGTCCCTGGCGCAGGCCGTGGTCATTACCGTTATTGTCATCGAGGTCGTAGTGGTTGTGATCGCGACGGGGATCATCCTGGGCTTTTTCCGGGAATACGATTCCTTGAATGTGCGCAACGCGAGGAACATGAAGGGATGATTATTTTAACTCCGCCGATAGTATTTATCATTCTGCTGGCTTTTTCCTGGCTGCTGGCGATGGCGTCTTCGATCGTTGCGTTTAAAAGGAAAGGCCCGATAGGAGCGTTGGATAAGCCGTATGCCGGGGGAGAGGATGTAAAAAAACACCGGGTACAGCCGGATTACTCGCAGTTCTTCCCGTTCGCGTTTTTCTTTACGATTTTGCATGTGGTCACTTTAGTCCTTGCCACATTTCCGGTCGGTTCGCTGGGTGCTTTTGTGGTAGCAGTGGTTTATATTGTCGGCGCGATGTTGGGCCTGTATATATTATTCAGGAGATAAAATGAAAGTTATTGATAAAATAGTACATTGGGCGAGATTAAAATCGCCGTGGATCCTGCATTTTAATACCGGAGCCTGCAACGCCTGCGATATTGAAATAATCGCGGCCTTGACGCCTCGCTTTGACGTTGAACGCTTTGGCGTGCAGTTAAAAGCGACCCCGAGGCACGCGGACATACTTGTCTGTTCCGGCCCGGTAACCAGGCAGATAAGAGACCGTTTGATAAGGATATATGAGCAGATGCCGGAGCCGAAATTTGTCGTGGCGGTAGGAACCTGCGCCACCAGCGGGGGAGTTTTTCAGGGATTGTATAACGTGCTTGGAGGAATAGATCAGGCGATCCCGGTCAATGCCTATATCCCAGGTTGTCCCGCCAGCCCGATGGCGATCATAGACGGAGTCGTAAAACTTTTAAAAAGTCTGGAGGAATCCGAATGACTGATGCCGAAACGATAAAACAGAAGCTTGAAGCCAAATTTAATTATTTAAAAGGCAGCGTCAGGCTGCAAAGAGAAAAAAGGCTTTGGCTTGAGACTGCCTATGATAAATTCGCCGAGCTATTTGATTTTGCCGTGAAGGAATTGGGATTTTCATTCCTTTGCACGATCACCGGCCTGGATGAGGGTGAAAACCTGGGTTATATCTACCACCTGGCGCAGCCGGGCGGCATTGTCCTGAACATTAAGACCAGGACTAAAAAGAACGAGCCGATAAAGTCCATAACCGCATATTTCCCGAGCGGCAATATTTACGAGAGAGAATTGGTCGATCTGCTGGGCGCAAAAGTGGAAGGCCTGATCGAAGGATTAAGATATCCGCTTCCGGATGACTGGCCGCGGGACCAATATCCGCTGCGCAAGGATTGGGACGCGAAAGTGCTTGAAAAAGGCTCCTACGGCGAAATGCACGGAGAAAATGTGCAGATGCCTATCGGCCCAAAACAGATCAAAGGGCCGACCAGTTTCAGTATCGCTCATAAGAACGATGTTACCCTCCCGATCGGCCCGCAGCACCCGGCCTTAAAAGAGCCCGAAAGTTTCAGCGTTGCTTTAAGGGGCGAAAAGATCGCGGGCGTTGAGCTGCGGCTTGGCTATAATCACCGCGGCATTGAAAAGGGCTGCGAACAGCGCTCCTATATTCAGGATATTTATTTAATTGAAAGGATCTGCGGCATCTGTTCGCATTCTCATTCCACCGCATATGTCTCCGCGGTGGAAGAAATCGCCGGGCTTGAGATACCAAAAAGAGCTTCGTATATTCGTACGATCATTGCCGAACTTGAAAGGATACACAGCCATCTGTTATGGCTGGGCGTGGCCGGGCACGAGATCGGTTTTGATACTCTTCTAATGTATTCCTGGAGAGACCGCGAAGCGATCATGGATATTCTGGCCATGCTTACCGGCAACCGCGTAAATTACGGCATCAACCAGATCGGCGGAGTGCGCCGCGATATTACGCCCGACCAGGTCCCTCAAATTATCAAAGTTATAGAGACCCTTGAGGAACAGACGAAATATTACATTCAATTGGCGCTCGAGGAAGTGACGCTTATCCAGCGCCTGTCCGGAGTGGGGGTATTGTCAAAAGAAGATGTTTTAAGATTGGGCGCGGTCGGACCGACGGCCAGAGCTTCTTCGGTCCCAAGAGATACCAGGAAAGACGATCCATACGCGGCTTATGCCGAAATGCCTTTTAAAGTCATAACCGATGATCACAATGACGTTTACGGCCGGACCATCGTGAGGCTGGGCGAATTGATGGAATCATATTCCATGACCAAACACGCGTTGATAAACATGCCGGACGGCCCGATCTCCGTGAAGGCTCCGCGCAAGATCCCGGCAGGGGAAGCGGTAAGCAGGTATGAGGCTCCCCGCGGCGAAGACGTACATTACATAAAATCTAACGGCACCGAAAATCCTGAAAGAGTAAAAGTTAGAGCGCCGACGCTGGCCAACACCCAGGCGGTTTCAAAAATGCTAGAGGACAGATATCTGGCCGACCTGCCGATAGTGGTGGCGGCAATAGATCCGTGCTTCTCCTGCACCGACCGGTCGATCTCAATAATCAATCTTGAAAATGAGCATGAAAAGGTTATGACCTGGAAGGATTTGAGAGATTACAGCGTCGAGTGGTACAAGAAGCAGGGCGTGGATTTTTCTAAGATGAAAAGGAGACAGTTCCCATAATGGGTTACGCTTTATTTAATATCTTTATTTTTCCCGGTTTCCTGTTCTTAGGCGTCATCAGCCTGGTCGCGGAATATTTTGACCGCAAGCTTTACGCCCGGCTGCAGAACCGCGTCGGTCCGCCCTGGTTTCAGCCGCTGGCCGATTTTATAAAACTTCTCGGCAAAGAAGACGTGGTCCCGGAAGAAGCGGACAAAAAAATGTTCAATCTTTCCCCTGTTTTTGCTTTAACGGCCGTCATGACCGCTTTCTTTTATATTCCGCTCTGGGGCGCGCAGGCGATCTTTTCTTTTAACGGCGATCTGATCGTTGTTCTGTATCTTTTGACCATTCCAACCCTGACGTTCTTTCTCGGGGGCTGGTATTCGAGGTCGCTTTTTTCGACCATCGGCGCCGTCCGTTCCATAACCCAGTTATTCGCTTATGAAATTCCTTTATTCGTCAGCATTCTTGCTCCGGCCATGCTTGCCAATACCTGGTCGCTGTCAGAAATGGCGGCTTATTACAACTCGCATCCGTGGTTCTGGCTGGCTAATCTCATCGGGTTCGGAGTGGCTCTTATCTCCCTACTTGGCAAACTGGAACGCGTGCCCTTTGATATTCCGGAGGCGGAAACGGAGATCGTGGCGGGAAGCTTTACCGAATACAGCGGACGACTCCTGGCTTATTTCAGGATGGCCATCGATATGGAAGCCATCGTCGGCGCATCGCTTTTGGCTGCGGTATTCCTGCCGTTCGGCCTCGGGCTTAGTCCCGTCTTGGGATTCATTTTGTATCTTATTAAAATCTTTGCGATTATTGCTTTACTGGCTTTGTTCCGAACGGTATTTGCCAGACTGCGTATTGACCAGATGGTCGAGTTCTGCTGGAAATATATCGCGCCGATCGCGTTCTTCCAGGTATTGTTGGACCTGGTGTTAAAGGCGTTCGTGATAAGATGAGCAAAAAACCTTGGATCCATCCGGGAAAAATGATCGAATTCGTTCTGCAGTCGCTTTTTAAAAAGCCGGCGACGGTCAACTATCCTTTTGAAAAGATGAAAATGCCCGAAAAATTTCGCGGGAAGCTGATTGTCCATCCGGAAAAATGCATCGGCTGTCTGATCTGCATGAAAGACTGCCCGGCAAAAGCGATAACCATAAAAAAGATCGGCGACAAGCAGTTTGAAGCCGAGATCGATCTCGGCAAATGCGTGTACTGCGGGCAGTGTGTCGATTCCTGCCCCAAAAAAGCGATCGAAATAACCCCCGAATTTGAACTGGCGCAGATCGACCGCAATAAATTAAAGGTGTCATATAATGCAAAGCCCGGATCTCCGGACAGCGCTCCAGATAAAGCTTAAAAATATTTCCCGTGCGGCGCTTATCGGCGTAGGCGCGGAATTAAAAGGCGATGATGCGGCCGGATTGTTAGTCGCACAGCGATTAAAAGATAAAAGAACCCCCCATCTTGAAGTCATTTTCGGCGGGACGGCGCCCGAAAATTTTACCGGCGAGATAAGAAAGATCAATCCTTCTCATCTGATAATAATAGATGCCGCGGAAATGGGGAGAGAGCCCGGACATATTGAACTGATCGATAAAGAAAAGATCGGCGGCTATACCTTTAGCACCCATTCCCTGCCGCTTAAGATCATGATCGATTACATCCTTAATGACATACAATGCGAGATAATTATCATTGGAATTGAGCCTAAGACCATGAAATTCGGCGGTCAGGTCTCGTCGGAAATTGAGGATGCGGTGGACGAGGTGGCTTCGATAATCCATGATTCATTGAAAAGCGGCGCTTCATCGGCTAAAATAGGGCAGGTCCAAAAGGAGGACTTTATGCGGGCGGCCGGGATCGGGGTTGAGATCGCAGCGGCGACTTTTCTGGGCGCCTTTATCGGCTACCAGATTGATCTCCGGTTGAATTCCGCTCCGATTGGACTGGCGGTCGGAGCGATAACGGGCGCAGTTGCCGGACTTTGGAACGCGGCAAGAATAGGTCTTAGCATTAAATGAACATATTTGAACATCTTAAACAGGTAAAAATAATCGGGCTCGAGATATCAGGCTTTGACATCTCGATCACAAACGGCGTCCTGATCGGCTTCCTCGCGGCGGTTCTGGTAATATTGTTTTTTCTCGCGGCGGCGAATCAGGCAAAGCTTAAACCAACGTTTATCCAGACCATAGCGGAATATTTGATCCAGTTCGTAAAGGACGAGATGCTGTCCCCGCTGGGGGAAGAAGCTTACGCCTGGCTCCCGTTCATCGTTTCGATATTTTGCTTCATACTTTTCTGCAATTTATTGGGATTGATACCGGGGGTGGTCCCTCCAACCAGCAATATCAATTTTACCGCCATGCTTGCCGTTATCGTATTCTTTACCGTCCAGATTACGGGCGTGGTCAGGCAGGGGCCGGTCGGTTATGTGAAATCCCTTATCCCTCAAGGGGTCCCATCACTTTTGATACCATTTCTTCTGCCGATAGAGATCATCGGCCAGTTCGCGCGGCCGTTCTCGCTTGCAGTGCGACTTTTTGCCAACATGTTTGCCGGACACGCGATCATACTGACGCTCATCGGTTTGATCTTTGTTTTTCAAAGTTATCTGATCGTTCCGTTCCCGGTCCTCGGGAACGTGGCGATCATGGCATTCGAAGTGTTTGTGAGTTTTATCCAGGCTTTTATCTTTGCGTTCCTTGCCTCTTCCTATATAATAGGGGCGGTAAGGACGGAGCATTAATTCAGGAGGTGCACAGATGGAAAAAGTAGCGGCGTTTTTGGGTGCGGGGTTAAGTATCGGTCTGGCCGCGATAGGAGCCAGCATTGCGATTGGAATGCTTTCGGCTAAGGCCATGGAAGGGATTGCCCGGCAGCCGGAGGCAACCAACAATATCAGGACCTCGATGATCATTGCGATCGCGTTCGTCGAAGCGATCGCGCTTTACGCGCTGGTCATATCGCTGATCCTGGTGACAAAATAAAAGGATAAAATGTTCGAACTTGAGACCGGATTGATCTTCTGGAACACGGTATCGTTCGCGATACTGGTGTTCCTTATGTACAAATGGGTTTTGCCTCCCATCGTTAAGGTGATAAAGGAGAGGGAGAAGGCGATCTCCGATTCAGTGGCGCTGGCGGCCGACGCTCAAAAACGCTCGGAAGAGCTTTTATCATCTTATAAAGAAAAAATGGCGGAAGCCGATCGGTCCGCCCAGAAAATATTGATCCAGGCAAAAGATGACGGCGATCGGGCGCGAGCAGAAACGCTTGAAAGGGCGGAAAAACAGGCTACGCTGATATTGGACCAGGCCAGGGAAGATTTGAATTCGGAAAAGGCAAAGATATTGAATGATGCGAAAAAAGAGATCGCGGAACTGGTCGCCCTGGCAGCCGGAAAGGTTATCGGCCGGGTAATAAAAAAAGAAGACAATCTAAAAATAATCGAGGAAGCTCTGCGATGAATCAGATCGACATAAAAAAATTGGTCGAGCTGGCGGGAGAAGAAGCCGAAGTTTTACAAGAAGACCTTTACCGGTTCACGAACATGATCGTTTCCGATTTTACGCTGATGAGCTTTATAGAGGATATCAGCAAGCCCGGGGAAGTAAGAAGAAAAGTTATTGAGGATGCTTTTCCTTCATCGTCAAAAATATTCAAGAAACTGGTCCCGGTTTTGATAAAAGAAGAATTTTGCCGCAGCATCCCGGAAATTTCCGAAGAAGTCACCAAAATTGTGGCCGGAAAATTAAACGTAAGGTTTGATGAGTTGATATTTTCCGAAAAACCGGAGGAAAATCTTTTATCGAAATTCGCTAAAATGACCGATGGCAAGGTTAAGTTCAGGGTGCGGATCGATCCCGCGATCATGGGCGGATTTATCTGGAAAACAATGGACGGAAAGGTCCTTAACGCCAGCATTGCCGGACGGCTTTCGGCTATAAAAGAGGAGATCACGGCGTAATGGATGATATAAATTCAATAATAAAAAAGAGGCTGCAGGAATATCAACCCGGCAGCAAGATGGAAGAGATCGGGACCGTCATCTCTTCCGGCGACGGGATTGTTCAGATCAAAGGTTTGCCGTCCGCCATGGCCCTGGAAATGATAGAGTTCCCGAACAAAGTGTACGGGATGGCGTTTAACCTTGAGTATGACAAGATCGTGGTCGTGGTTTTTGGCGCCCATACCGATGTCAAAGAAGGGGATTGGGCAAAGCTTACGGGCAGGGTCATGGAGGTTCCGGCCGGAGAAGCTTTGATCGGCAGAGTAGTCGACGCGCTTGGAAAGCCCATTGACGGCCGGGGCGAGATCAAAGCCGAAAAATATTTGCCGATAGAAAGGATCGCGCCAAAGGTCGTTGACCGCATGCCGGTCAATACGCCTCTGCAGACCGGATACAAACTGGTGGATGCGCTGATCCCGATCGGGCGCGGCCAGCGCGAATTGATCATCGGCGACCGGTCGACCGGAAAATCGACTTTGGGAATAGACGCGATCATCAATCAAAAAGGCCAGAATGTGATCTGCGTTTATGTCGCCATCGGCCAAAAAGAATCAAACATCGTTCAGATCGTACAAAAGTTAAGGGAAGCCGGCGCCATGGATTATACGATCGTAGTTGTCGCTTCCGCCTCCGATCCCGCGGCCATGCAGTACATCGCGCCGTTCTCCGGCTGCGCCATGGCGGAGTATTTTATGTATTCCGGCAGGGAAGCGCTGATAATTTACGATGATCTTACAAAACATGCCCAAGCTTACAGAATGATATCATTGCTTTTAAGAAGACCGCCGGGGCGCGAAGCTTACCCCGGGGATGTTTTTTATCTCCATTCTCGCTTGCTCGAACGGGCGGCAAAGCTTTCTACCGAAAACGGCGCGGGTTCGCTCACCGCCCTGCCGCTGATCGAGACTCAGTTGGGAGATGTAACTTCATATATACCGACCAATGTTATCTCTATTACTGACGGACAGATATTTTTGCAGACCGACCTTTTTAACGCCGGCTTCAGGCCGGCGGTGGATGTAGGAATTTCCGTTTCCCGCGTTGGCGGCAAAGCGCAGGTGCCCGCCATCCGAAAGATCGCCGGCAGACTGCGGCTTGACCTTGCGCAATACCGCGAAAAACAGGCGTTTGCTTTGTTTTCCGGCGAAGTTGACAAGGAAACGCTGAAGCAGCTGCAGCGCGGGGCCATTGTTTCCGAAGTTTTAAAGCAGGAAAAAAACGCGCCGGTACCGGTGGAAGAACAGATAATCATCATTTACGCCGCCGTGAACGGGATGATGGATGACGTGCAGGTCGGCCGGGTCAAAGAATTTGAAAAAAAATTGATCTCGCTGATCAGAAGCGTTGACCCGGAATTGTTCAAAACGCTCAAAGAACTGTCCAAACTGTCGGAAGAAAAACTCAAACAGCATATTGCCAGGTTCAAGGAGAGCTTTTAATGGCCGGGGACGCAAAACTTAGATCGCGAATAACCACCCTTAAAAGCTTGAATTCCATATTCTCGGCCATGCAGGTGATAACCGTCGCCAAATTGTCAAAGGTAAAAGAGGTCCATAATTCTTCAAAAAAATACAAGGCGCAGATGGATGCCGCGGTTCAAATGATCGGCCCGGCCGATGAAGATAAAAAAATAATGACCGGCGGCATTGCGGCGGTCGTCATTACCGGCGATCGCGGGCTGTGCGGCACTTTTAACCAGGACGTACTGGCAAGGACCCAGTCATTCATGACGGAACATAAAGGCAAGCCGGTAAAATATTTCGTTTTCGGAAGAAAAGGCTACGATTATTTGAAGAGCAAAAAACAAGATGTTGCCGATGTGTTCTTGTCCGATTATGTTGACCTCGAAAACGTGGCCCTTTTATCCGATAAGATCATTGACGCGCACAAAAGCGGGGAGCTGGCGGAAACATATCTGGTCTATAACCATTTTCATACCATGCTCAAACGGCGCGCGGTGGCAAACCGGATTTTGCCGCTTGAAAATAAAAACGAGCATAAAGGCCTTCTCATTAAAGAGCCCGATGAAGCCGCGGTAAGAGAAACGGCGGTCAAGATGCATCTTAAGGCCCAATTGTTCGCCGCGCTTTATGAGTCGCAGCAGGGGATATTGTCCGCCAGGATGGTCACCTTAAAATCGGCGATCGACAACTCAAAAGAACTTATAGATGAATTGATAATCAAAAGGAATAAATCCCGCCAGCAGATGATAACCCAGGAAATACTGGAGATAGTTGAAGCCTCTGAAGCTATGAAGGGGGAAGCCAATGGCTAAAGGAATAGTAGTTCAGGTGATAGGAGCGGTGATAGATGTTAAATTCCCGCTCGATTCGATCCCCCGGATCAGGAATGCTCTGACCATCGGCAGTCCCAAAATAGTGGCGGAAGTAGCCGCGCAGTTTGACGACGGCATCGTCCGCGCGGTTTCCCTGCTTTCGACCGATGGCTTAAAAAGAGGAACAGAGGTAATAGACACCGGGATGCCGCTTTCCGTTCCGATCGGGTCCGATACCCTAGGCAGGATGTTCAATGTGCTGGGCGAAGCCATTGACAACGGGGAACAGTTAAAAGGCGAACGATGGCCGATCCGCCGGGACCCGCCAAAGTTCGAAGAGATCGTTTCAAAGAATGAAATATTTGAGACCGGCATCAAGGTGATCGATCTTTTAGCCCCGTATGTAAAGGGCGGGAAGACCGGATTGTTTGGCGGGGCGGGTGTTGGCAAGACCGTTCTGATAGAGGAACTGATCCACAATATCGCCAAGCAGCACGGCGGGACATCGGTTTTTGGCGGGGTGGGAGAGCGCACCAGGGAAGGGAACGACCTTTGGATTGAAATGAAAGAGACAGGCGTTCTGGACAAAACCGTGCTTTGCTTTGGGCAGATGGACGAGCTTCCCGGCGCGAGATTGGTGGCCGGGAATACCGCGCTGACCATGGCCGAATATTTCAGGGATATTGAGGGGAAAGACGTTCTTTTCTTTGTCGATAATATTTTTCGTTTCGTACAGGCGGGCTCGGAAGTTTCAACCCTTCTCGGTAGAATGCCTTCGGCGGTCGGATATCAGCCAACTCTGCAAGCGGAAGTCGGAAGATTTGAAGAAAGGATCGTATCAACAAAGAAAGGATCGATCACGTCCGTCCAGGCGGTTTATGTTCCGGCCGATGACATCACCGATCCGGCCGCGGCCGCTACTTTTGCCCATCTTGATGCTACGACCGTTCTTTCTCGAGCGGTTTCAGAAATGGGGATCTATCCGGCGGTCGATCCTCTGGCTTCGACCTCAAGGATACTTGATCCGCAGATATTGGGCGAAAAGCATTATCGCACGGCCAGAGAAGTCCAACAGATCCTGCAAAGATATAAGGAATTGCAGGACGTGATCGCGATCCTGGGCATTTCCGAGCTTCCGGAAGAAGACAAATTGATAGTGGGGCGCGCCAGAAAGATCCAGCGCTTTTTATCGCAGCCGTTCTTTGTGGCCGAGAATTTTACCCAGATCCCCGGCAAATACGTAAAGCTTGAAGACGCGATCGAAGGTTTTAGCGGCATCGTAGAAGGTAAATATGACGAACTGAGCGAGCAGGATTTTTACATGATTGGCGGTATAGAAGAAGCGGTCGCAAGGGCCAATGCAAAGTAAAAGCTTTAAATTGAACATCTTGTCCCTCGAAAAAGAATTATACTCCGGCGAAGCGGTTTCGCTTAACATAAATGCGGAAGACGGTGAGCTGACGATATTATCCGGCCATGCGCCGATCATAACGGTTATAAAAAAAGGACCGATCAAATTTAAGAAGATCGACGGCGCAGAAGTTAAAATTAACGCTGGCAAGGGCCTGCTTAATATGAATAACAATCAAGCTTCAGTCCTGATTTAAATCCGGCTGACCCCAAATTATTATCCTGAAAACTGAAATTCCCCTCTCATTTTGACGATAATCATATAGCAAAACCTATGAGTTTGCGCCAGGGAGTGATTTTAATTGCCGGAAATGAGCAGTCGAATCAGAACATCAGCTAGTGTTGCGCCGATAAGATTGAGTTCACTTGCCGCCAAGGCCAATTCGTTTACCGCCAGGGCTATTTTGTTTGCTTCAAAAGCCGCCCTAAGTTCTTGTATCGCTGTAAAATCAATTTCAGGAATCGTTTCCACAACTGCCCCTTCATTAGCAATTCCGACTCTTACTTTAATGGCGGCTTCCGGCTGTGATTTTTCCTTTTCCCCGCCAAACGATTGGACGCATTACGAACTCGCACAACAACTTTTACAAGCCGGCTATTATAAAGAAGCGATAAAGGAACTTAAAGCATTTATATCAGAAGACCCTTCAAATCTATTGAGTCCCAATGCTCAATTTGAAATCGCTTATACCTATGACTATAAACTCAATGATTACCAGAACGCCATCGCGGAATACCGAAAAGTGCTTCAAAATTACCCCAATTATTTTAATGCCCCTTACGCTCAATTAAAAATCGCTCATATCTATGATGAGAAAATCCATGATTATCCCAACGCCGTTTTGGAATATAAAAATCTAATTCAGAATTACCCGAATTCGCCTTTTGTGCCTTTTGCTAAAGACAGGCTCAAAGAATTATGCGATATAGGGTATTGTTGAGGTAAAAGATGTTAAATCTACATTCAATGAAGCTCGCTTTCGTTCCTGCAATTATGGCAGCTACTATTGCTATGCCGCAAAGGGCTTCCGCCTCGCCCGCCTCTGGCGAGGCTTCGCCTCCCGAAAGCGCTAAAACTCCATATATGTTGCAATATGACCCCAAAGATACTCGTCAATTCCTTGGCGATATGTC
>JBAZPF010000015.1:0-17783 GCA_041648295.1 Candidatus Margulisiibacteriota bacterium | reverse complement strand
CTATTATTTGCAGTCCGTTCCCGGAGTGGCGGAGGTGGCTTCGGTCGGCGGTTTTGTCCGTCAATACCAGATCAACGTTGATCCTGGCGCCCTGCTTGCGTACAACATTCCCATGATGCAGGTGGTAGAAAATATCCGCAAAAGCAACAATGATGTTGGCGGGAGATTGATTGAGTGGAGCGGGACGGAGTACATGGTGCGGGGACACGGCTATATCAAGAGCGCCGATGATATCGAGAAAATTGTCATTGGCAACGACATGAAGGGCGTTCCTGTGACTGTCGGACAGGTTGCCAATGTCGCTTTGGGGCCGGATCTGCGGCGGGGCATTGCTGAATTGGACGGCAACGGGGAAGTCGCCGGCGGAATTGTGATCATGCGCCACAAGGAGAACGCGCTCGAAGTCATTAACCGGATTAAGACCAAGCTTAAAGAGATCGAACCCAGTTTGCCCAAAGGGGTAAAGATCGTCACCACTTACGACCGCTCCGATCTGATCGAGGCTTCTATCGGAACCGTCCGCGACGCGCTGGTCCAGGAATTGTTTATCGTCAGTTTAATGCTTATTTTCTTTTTATGGCATCTGCCATCGGCGCTGGTGCCGATCATCGGGCTGCCTATCGCGGTGCTGATCGCTTTTATTCCCATGAACTGGATGGGGCTGACCTCCAATATCATGTCGCTGGGAGGAATTGTGGTAGCCATCGGCGACATGGTGGACGCTTCAATCGTTTTGGTCGAGAATGTTCATAAACGATTGGATGAATGGACGAAGGGTTTGCGGCAAGGAACCCGCGAAAGCATTATGATCGGGGCGATGAAGGAAGTCGGTCCGCACATCTTTACTTCTTTGCTGGTCATGGCCATTGCCTTTATGCCGGTCTTTATGCTTGAAGCCCAGGAGGGGCGGCTGTTCAAGCCGCTGGCCTTCACTAAAAATTATTCCATTTTCTTTGCGGCGCTGCTGGCAATAACTTTGACCCCGGCCTTGATTATGATCTTTGTCCGCGGCAGGATCATATCCGAAGACAAACATCCGGTCAGCCAGTTTTTGATCCGGCTGTATCGTCCGGTCGCTCTCTGGTCGATCAAGCACCGTAATCTGGTTGTAATCGGGGCGCTGGCCGGCATTTTGATCACGGTTCCCGTCTTCCTGCGTATAGGTCAGGAATTTATGCCTCCTTTATATGAGGGCAGCATCCTTTACATGCCGACCACTTTGCCCGGGCTTTCCGTCACGGAAGCGGCAAGATTACTGGGAATACAGGATAAAGTCTTAAAATCATTTCCCGAGGTGAAAAGCGTTTTTGGTAAAGCGGGCCGGGCCGCCACATCAACTGACCCCGCGCCTTTCTCGATGATGGAAACCACGGTAATATTAAAAGACAAGGGATTTTGGCGACATGGAATGACCTACGAAAAACTCATCGACGAAATGGATAAAAAGATGAAAATCCCGGGAGTGTCCAATGCCTGGACTATGCCGATCAAAGCCAGGATAGATATGTTGACAACAGGAGTTCGGACGCCGGTCGGAATAAAAATTTATGGCTCAAATCTTGACGAGATAGAAAAAACCGGAACGCAGATCGAACAAATTTTAAAAGAAGTGCCCGGGACAAGGAATGTTTTTGCCGAGCGCGTGGCCGGCGGATATTTTGTCGATTTTGATCTTAAGCGCGAGCAGTTGGCCCGCTATGGTTTGACGATTGATGACGCTAATATGATCATTATGTCCGCCATCGGCGGCGAGAATGTTTCAACCGTGATCGCCGGGCGGGAGCGTTACCCGATCAATGTGCGCTACGCGCGGGAACTAAGGGCGGAGATCGACGACCTGAAACGAGTCCTGATCCCCACCATGGACGGGGCGCAAATCCCCATCTCCGAGATAGCGGATATTAATATCCGCTACGGCCCCTCCATGATCCGGGACGAGAACGGGCTGCTGGCGGGTTACGTCTATGTTGATATTACCGGCCGCGATATCGGCGGCTATGTTAAAGACGCGAAAAGAGCGGTACGGGAAAAACTGCAGCTGCCCACGGGGTACTCTCTGGCCTGGTCCGGGCAGTATGAATTTATGCAAAGGATGGCGGACCGGCTGAAAATCTTTGTGCCCCTGACTCTTTTCGTTATTTTTATCTTGTATTTCTTCACCTTCGGCTCCATGATTGAAACATTAATTATTATGCTTTCAGTCCCCTTTGCCCTGGTTGGCGGCATCTGGTATATTTTTCTTTTGGGATACAATATGAGCATTGCGGTCTGGGTGGGGCTGATCGCGCTGGCGGGAGTAGCGGCGGAAACAGGATCGATCATGATCGTTTATCTGGATGAGGCGTACGCCAGGCGCAAAGCCGAAGGCAAAATGAATAATTTGTCCGATCTTTACGAAGCGGTAATGGAAGGCGCGGTCCAGCGGCTTCGGCCAAAGCTAATGACCGTAGGCGCCAACATCTTCGGACTTATGCCGGTAATGTTGGCGGTCGGAATCGGATCGGATGTCATGAAGCGCATCGCCGCGCCGCTGATCGGCGGGCTGATCTCGTCTACCATATTGACCTTGGTCGTACTCCCTGCGATTTATACGATCTGGAAAGGAAGAGACTTGACAAAATAAATGCGTTATATTACAATCTACACTATATCTATCGGGATATAAGACATGAGATTATCAATTAAAGCAATATATGGGTTACAGGCTCTTTTTGAACTTGCCCAAAACTATGGGAGTGGCGGCATAAAGATCGGCGATATCGCCCGCACCCAGAAGATACCGGTCCGTTTTTTGGAGCAGATCCTTCTGTCATTAAAAAAGAAAGGGATACTTGAGAGCACCAGAGGGGTAAAAGGCGGCTATTCCCTCGCCCGCCCCCCGCGCGAGATCACATTACTCGAAGCGATCCAGACGCTTGAAGGGCCTTTGGTTTTTACTGCAATGAAAAAGAGTTTGGATATATATCAAACCCTTAATAAAATAAAAGAAACCGTGGAATCGGGCTTTAAAGAAACCACCCTCGAAGACCTGATCTATCTCAAACAACAGAAAGACAGTTCTTTTAATTTTACGATCTAGGCAGTAAATCCCGCCATAGGCGGGATAAAGGAGAATAGTATGAAAATAGCAAATAATGTCGTTGAGCTTATCGGCAATACCCCGCTTGTCAGGTTAAATAAAATCGCAAAAGGCTGCGTAGCACAAATTGCGGCAAAACTTGAGTTCTTTAATCCCTGTTCATCCGTTAAAGACCGTATCGGTGTTTCCATGATAGAAGCGGCGGAGAATCTGGGACTTTTAAACCGTGATTCCGTGATAGTCGAACCGACTTCGGGAAATACCGGGATCGCGCTGGCTTTTACCTGCGCCGTAAAAGGCTACAAACTGATCTTGACCATGCCGGAAACCATGAGCCTTGAAAGAAGGAATCTGCTGAAAGCGCTTGGCGCCGAGATAGTTCTTACCGAAGGTCCCAAAGGCATGAGAGGGGCGATCGAAAAAGCGGAAGAACTGGTAAAAGCCAACAAAAAGGCTTATATGCCCCAGCAGTTCAAGAATCCGGCAAACCCGGAAATACATCGAAGGACGACTGCGGAGGAGATTTGGCGGGATACCGAAGGTAAAATTGATATTTTTGTCGCAGGAGTGGGCACCGGCGGCACCATAACCGGAGTTGCCGAAGTGCTGAAGAAGCGCAAGCCCGGAGTAAAGGTGATCGCGGTTGAGCCCAACGACTCCCCTGTTCTCTCGGGCGGTAAACCCGGCCCGCATAAGATCCAAGGCATCGGCGCCGGCTTTATTCCGGATGTCCTTGACACAAAAATCATGGACGAAATATTTAAAGTATCAAATGATGATGCGATGAGCACGGCCAGGCGCCTGGCCAAAGAAGAAGGGATCCTCTGCGGAATCTCTTCAGGCGCGGCGGCATTTGCTGCCATTGAGATAGGAAAAAGAAAAGAAAATGCCGGGAAACTGGTCGTGGTAATATTCCCGGACACGGGCGAGAGATATTTGAGTACGGAATTATACGAGGAGGAGAAAAAATGAAAACGATAGCGGAAATAAATGAAAAAATAAAAAAGGGACAGGCAGTTGTGGTCAATGCGGAAGAAATAATCGAGATTGTCGAGAAAAAAGGCATAGAAAAGGCGGCTAAAGAAGTGGATGTGGTAACGACCGGGACTTTTGGCCCGATGTGCTCGTCCGGCGCCTACTTTAACTTTGGCCACACCAAGCCAAAGATAAAAGCCGGCGGAGGAACGGCTTTATTGAACGGCGTTCCGGCCTACGCGGGCTGGGCTGCGGTTGACCTGTATATCGGAGCGACCGCAATGCCGGAGGACGACCCAAGGAACAAGATACATCCCGGAGAATTCGCTTACGGCGGTTCGCATGTGATAGAAGAGCTGGTCAGCGGGAAAGATGTTCGTATGCAAATAACCGCTTACGGCACGGATTGTTATCCCAGAAAACACCTGGATACATGGATAAATATCAAAGACCTGAACGAAGCGGTCCTTTTTAATACCAGGAATGCTTATCAAAATTATAATGTGGCAGTCAACCTGTCAAACAAGACGATATACACATATCTTGGGACTCTAAAGCCAAATCTGGGCAATGCCAATTATTGCAGCGCCGGACAGCTCTCCCCTCTTTTAAATGATCCTTTATATAAAACATTAGGCATAGGCACAAGGATCTTTTTAGGAGGAGGCATAGGATATATTGCCTGGCAGGGAACACAGCACAATCCAAACGCTCCAAGGCTTGAAAATGGCGTTCCCAAAAGGCCTTCCGGCACACTGGCGGTTATAGGAGATCTTAAGCAAATGAACTCCCGCTATTTAAAAGGAGTAAGTTTTATCGGCTACGGCACAACCCTTAATGTCGGGATTGGATTACCTATACCGGTCCTCAATGAAGAAACATTAAAATACGCGGCCGTCAAAGATTCCGAGATTGTCGCCGCCGTGATCGATTACAGCGAAGCCTACCCCAATGGGAAACCGGAGGTTTTGGGCGAAGTGAACTACGCGCAGCTAAAGAGCGGAGAGATAGAAGTAAAAGGGAAAAAGGTCCCTACTTCCGGAATTTCCAGCTACTCAAGAGCGATCGAGATCGCAAATATGCTTAAGGACTGGATCAAGAAAGGTAAATTCCTTCTGACCGAGAAGGTTGCCAACCTGCCCGGTCCGGAAGACGGAGTTCAATTTAAACCTTTAAATGAGCGTCCGGTGAAGGAGGAGGAATAACATGTTATCAAAAAAAGTGGTCCTCAATTTCCCCAAAAACCTGATCGACCGTCCGATCGTATATAAGCTGATAAAGGACTTTGATCTGGAATTCAATATTTTAAAGGCCAGCATTACGCCCGACGCGGAAGGCGTTATGGTCCTTGAGCTGTCCGGTGACAAAAAAAAGATCGAGGACGGCATTAAATATGTTAAAGACCAGGGCGTAAAAGTTGAGCCGTTGTCAAAAGACATCAAAGTGAACTGGGATAAATGCGTGCAATGCGGCGCCTGCGTCAGCATCTGCCCTACCGGAGCTCTTTATATAAAGGACAAAAATACCATGGAAGTGGCTTTTGACGCGGAAAAATGCATCGCCTGCGAGCTATGTATCAGACCTTGTCCCCCCAGGGCGATCGAAGTGCATTATTCGTAGCGCAGGGCGACGATCGGAAGCAGTTTAGCGGCCCTTAATGCCGGCCACAGGCCGAATATTACGCCTGTCATGATAGAAAATGTAAAGGCCAGGGCGATGGAGCTAAATGAGATCACGGCCGCCCATCCGGCAAATACGGAAATGCTGATCGAAACAAGACTGCCGAACAGGATCCCTATTATGCCTCCCAGCAGGCAGATCAAAACGCCTTCGATCAAGAATTGGAGCATGATGTCAAAGTTCTCCGCGCCCAGCGCTTTGCGCAGACCGATCTCGCGGGTGCGCTCCATCACCATGACCAGCATGATGTTCATAATGCCGATGCCGCCGACCAGCAGGCTTACCGCGGCGATCGAACCCAGTAAGATCGCGAATGTGTTGGCCATGTCGCTGGCGGCTTTCTGAATGTCGGCCATGTTGCGCACGTCTATGCTTTCGCTCTGCGAATCGGGCAGGCGGTGAAGTTTTAGTATGACCGGCGGGATGGCCGCCTGGACCGGATCCATAGAATCGGCATCGACCGCTTGAATGTCAAAAGAATTGATGTAATCGGTCCCTAACAAGCGATACATGGCAGTGGTTACCGGCACCAGGATGCGGTCATCGGTATTCTGGAAACCCGCAGCTCCTTTTACCGGGAGCACTCCGATCACGGTAAAATTGATGCGGTTTATGCGAATCTGTTTGCCGATCGGATCAACATTGCTAAAGAGCTGCTGCGCCACCGTAGCGCCCAATACTGCCACCTTTGAACGGCTGGCAACTTCGTTGTTGGAAAAAAACCTCCCCGTTTCAGGAAAAGAACTCCTTACCGTTTGGTAATCGGGGGTGGCTCCCATGACCTGCGTGCTCCAGTTGCGGTTTTGATAAACGGCCTGTACCCGGCCCTGAACATAAGGGACAACGGCTTTGATGCCGTCAATTTTTTTAAGCGCTTCATAATCCGCAAAGGTAAAACGCGTTGCCGTGTCCATGCCCATAGAGATGCCTCTCTGGGTAAAAGAAGTCCTTACCATGATCAAATTTGTACCCAGCGCCGATAAGCTTTGCTGGACCTGCTGGTTAGCGCCGTTACCAACTGCCAGCATGGCGATGACCGCCGCCACGCCAATCATAACGCCAAGGATAGAAAGAAAAGAACGGAGCTTGTTCGACAGAAGCGTTATTCCGGCCTCAACAATATAATTACCAAGGCCGGCAAGCGACAACATCTTGCGGTGGTCGGCTGTTTTGATCCGCGACTCGTCAATTTCAATCGCTTTCTTTTCTTCTTTCCTCTTGTCAGAGATAATATTCCCGTCAGAAAGTATCAGCTGGCGCGTGGCCGCCTCCGCCAGGTCGGGCTCGTGCGTCACCATTATGATGGTGTTCCCCTGGTCATTTAATTCTTTTAACAGCGCGATTATTTCGCGCGCGGACTTTGAGTCAAGATTGCCGGTCGGCTCATCCGCCAGTATGACCAGCGGCTTATTGGACAGAGCGCGGGCAATGGCAACTCTCTGCTGCTGCCCGCCCGAAAGCTGATTGGGACGGTGCCGCAGTCTTTCTCCCATGCCTATCTTTTTGAGTATCTCCATCGTTTTTGCCCTGTCCTGCGATGTCGCATCTCCGGAATAAATAAAGGGCAGCATGGTGTTTTCCGTAACATTTAAGCGCGGCAGGAGATTGAACATCTGGAAAACAAACCCGAAAAAATGATTGCGCAGGCGGGCGTATTCGTTGTCGGAAAGCCGGCTGATGTCGCGGCCCAGCAGCATATATTCGCCGCTGTCGGCCTTATCAAGCAGGCCCAAAATAGCCAGCAGGGTCGATTTGCCGGAACCGGAAGGTCCCATAATCGCCAAAAACTCCCCGGCTTCGATCTTTAGCGATACTTTATCGAGCGCGCAGACCGGAAGCCCTTCGCCGATTATATAAGTTTTGGCTATTTCTTTTAATTCGATCAGCGCCATTTATCTTCTTCTCTGGCCAAATGGATTTAGCATCGGACCGCCGCCGCGCCGCCTGGATAAAAGCGCGCTGGCGGTGGCCGCATCAGGGAGATAGACTTCGTCCCCTTCCGATAGGCCGGAAACGATCTCAATACTGTCAGTGCTTTCCATGCCCGTGGTCACGGGATAGGCCGCGATCGGTTTTTCTTTGCCGTCCTTAAAGACAAAAGACTGGCCGTTAGATTTTTTTATCGCTTTTATCGGCAGCATAAGAACATTGTCTTTGCTTTCCTGGGCAAAATTGACCGTGGCGCTCATGCCGGAACGAAAATATGAAGGGACCGCTACGGGTTGAACATAAACTTGATAGATCGTCACATTATTTATAACTTGCGATTCATACTCAATGCTTTCTACCGCCGCGTCGGTCTTATTGTCTGGATAAGCATCAAGAACGATCGTCGCTTTTTGGCCTGTCCTTATTTTTCCGATATCCGTTTCATCCACCTGCGCCTTTACGATCAGGCGGTCGGCCATAACGAATACGGCATCATTCAGGGTAAAAGTCTGGCCCGGTTCAACGCTCCTTAATATGATAAAACCGTCAATGGGAGCGATGATGGGAGCCGGCTTATACACATCTTCCCAGCGCTTTAGTTCTTCCGGTCCTTTGGCCCTGGCGGCATCAAGCAAAGCCGCCCTATCGCTGGAGCTCATCCAGGCAAGGATCTGCCCTTTTCTAACCTGCGCTCCTTCTTCGATCAGGACCTCTTCCACCCTGCCCGAAACCGGAGGTTTTATCTCCAGCCGGTTGCGAGGGGTAACTGCCCCTGTCGAAGGTATATACGCCGCCAGATTGCCGCGCGTCACTTTCACGCTCTCGATCTTTTTCTCTTTTTTCCCTCCGCAGCCCTGGACGGAAATAACAAACAACAAACAACTAACAACTAACAACACAAATATTTTTGGATTTCTCATTTTACATATCCTCCGTATGATTTTTGCCAGGCGGCGTTGGCCGACAGGGCACTTTTCTGCGAATTAAGCAGGTTGCTTTGCGCCGAAATATAAGAATCCTCGATCCTGCTCCATTCGTCATAAGTAATAAGCCCGTTTATGTACTGCGACTGCGCTATTTCAGACCTTTCTAACGCAGCGGCAAGATATCCCTTGCTTATCTCAAGAGCTTCTAAAGCATCGGCATACTTTTCATAGGCCTGAACTATGTTATAGCGGGTGTCTTTGCGGCTTTTTTCAAAATCTTCCCTGGCTTTATCATAATTGAGGTCATAGATGATCTTATCGATAAAGTTGGTGCCGCCGGGGAACAGAGAATAGGAAACATTAAAACTTACGGAATTACTATCCGTGGAGGGAGGCCAGCTGCTGCCGCTTTTGCGGTAGCTTCCGGAAAGGGAAACCGATGGCAAGAACCCGCTTAGGGTCGATTGGCGCTGCACATCGGCAGACTCCAGCTGGTACTTGGCCGCCAGATAATCGGGTGCGCCGCTGGTCAAAAGGTCGTAATCCTGCTGGGCGGAGGCGGTGAACTTGAGATCTTCTTCGACCAAAGCGATCTGCGCTCCCAATAGCTGGGAAAGCTTAAGCTTAGCCAAACCAAGATCGCGCTGGGCGGAAGAAAGGTTATATTTTGCATTAGCCTCATCCGCTTTTGTCTGCATCAGGTTGCCTTTGTTCTCTACCCCGCTGTCATAGCGCAGTTCTATTAGACTGCCGTTGTCCTGCCTCTGCTTGAGGATTTTTTTTCGCAGATCAACGTTCTCCTGCGCGATCAAAAGGTCAATAAAAGCCTGGCGAACGGTATACAAGATACCGGCTTCGTTCAATTTATAATTGGCTTCATTGTATTGGTAATTTACATAAGCCGATCTTAAATTATAATAATCAGAAGAGTTAAAAAGGTCCAGATTGGCATTTAAACCGTATGAATAGCTGGATGTTGCCGCCGCGGTGGAAACCGATGACTGGCCGGCCGAAAGATTGGCCGATAATTGAGGGAGCAGCGCTCCGTAAGCGCGGCGATATGTCCAGCTTGAGGAATCGAGCTGTTTTTTTGCGCTTCTTAACTCATTATTGTTCTGTTTTAGCAGGGCTTGAGCTTCCTGCCAGGTCAGAGAAAAGCTTTCCCCGGTCAAAAACAGAAGAACTATCGACGCGGTCAATAATCTCTTAAGGATATGTCTTCCTCCAGTTTGCAATTATATATCAAAAACCCTATTTTTTGTCATGTTTTTTCTTGTTTTCCTGCCGGTCCTTCATAAGCTGATCCAGCTTGGCTTTTTGTTCCGGCGTGAGCTCTTTTTTCATCGCGATGATCTGCTCCATGCGCTTAAACTGGACCTGCAGTTCATTCTGGTTTATCTGCTGCATATAGCCATAGATAGACTTGCTGTCGGGCGCGTCTTTCTGAAGCTCCTTTTTGATCAAATCAAAAAGATCTTTATTCTTGGCTCTAATCGCCTTCGCTTCTTCCTCCACCTGCTTTGCTCCGGCCAGGTATTTTTCTTTTTGTTCCTGCGACAATCCAATCTCCTTTGCGATCCTTTCTATCATTTTCCCCGCTGACAGGCCCCTGCCCCCGGGCGGCGGTTGGAACGCAAAGCCCATTGGAGCCATTATCGCTATCACGGTTAGAATCAACAATCCCTTCTTTATCATATTAATTCCTCCTTATTGATCAGCCAACACATAATCCATGACTGGATCAGAGTTCGGCTCGTTCTGCTGGTATACATAATCGGCTAAAGTGCCGCCATCCCCCGGCGTATAAAAGTGACTATTGTAATAGAATATTGAGAAGATCAGAACCGCCAGCGCTCCCGCCATGGCCAGCTGGGGCTTGTATGATCGGCGGCTTATTCCGGATTCTATCCGCGAATAAAGTTTTTTTTCGTCAAATCCGGCCTTTACATCCTTTAGCTTTTCTAAATATTCTTCATAGCCCGCCATTTTCAATCACTTCCTTTTTTACTATTTCCCTGGCGCGGTGCAAGTTTGACTTGACCGTACCAATGGGAAGCCTCATCATTTCCGCTATTTCATCCAGTTTCTTTTCTTCAATATCCGATAAGAGCAGGATCATTCTCTGCTGTGGATTAAGCTTTGCCAGCGGCTTCAGCTCATTTATGTCTGAAGACACCTGAAGGCTCTCTTCTTCGATTATCCTAAGGCCGCTAAGCGCCCGCTTTAATGTCTTAAAGCGGTTCTGTTTATTTACATAATTAATGGCCGTATTGACCGTTATCTTATATATCCAGGTGTTTATTGACGATTCGCCGCGGAACTTTGAAAGCGCTTTGTGAACATTGATGAAAACTTCCTGGAGCAGGTCTTCGCGATCTTGTTGAAAGAAAACATATCTGGACACCAGGCTCCAGACATTCTTTTTACTGTCCATATAAATTTGTTCAAAGTCTTGTTTGATCATAATTTTACCTGGTTATATATTAGACCGCTCTCGGGCAGAAATAGTTCCAAAAGATGGTGGAGCTGGCGGGAGTCGAACCCGCGTCCGGAAAGGAAGCTGCGACGGCCGCTACGAGCGTAGCTTCTATTTAATTTGTCCTTGAGGGTTGACCCGAAGCGGAGACTTCCCCAAGTAATCCCGCGATTTGTTTTCCCTTCCTGCCCGCAGAAAGAACAAGAAGAGTATCCGATATAATGACGCTAGACCCCGCCTCTATCGGCAAAGACGGCTAGCGCTCCTAATGTTAAATGATTAGGAAAGAGCTGGCGCCGATGCGAAACCAAGAACAGGGAGGAATTGCTCCCCCATGTCAAAGCTCACATTAGCGAAAAGCTCTTCTGCAGTTTTATACGCTGCGTTTATTTGTTTTGCCACCGTGATTTACGAGGTTAGATGACATCCTCGGCTCGCAGCCCTCGCCCCATGCCTCCCCGTCAAAACCCTTACAGCCCCTATATATTTCGAATATTATCCTTGAGCATTTCAAGAAAAGAGGATACCTGGTCTTGCGATAATTCTTGTTCGAGTATTTCGCCGAACGTCTGCCAGGCTTCGGCTTCGTCCATCATCTCTTTATTTGATTTAATAAGGTCGAGCTCGTCCTCGATCTCTTTTTGCAGTTTGCGGCTGGCTTCTTCCATGGCCGCCTGGGGATTGGTCATGCCGGTTTCGTCTATCGCCCGCTGAATGATCTCTTCAAAAGAAAGCTCTTTCTTTTTTGCCTCTGATGCCAGCGCCGCCATTCTTACCGCGATCGCTCTGGCATCTAGCTCCGGACCTTTGTTGCCCTCTTTTGGCGGAGGAATGGGCCTTGATACCGCCTCTTCCTGCACTTCTTCCTTTGGTTTTACTTCCTTGGGAGAAGCCATAGGCGGAATAAAAGGTTTTCCTCCCGGCACCTGGATCATATCCTCATCTCCTTGATAACCTGATTTGAAACCGCTTTCGCTATCTGTTCCATTTTCAGGTTTTCTTCTGCGGTCAGAGGCGCCTTTTTCAGGCTGGCAACTTCTTCCTTCATCAATTTCATCGCTTCGGAATAAACGTCTTTCATCGAATAAGTTTTTTGGCCTTGCCCAACCGGATTTATCATGTTATTTCTTTCCCTCGGACCTTCGCCCCTCGGGACGCGGCCCCTTAAGAACTTTTTCAACTTCTCTATCAGTTTCTCTTTGTCGAATGGTTTCGCGCTTTTCATATTTTTTCTTCGATTTCGCCGTCGCAATGTCAACCTTGGCCCAGTCGCCGTCAAAGTAAAGTTTGGTCGGCACCAAAGTCATCCCCTTCTGCGAAACCTGCCCTATTATCTTCCTTAATTCCCGGGCGTTCAAGAGCAGTTTTCTGGGCCTTTTAGCCTCTGTTTCCATAGTCCGGCTCTTGCCGTACGGGCTTACATGCATATTATACAGCACTACTTCCCCATTCTCAACACGCCCAAAAGAATCATTTAGGTTGGCTTTTCCTGCTCTTAATGACTTGACCTCGGCGCCCGAAAGCACGATCCCGGCTTTGAATACGTCAATTATATTATAATCAAAGTACGCTTTCCGGTTTTCGGACACTAATTTATAGTATTTAGGCATGGAAATAGTATAGCATCGTCGGGACGGCTAGACCACTAGACTGCTGGACCACTGGACCTTTCAATCCCAGGTCTAGATGTCTAGCGGTCTAGAGGTCAAAAACAAACCCCGGAACAAACTCCAGGGTTTATTTATCTTGTTCCATGATCACAAGCAGTATGCGTCTGTTCGTTGCACGGTTGACGGCGGTTACATTCGGAACGATAGGCCGGGTCTGGCCGTAGCCCTTGGCACCAAGTCGACCTCCGTCCACGCCGTGGCTTTCCAGCCAAGCCTTGACCGAATCGGCGCGCGACTGGCTCAACTGCATGTTATGTTCCGGGTCCCCGGTATTATCAGTATGGCCCTGTATCTCGATCTTCTTGATCTTTGGATTTTTATTAAGAATGTCGGCGATCTCTTCCAGCAAGGCGTATGAATCACTATTGATAGTGCCCGCGTCATAAACTGCACCCGTCGGAACAAAATGGATAGGCTTCTTCAGGATGATCTGATTTTTTGTTATCACGACATTTGGAATTTTAGGACGGGCGTTTATTTCGATCGATAGCGTCAAATCCTCACCTTCTTTATCTTTAACCTGGCGATGCTCCCAGTGTGTGAGGTATTTATCTCCCATTACCTTGATGGCGACAATAGTGTGCTCGTCCAAAAGATTTGTAAAGCTAGGGTCCAAAAGATTTCTAAAGCTGAATGATCCCGAGCTGTCGGTCGTTGTCCCATCCGACTCTTTACCCCACCACCGCTCCCAAATCACTCCGACCGTTGCATTACTAACCGGAGTTAAGCTGCCGTTTTTTTTTCCACGATCCTGCCTTTAATGCCGCCCATTGTAACTGGCGCTGGCGCGGGGGTTGGCGGTGTCACAGGAGCTGGCGGTGTCGCCGCTGGCGGTGTCACCACGGATGTTCCTCCCAAATATTCTATTAATTTGTTGGCAGTTAAAGTTTCCAATGTTTCGTCTTTGCCAATATAGCCCATTATAATGTCAACCAGCTTATGGTTTAATTGCACACTATTTATCAGTTTAATTTCTTCCGAATCAACGGCAACCGAGCCTTTCTTTTCTGCCAATACCTGATAAAGCCTAAGTTTTGCCCAGGCGATCATCGCCGGTCCTATGACCATGGCGTCCCTTTCGTTCTTAAGCTGGAGAATAAATTCTTCCTTAGTTCCTTTGACGCCCATCCACTGGAGGACTTCCCAATTATTGCCGACGGCAACAAATTCATTAATATCGCCTTCCGGTTTAAAATTGATCTCCTTTATTTTGCTCCTATCTTTATCGTCCCGTATAATGGTGTACACGTGCCTGTAAGCAAAAGCGGTGTAAAGGTCCAGTGCAAGCTTTGTTCCGGTATTTGAAGCGCCAACTTTCTGTTTGGCCTCAACCATAGTATGACGGGAATCAATTATGGAAAGGATATACCGGTCAAGATTGCCAAATCTCCTGACATTGGCAATGTACAGGCTTTCATCGTTTGAACCTGCCACCATGGTGGTGGTAACGCCGCCGCCAACAAGAAATCCTATTGGCACCACATTGCCTTCCGCTATGGTAGTTCCGTCTTGCACTGCGTAGCCATATGGAGCAATGGTAGAATCCTTACCTTCGCCGTCAACCTGCTTTGCCGCGGCCGTAAGGTCTACAGGCAAATGACCAGCTGAAAGATCGCCGTCATAGGTCGCTGGATCTTCATTATAGGTATAGTTCGCGTTCAACAATCCCGCTTTAAACTGGATCGCGAGCCGCTTTGCGCGGTCATTGCGGATAATATAGGCGCCGGATCCCAGCATCAGATCAACCGGCATTTCAGAATGAGTGGCGGAATCGGTCGTGCTCCAGGCGCTGGCATTGCCATGATCTTCGATTGCTACCCTGCTGCCCATTCCTACATTGCTAACATTGCGCGGCGGCCGGTCAAGCGTAAGGGAGAAGTTTATCATCCCCACTTTGCCGCTTTCGGACGGGATATTCCGATCATAATTTATGGTTTGCATTCCATAATCAATGCCCACTCCAAAATCTGTCGGCAGGATATTTTTGCTGTTAAAGCCAATTCCAATGCCGTCAACCCCGCCCCTCAACCTCAAAGTATCGGTGTATCCGGGGAATAAATGGGCGCTGTCTCTTTGATAATCAAACCCGGCATAAATAAAGGAATCCCCAAAAACTCCAGCCCCGTTGCCGGTGGGAATTCTATAGACGCCCGATACTCCAGCCTGGTTATGGTAGTTCGGCATAATATTCAAGTGTCCGGCTAATCCCAAAGATCCGGCCCCGCCAAAATCTCCGATGATATTTCCATAAATCCCGTGCCCACCGGTACTTTGATAAGCATTTTCCGGCGAGTTAAAGTCAAATCTGATCTGGTCCCTGGTTGCGACATAGCGGTAGCCAAGACCGGCCGTGCCCCAGTCGCCTATACGTTTTCTAGCACCAAGTGTTCCAGAAGTTCTAGAATAGCCAAGACTATCGCTGGCGCCCCAAAATAAACTGCCGGCATTATGATGGCCGCCTATTTCTAAAGAATAAGAATTGTTTGGGAAAAATACGGCATTTCCTCTTAAATGAAGACTATCCTCATTTGGCTGCGGAATGTTGGGATGCCCGGCCCTGTAGTTCAAACCTCCGGCCCTCACATTAACATTGGGCAGCCAGTCGTTATCCTGGTTGGTCAATGAGGCGTTTACTCCATACTGGGTCTTATAAGCATGCGCATCACCGATCTGTTTTTCCCCGGTAGAGCCGGTAGAAGTTCTGGTATGGCTGATATAAGGCGTTATTTTTAAACGATATCCGTGATTGGAAGTATTAAATCTGTCCCAGGTGGGATAAACGCCAAATCCCCAATTGGTAACTCCGCCGGCATCAGCAACCACGCCGCCGCCGATCTTTCTGGTATCAAGGTCTCCGCTCCCGTTAAAGCTTACTCCACCAAACACCCTGGTAGTAAACCAAGGAATGGCGGGATACTGGTAGCGCAGCATGCGCCCGTCGTCTCTCCAGTTGCTGGGATCATTGGTGCGCCAATTAGCGCCAGCGTCACGCGCTTCGCTAAGCATGTTCCTGGTGGGATCGGATAGAGCGTAATACGGATCATTAGGCTTTGGTGGACATGAGGGATCATTGGGAGTGGCCGCGCAATCCACTGGAGGCGGAGGTGGAGGCGTTATAACCGGGCAAAACCCTGCGCCGCCGTATCCACTGTCAATTTTACAAATTGCCACGATCAGATCGTCTGACCCCTCTTTTTGGTTCAAAATCTGTTTGGAAATATGCCTCGCGCGCAGCTTTGCTGGAGTTAACGCGGTCGTTCCATCCTCATCTTTCAATTCAAAAAGAGTGATAAACTCCTGTTTATCCACTTCTGACACTTGCGCCAGGTAATCCTCAAGCGCTTTGTCCCATTTTTCTCTTTTAACTTGCGCCACTTTTTCGCCATCGAGCGGAGTGGTTTTTGATGCTTCACCCTTTAAATAAGCGTCAAAATCCAGATATTCTCTGATGAACATTATCGATATCAATGTGGTTTTACCAGAATCGACAATGCTGGAACCTTTAACTTTGCTTAACGCTCCAACAAGGTCTTTATTGCCCGCTTTATCAGTCAAAATCTGATTTGAAATATGTCTCGCGCGCAGCTTTGCCGGGGTTAGCGCAGTCGTTCCATCCTCATCTTTCAAGCCAAAAAGTTCGATAAATTTTTGCTTATCTGCATCGGGAACGGAAGCCAGATATTCATCAAGCGCCTTATCCCATTTCTCTTTTTTTACCTGTTTGACGCCAGCGTCACTTAACGGGCTGGGTTTGCTTTCATCTTTATAATCGTTCTTTAAGTAAGCATCATAATCAAGATATTCCCTAAGATATAGTATACTTATTAAACCTGATTTACCGGCTGCACTTATTGTCATGTCATTACTCCTTATTTAAATTTTGCTATACACTTATTTAAAACTGCGGGCCTATCCTCTTTATCGGCAGCCGCCGCTTCTGCTCCGCATTTAGCGTTGCATTCATTCAGCTTTATGTCATCTACCCTGCTGGCGCAGACGCCCTTTGATTTTGCCGGGCCTGCATCAGAAGAAACAGCGCCCGCATCTCCAGAACCATTGCCTCCTGATTTACCCTTTATCTTTACGGTTCCGAAAGCGACTTCAATATCCCCATCCATTAAATACAACATATAAACTTCATCAGCTTTTGCGGTGCGCTTGGGTGTTACTTTTATTTTTGTAACTTTTCCGCCATCAATAATGAGTTCCGCGTTTATTTTGGGATCGGACCTGACTGTAACGGCAACCGAACCGGCATCGGCCTTTATCGTGATATTTTTACCGCTCAGATCAATTTCCTTTGTTTTGCCCGGCTCGCTATCATTTGAAATTTCGCCAAGATCCATCACCGCTGCACCGGTGTAGCCGGCAGCAGTTATCATGCATATCTGCTCAATGCCTACAGGAAATAAAACTTCACCCTCTATTTCAGAAGCTTCTTTATAGCCATTTAGCTCCTTTAAAATGTCTGCGGCCAGCTTTATCCCTTGAGGCGTGCTTTTGTTCGCCGCACCGGCGTCAGCAACACCGGCATCTCCGCCGATAACTTTTTTATTACACATTTCTTGAGCTACACTTTCCCAATTGGTTTTATTCGATATTTTTCGTCCGTCATAACGTTTTCCAGAACAACCAAAAATTGTCGCCGCTGCCATCACAATGGGAGCCGCGAATTTTATCACTCTTCCGAACCCACTTACTCTTGTTATTTGATTTACCATTTTAATTCCCCCCTGATATTCTTGATATTCTCAATCCTAGGGATATCCTTTCCTACATATATATCGTCAAATGATTCAAGAAATTTCAGGTGATTTTGGGGAATTTTTGAAAGTTCGCAGAACATGGCGTCCCCTAAGTTGGTTAGATTCATGATATATACCAAGGAATAGTATGCTTACTAAACTTGCTTTCCCAGTATCACTTATTGTAATTTCGTTTCTTCTCATTTAAACTTTGCTATACACTTATTTAAAACTGCGGGCCTATCCTCTTTATCGGCAGCCGCCGCTTCTGCTCCGCATTTAGCGTTGCATTCATTCAGCTTT
>JBAZPF010000014.1:0-18820 GCA_041648295.1 Candidatus Margulisiibacteriota bacterium | reverse complement strand
AATACTTTTGCGATCAGCCAGGCACCCTTATTGGGCATAAATTTAAGCTGGGCCAGAACGTATTCCGCTTTTTTCCCTCTGATCAGTTTTATTATCCTTCTTATTTTTAAAGGCCCTGATCTTACATATCTTGCTTGCGCTTTTACTTTTATCATGTTAATGACGCGGCCTGTTCGGTCGGCACGCCGTGTCCGCGGAAATTCCTGGTAATCGCGAACTCCCCAAGCTTGTGCCCGACCAGATTTTCAGTGACATAGACCGGAATGTGCTTTAATCCGTTATGGACCGCAAAGGTAAGCCCGACCATTTCCGGAATGATGGTCGACCGGCGCGACCAGGTTTTAATGATCTTTTTATCGCCGCTTGCGATCATCTTCTCAACTTTTTTCAGCAAATGTTCATCAACGAACGGACCCTTTTTTAATGACCTGCCCAACTTACTTCCTCCTTGTGAGAATAAATCTGTCGGAACGCCTCTTGCCTATGCGCGTCTTATAACCAAGCGACGGCTGGCCCCACTTAGACACGGGATGGACCCTGCCGATGCCCGATTTCCCTTCTCCTCCGCCGTGCGGATGGTCGCATGGGTTCATTGCCACGCCGCGGACTTCAGGCCTTCTGCCCAGATGTCTCTTTCTCCCGGCCTTGCCCAGGACCACATTTTTAGCATCCAGATTGCCAAGCTGACCGATGGTCGCGCGGCAGTCAAGATGAACCAATCTCTGTTCGCCTGAAGGCATTTTTAAGATCGCGTATTCGCCTTCTTTTCCCAGTATCGAGATCGCCGCCCCGGCCGCCCTGCCCATCTGGCCGCCCCTTCCCTTTTGCAGTTCGACATTATGAATGACCGTTCCAACCGGTATGTTGCGCATCGGAAGGCAATTGCCCTTTTCAATTTCAACTTCCGGGCCAGATTCAATGACGTCGCCGACGTTAAGGTTTAACGGCGCCAGGATGTATCTTTTTTCGGAATCATCATATTGCACCAGCGCGATCCTCACATTGCGGTTTGGATCGTATTCAATGCCCAGTACTTTCGCCTTGACGTTATCTTTATTCCTCTTGAAGTCGATCAGCCGGTACATTTGCCTGCTGCCGCCTCCGATATGGCGCATGCTGATCCTTCCTTTAAAACCGCGGCCGCCGTTCTTTTTAAGCGAAACGATAAGCGATTTTTCCGGACTAAATTTTGTGATATCTTCAAAAGTATCGCAAACCTGGAACCGCGTGCCCGGGGACCTTGGGTTTTTCTGTTTTACTGGCATTAGACTTCTAGCTCCTCAATTTTTTGCCCTTTTTTAAGGGTTACGTATGCTTTTTTATAGGATGTCGTTTTCCCGACCTTCCATCCGGTCATCCTGGTTTTGCCTTTTACCTGAACCGTGTTCACATCGGCCACGGCAACTTTAAACAACTTTTCCACTGCGTGTTTTATGTCGATCTTTGTCGAACTGCGGTGGACTTTGAACAAATAACGGCTGGCGGCCTTACCGGCCATCGCCTTTTCCGTTATGATCGGCTCTATTATTATCTGTGCGGGATCCACTATAAAACCTCCTCAAATTTCTTTGCCGCCGCTTTTGTAAGCACGATATTTTCCGCGTTTAAAACATCATAAACGTTCGCGCTTTCCTTCAAATTAAGGGTTTTGATGTTCCTTGCCGAAAGGGCGACCTTTTTATCGTACGGAGCAAGCACCAGCAATGTCTTTTTTCCGTCAAGCTTTAAATTCTTTAATATGGTCTCCATTTCTTTCGTCTTCGGCTTTTCGATCTTTATTGAATCTATGATGATAATTTTCCCTTCTTTTGCGCGGTCGGAAAGAATTACCTTCATAGCCTTTTTCATCGCGGCCTTGGGAAGATCAATCGTATAGTCCCTCGGTTTTGGCCCGAAAGTCACTCCGCCGTGCCTCCAGAGAGGGGAACGGATGGTGCCGGCACGCGCCCGGCCGGTGCCTTTTTGCTTCCAGGGTTTTTTGCCGCCGCCGGAAACTTCGGCCCTGGTCAAAGCTGAATGCGTCCCCTGTCTCTGGGCGCTCAAATATTTCTTGATCGCCAGATAGACCAGGGTATTATTTTTCTTATTCGAAAATATTTCGTCAGAAAAATTCTCTTCGCCTAAATTCTTTCCGTCCTGTGAATATATTGCCAGTTTCATGATTTATATATCTCCACCAGATTCGATCCCGGCCCCGGCACCGAACCGGATACCAGGAGCAGATTTTTTTCCAGATCGATCTTGATCACTTTTCTGCCTTTTTGGGTTACGCGCACATTTCCCATTCTGCCGGACATTCTGGTCCCCTTTTCAACGCGTCCGGGCGTGGTCCCGGCGCCGATCGATCCCGGGAGCCGGTGCGATTTTGAACCATGGGACATCGGGCCGCGGTGAAAATGATACCGCCTGACCGTACCCATTGTTCCTTTGCCGATGCTGGTTCCGGAAACCGCGATCTCGTCCCCGGGTTTAAAAATATCTACCTTGATCTCCTGTCCGACCTTATAATCCGCCGGGTTTTTGACTTTGAACTCTTTCAAATGCTTAAGCTTAAGTTCCTTCAGATGTCCCGCTTTGGGCTTATTTATTTTCTTTTGCGCTCCAAAACCCAGCTGAATGGATGCTTCTTTTACCTGTGTTACAAAACACGGTCCGGCCTCGATGACCGTAACCGGGATCAGTTCGCCTTTTTCATTATATATTTGAGTCATTCCTATTTTATTGCCCAATAACATGATTTACTTTACCTTTATTTCTATATCTACGCCCGCCGGCAGGTCCAACTGCATCAGCGCGTCGACCGTTTCTTTTGGCGGGTCCAGTATATCTATCAGTCTTTTATGGGTCCGCATTTCAAAATGTTCCCTGGATTTTTTATCGACGTGCGGCGACCGCAGGACGCATACCTTTTCGATCCTGGTCGGCAGCGGCACCGGGCCGGAAATCGCCGCGCCTACTCTCTTTGCGGTATCGACTATCTTTTGCGCCGACTGGTCAAGCAGCCGGTGGTCGTAACTTTTCAACCCTATCCTGATCTTTGATCTTGCCATTTTCTATCCTTTTCCGGAAGCTTTTGCTATTATCGCTTCCGAGACATTTTTTGGAACTTCCTCATAATTGGAAAATTCCATTGTATAAGTGCCCCGACCCTGTGTTTTACTGCGCAGGTCGGTCGCGTATCCGAACATTTCGGAAAGCGGAACTTTGGCCTTTATCTGCTGCACGCCCGCGTGCATTTCCATGCTCTCTATTCTTCCGCGGCGGCTGCTCAAGTCTCCGATCACGTCGCCCATATATTGTTCCGGGATCACGACCTCGACTGCCATTACCGGCTCAAGCAATACCGGCTTAGAAGCCGTCATTCCCTTTTTAAACGCCATCGAACCGGCGATTTTAAACGCTATTTCTGAAGAATCAACATCATGATAAGATCCGTCGGTCAGCGTTATTTTAACGTCTATTACCGGATAACCGGCCAGCACACCGGTTGAGGTCGCTTCTTTAATGCCGCTCTCAACCGCCGGTATATATTCTCTCGGTATCGAACCGCCCACGATTTCATTTACAAACTCAAAACCTTTATTCATTTCAAGCGGCTCTATCTTTATCCACACATGCCCGTATTGGCCGCGGCCTCCGGTCTGGCGGATGAATTTTCCTTCCACTTCGGCTGATCCGCGAATGGTTTCTTTATACGCTACTTGCGGCTTGCCAACATTAGCTTCAACTTTAAATTCGCGCAAAAGTCGGTCGACGATGATTTCAAGATGAAGCTCTCCCATTCCGGAAATGATCGTCTGCCCGGTTTCCGGATCGCCCTTGATCCTGAAGGTCGGATCCTCTTCGGCCAATCTCTGCAGGGCGATTCCCAATTTTTCCTGGTCCGCCTTGGTCTTGGGTTCGATCGCCACAAATATGACCGGTTCGGGAAATTGAATGGATTCCAAAATTATCGGTTTATCCTCATCGCATAAAGTATTTCCGGTCGTTGTATCTTTTAAGCCCACGGCGGCGGCAATATCGCCCGCGTAAACCTTCTCAACTTCTTCCCTTTTGTTCGCATGCATCTGCAGAACGCGGCCGATTCTTTCTCTATTGCCCTTGCTGGCGTTTAAAACATACGAGCCGGTCTTCATGGTCCCGGAATAGACCCTAAAATAAGTCAATCTTCCGACAAACGGGTCGGACATGATCTTGAATGCCAGGGCCGATAACGGCTCGTCATCTTTTGCCTGTCTTTCTTCCTCTTCGCCGCTATTCGGGTTAAGCCCTTTGACCGGCGGCTTATCGACGGGCGAGGGAAGATAATCTATGATCGCGTCAAGCAAAGGCTGGACGCCCTTATTCTTGAACGCGGTTCCGCAGGCCACCGGCACCAGCTTCGCCTCAATGCATGCCTTCCTTATCCCGGCTATAATTTCTTTTTCCGTTAGCGTATGCTTTTCCATGTATTTTTCAAGAAGCGCGTCATCCGCTTCCGCCGCCCTTTCAATTAACTTTTCCCGGTAAGTTTTTGCCAGCTCCAAAAGCTCCGGCGGAATCTCAACCTCTTCCAAATCCTGGCCAAGCTCGTCTTTATAGATCGTCGCCTTCATTTTAACCAGGTCGATTATTCCTTTAAAATTATCTTCCGCGCCGATCGGGATCTGCAGGCAAATCGGTTCGGCCAGCAGCCTGTCCTTTATCTGCGCAACCACTCTGAAGAAGTCCGCGCCAACTCTGTCCATTTTATTTATAAACGCCATGCGCGGGACTTTATAACGGGTCGCCTGGCGCCAAACGGTTTCTGATTGCGGCTGGCATCCTCCGACCGCGCAGAAAATTATACATACGCCGTCGAGCACTCTCATTGAGCGCTCCACTTCAACTGTAAAGTCGACGTGGCCGGGCGTATCGATAATATTTATGCGGCAATTCTTCCAGGTGGTCGTGGTCGCGGCGGAAGTAATGGTTATTCCCCGTTCGCGCTCCTGCACCATCCAGTCCATGGTCGCCGTTCCTTCATCTACCGAACCGAGCTTGTGCACCTTCCCGGAATAAAAAAGCACTCTTTCGGTAGTGGTTGTCTTCCCGGCGTCAATATGAGCCGCAAACCCGATATTACGATAATTTTCTATTTCGTGTGTTCTTACCATCTGAAGTGCGCAAACGCCTTATTTGCTTCGGCTGTTTTGTGCATATCCTCCTGTTTCTTTTTTGCCCCGCCGGTATTATTGAAAGCATCTATCAATTCGTTCGATAAATTTTCAACCATGCTCTTTCCCGCTCTCTCGCGGGCGGCGTCCCGTATCCATTTGAGCGCTATCGATTGGCTGCGATCCTTGGGCACTTCGATCGGGACCTGATAGGTCGCGCCGCCAACGCGCCGGGACTTTACTTCCATCAGCGGCATGACATTGTTTATCGCCGTTTCAAAAACAACTAACGGTTCTTTGCCGAGTTTTTTCTTTATTTCCCCAAAAGCGTCATGTACTATTCTTTCAGCTTTGCTCTTTTTTCCGTCTATTATCAGCTTGCTGATGAATTTTGTAACCACCGTGCTGCCGGTAACGGCTTCCGGCACTAATTTTCTTTTTGGTACGCTTCCGTATCTGGGCATTATTCTCTCCTTTTAGCCTTTTTTAGCCGCGGCTTCTTTTGGCCGCTTGGCCCCGTATCTGCTTCTTGACTGGCGCCGGTTCTCAACGCCGGTCGTATCAAGCGCTCCGCGAACGATATGATATTTTACGCCGGGAAGGTCCTTCACGCGGCCGCCCCTGACCAGCACCACAGAGTGTTCCTGCAGGTTATGTCCGACTCCCGGTATGTAAGCGATTACTTCAAATCCTCCGGTCAATCTGACCTTGGCAACTTTACGCAAAGCCGAATTCGGCTTTTTGGGCGTGGTCGTATAGACCCTGGTGCAAACCCCTCTTCTTAAAGGGTTTCCGTTCAAAGCCGGCGACTTGCTTTTCCACTTTTTGCTTTTTCTGCCCATCCTTATCAACTGGTTGATGGTCGGCATTTTTTATTCTTTCTCCTTTGTCTGCGGAACCAGTTCAATGCTCCGGTAATCCTTGAATCCGGTGCCCGCAGGGATCAATCTTCCGATGATCACATTTTCCTTAAGACCGTACATTTCATCGGTCTTTCCTCTGATCGCGGCATCGGTCAAGACCCTGGCCGTTTCCTGGAAAGAAGCCGCCGAAATAAAGCTCTCCGTGGTCAGGGAAGCTTTGGTGATGCCCAGAAGCACTTCTTCTCCTTCGGCCGGGACTTTTATTCCTTTATTGATTTTTTCAAGCGTTAAAACATCGATCAATTCGCCGGGCAAAAGTATGGTGTCTCCCGGCTGCACGATCCTTACCCTTCTGGTCATCTGGCGCACGATGGCCTCAATATGCTTGTCGTTGATGGTTACGCCCTGTGAACGATAGATCTTTTGGATCTCGTCCACTAAATGCCTCTGCACCGCCGGTATGCCTTGAATGCGAAGAACATCATGCGGATTAACGGTCCCTTCCGTTAATGACGCTCCTTTGTGCACCCGGTCGCCCTGGGCAACCCTCAAGCGCACGCCGTAGCTTACCAGATATTCTTTCTTTTCCTCATTTTTCCCGGTGACGGTTAAAAGCCTTGCCCCTTCTCTTTCTGAAATTGAGACCGCTCCGTCTATTTCGGAAAGAAGCGCCGGATCTTTAGGCCGCCGGGCCTCGAACAGTTCTTCCACCTTCGGCAACCCCTGGATGATATCGCGGGTTTTGCTGGGATCGAGTCTTATGCTTTCCACTTTTGCCAGAACATCATAAGAATCTACCTCGGCTTCATCTTCAACCATCAAGCGCGAACCGGCAATGATCAGGTAACTTTCACCGGGAGCCAAAGCGATATGGTTTTTCTTTGCTTCGATGACCACTCCGCTGGCTTTGCATATTACTCCTTTTGCGATCTCGTCGCCCTCCATCACCTTATTGCCGACTTTTACAAAAACTTTGTCGGAGACTTCATATTCTTTTTTTACTTTAGGATTGTAAACGAACAACTCTCCGTCTTTCTTGGCTACGACCTCCGTGACTGTTTTTGTCCCGACGCGTTTTCTCCTGTGGAAGGTTTCTATATCGATCATCTTCACCTTGCCGGGTGTTGATGAGATAATATAATCATAGGTCGCATCATATTCCGCCAGCGGGTCGCCGTTCTTTACGTCCTGCCCAACTTTTACTTTAAGCATCGCTCCCACCGGCAGGAGATATTCTTCTTTTTTATCCTTGATCTTTAAAGTCATATTGCCGCTGCGCGTCACTATTTTTACGCGGTTGCCGTTTTCATCATCGATCTCCTTCAGCTCCATACCTTCCCCGATATGCACGGTGCCGGCATGTTTGGTTCTTATAAATCCCTTTGCCGCCTTGCGCAGAGCGACGCCGCCGATATGGAAAGTTCTCATGGTCAGCTGGGTGCCGGGCTCGCCGATACTTTGCGCCGCCAGGATACCGATCGCTTCGCCGATATTTACCAGAGATCCGGTTGAAAGATCTTTTCCGTAGCAGATCCGGCAAACGCCTCTTTTTACCTGGCAGGAAAGCGGAGATCTTAATTCAACTTTTTCGATTCCCGCTTCTCTTATCTTTTCCGCGACTTCCGCGGTAATTTCTTCGCCCGCTTTGGCGATCACTTTGCCGGTGATCGGATCGGCCACATTTTTTACCGGGATGCGGTCGATTACGCGGGTCGAGAGCGGGATCATTTCTTCAAACCCTTCCCTGACCGCGGAAAGAATGATCCCGTGGTCGGTGCCGCAGTCTTCTTCCGTGACCATAAAGTCCTGGGAAACATCGACTAATCGCCTGGTCAGGTATCCGGAATCCGCGGTTCTTAACGCGGTGTCAACCAATCCCTTACGCGCGCCGTAAGATGATATAAAATATTCGGTTACGTTCAATCCTTCTTTAAAATTCGCTTTGATCGGGATCGGAATGATGTTCCCTGACGGGTCGGCCATTAAGCCGCGGATACCCGCCAGCTGTCTGACCTGTTGGACATTTCCTCTCGCTCCGGAAAACGCCATCATATATACGGAATTCAGTTTGTCAAAATTTTCAAGCATGGCATTGGTAACGTCTTCGGTCACAACGCTCCAGATATCAAGCGAACGGATAAACAGTTCTTTTGCCGAAAGCATCTCTTCTTTTTGCAGTCTTTCCAGCTCCGCCACTTCTTCTTCCGCTTTTGCGATTATGGCTTTCTTTGATTCGGGGACTTTCAAGTCGTCGATAGATATTGAAACGCCGGCAATGGTCGCGTATTTAAAGCCCAATCTCTTTAATTCATCAGCAACTTCCGAGGTTACCGCTGAACCATATTTCTTATAGCAATCCCAGATAATGGTTTCGACGCCTTTTTTATCCACCATTTTGTTGATATAGGGATAGATTTCCGCGTCGGCGACTTTTTTCTTGATCACGCGGTTGATGGTGTAATTAAATTTTATTCTGCCGACGGTCGTTTCAATGATCCCGCCTTCGCGCCTTACTTTGATCTTCGCGTGCAGGTTGATCTGGTCCAGGTCATGCGCAACCATCGCTTCCCAATCATTGGAAAATACAAGCCCTACCCCAAGCGTCTGTTTTTCATTAAGAACGGTCAGGTAATAGATCCCCAGGATCATATCCTGCGTCGGCGTAATGATCGGCCGACCCGATGCCGGAGAGAGCACATTGTTTGATGAAAGCATTAATAATCTGGCTTCAACTTGCGCTTCGGGTAAAAGCGGCACGTGCACGGCCATCTGGTCGCCGTCAAAATCGGCGTTAAAAGCGGTGCAGACCAAAGGATGTATCTGGATCGCTTTTCCTTCTACCAATATCGGCTCAAAAGCCTGGACTCCGAGCCTGTGAAGGGTCGGGGCGCGGTTCAACATGACCGGGTGTCCTTTGATGACTTCTTCCAGTATGTCCCAGACTACGATCTCCGCTCGTTCGATCATCCTTTTTGCCGACTTTACATTCTGGGCAAAACCTCTTTCTGTCAGCTTGCGGATGACAAACGGTTTAAAAAGTTCAAGCGCCATTTCTTTCGGCAGCCCGCACTGATGCAATTTCAGATGGGGGCCGACCACGATAACCGAACGGCCGGAATAATCCGCGCGTTTGCCGAGCAAATTCTGGCGGAACCTTCCCTGTTTTCCTTCTATTATGTCTGTCAGAGACCTTAACGGACGCCCGGTCGATCCGACCACCGCTCTCTTCCTGCGGCCGTTATCGATCAATACGTCGACCGCTTCCTGAAGCATTCTCTTTTCGTTGCGGACGATCATGTCCGGAGCGCCCATGTTTATCATTTTTTTTAAGCGGTTGTTGCGGTTAAGCACTCTGCGGTAAAGGTCGTTAAGATCGGAAGTCGCGAACCTTCCGCCTTCAAGCTGGACCATCGGCCGCAGGTCGGGAGGGAGAACGGGAAGAACGTCAACTATCATCCATTCGGGCCGGTTGCCCGAAGACAGGAAGGCTTCAAAAACGCGCAGCCGCTTGATTATCTTTAATCTTTTCGCCCCTTCGGCCGCTTTGAGTTCCCTTCTTAGTTTTGAAACCATTTCATGAATATCTATCTTTGAAAGCAGTTCCTTTATTCCGCGCGATCCGGTCTCCGCTTTAAAGGCGTTGTCATATTTTTCTTTCGCCTCGGCAAAATCAACTTCCTTTAAAACCTGGCCGATTTTTAATTTCATTTTTGGGCCGGCGTTTACCTCGGTCACAAGATATGAATCATAATAAACTACTTCTTCGAGAGCGCGCGCCGGAATGTCGAGCAGCAAGCTCATGTATCCCGGGACCGATCTTAAAAACCAGATGTGGGCAACGGGAACGGCAAGCTTGATGTGGCCCATTCTCTCCCGGCGTACGCGTGAGGTCGTGACTTCAACTCCGCATCTTTCGCAAATTATGCCCCGATAACGGACCCTCTTGTACTTTCCGCACTGGCATTCCCAATCCTTTACCGGGCCAAAGATCCTTTCGTCAAAAAGGCCCCGTCTTTCCGGTTTGAAGGTGCGGTAATTGATAGTTTCCGGTTTCTCCACTTCTCCGCGGGACCAGGTCAGGATACGTTCCGGAGAAGCCAGTCCGATCTTTACATAATCAAAATCAATTGATTCTTTTTCCGCTCCAAACTTAATCAATGTTTATCTCCTTGCCGTCTTTGCCTATGGTTCTAAAATCCAGGCCAAGACTGCGCAGTTCTTTTATCAAAACTTTAAATGATTCGGGAGTCCCGGGCTTGCCGGTCGGATGGCCTTTGATGATCGATTCATAGACTTTTGACCTTCCAATCACATCGTCGGATTTCAAGGTTAAAAGTTCCTGAAGCGTATACGCGGCGCCGTAAGCTTCAAGCGCCCACACTTCCATTTCCCCGAATCTCTGGCCGCCGAATTGCGCTTTTCCTCCCAGCGGCTGCTGGGTGATCAAAGAATACGGGCCGGTGGACCTTGCGTGCATCTTATCGTCAACCTGGTGAATAAGTTTCATTATATACATGAAGCCGACGACTACGTCTCTTTCAAACGCCTCGCCGGTACGCCCGTCGCGCAACTTGACCTTGCCGTTGATGTCGAGCCAGGGAAGCCCTATTTTACCCAATGTCTGATGGATCATTTTAAGGCTCGCTTCTTCTTCCGCCATTTCATCAAACGGAGGGACTTCGAATTCTTTATGAAGATAATGCGCTCCCAACCCCAATAACAATTCCAGTATCTGCCCGATGTTCATACGGGATGGCACGCCCAGAGGGTTTAACACCATGTCAACCGGCGTCCCGTCGGGAAGATACGGCATGTCTTCTTCCGGCATGATCTTTGCGACCACGCCTTTGTTCCCGTGGCGGCCGGCAAGCTTGTCGCCGATCGAAACTTTTCTCATCTGCGCGATGTAAACCCTTACCAGTTCATGTACGCCGGGCGAAAGTTCGTCTCCCTTTTCGCGGGAAAGCTCTCTTATCCCTATGATCTTTCCCCCTTCACCCGGAGGAACTCTTAATGAAGTGTCGCGCATGTCGCGGGCTTTGTCTCCGAAGATCGCGCGCAGCAGTTTTTCTTCCGCGGGAAGCTCGGTCTCTCCCTTGGGAGTGACTTTTCCAACTAAAATATCTCCCGGCTCAACTTCTGTCCCAACCCTTATGATTCCCCGTTCGTCAAGGTCTTTCAGCGCTTCTTCTCCCAGATTGGGTATTTCGCGGGTTATTTCTTCCATTCCCAGTTTGGTCGAACGGACCTCAACCTCGTATCTCTCAACATGCAGAGAAGTAAAAGAATCATTTTTCACCAGACGTTCGGATAAAAGGATAGCGTCTTCATAGTTGTATCCTTCCCAGGGCATAAACGCGACCAGGATATTTTTACCCAGCGCCAATTCGCCTCCGGCAGTGGCGGAACCATCAGCCAGAAGGTCTCCTTTAGATATCTTGTCGCCGGTTTTGACGTTAGGCCTGAAATGTATCAGCGTGTTCTGGTTGCTTCGGCTGAACTTGACCATTTTATAAACTTCTTTTTTGCCGGTGGTGGTCGTCAGCGTTATTTCTTCCGATGTCACTCTCGTTATTTTTCCGGCGCTTTTTGACAAAATGAGCGAACGGGAATCATAGGCGATCTTTTTCTCCATTCCCGTTCCGACGTACGGAGCGGTGGGCCTTACCAGAGGCACCGACTGCCTCTGCATGTTTGCGCCCATCAGCGCGCGGTTGGCGTCATCGTGCTCAAGGAACGGGATCATCGCGGTTGAAATACCGACTATTTGCTCGGGAGCAACCCCGACATAATCTACCTGGCTTGACGGCGCGAACACAAACTCTCTCTTGTATCTTACCGGGACTTTTTTGTCCATTATTTTTCTTGATTTATCAAGACGGACATCGCAGGGGCCGATCTTGAAAAGATCCTCGGCATCTGCGGTCATATATTCGACTTTATGGGAAACCACACTGTCTGAAACCTTGAGGTATGGAGTTTCAATAAAACCGAATTTGTTAACTTTCGCGTAAGTCGCCAGCGAAGCGATGATGCCCGCGTTGGGCCCTTCCGGCGTCTCGATCGGGCAGATCCTTCCGTAATGGCTGGGATGGATATCGCGGACTTCAAAACCGGCGCGTTCTCTGGTCAAACCGCCGGGACCAAGCGCCGAAAGCCGGCGTTTGTGCGTAAGTTCCGCCAGAGGATTGGTTTGGTCCATGAACTGTGAAAGCTGTGAGGAACCAAAAAATTCCTTTATCACCGCGGACAAAGGCCTGATGTTAATGATCGATTGGGGCGTCATCTGGCTTGGCGGTTTTATCAGCATCTGTTCTTTGATCAATCTTTCGATCCTGGTGAATCCCAGCCTGAATTGCCTTTGCAAAAGTTCTCCGACGGCGCGTATCCTTCTGTTGCCCAGATGGTCTATATCATCCGTCAATCCTTCGCCGCCGTGCAGCCCGATAAGATATTTGACTATCGCCAGTATATCCTGTTTGGTTAAAACCGTTTTATCTTCTTCTAACTTTATCGAGAGCTTGCGGTTCATCTTGTAGCGTCCGACTTTGCCCAGATCATAGCGCTTTGAATTAAAGAAAAGGTTGTTCAGATAGTCCTGCGCGCCTTCAAAGGTAACCGGATCGCCCGGACGCATCTTTTTGTAGATCTCTATCAACGCTTCTTCTTTCGGAAGGATCGGGCTTTCTTTCAACGTTCTCTTTCTGAATTCGCCTTCGGACAATGCTTCAAGTATTTCTTTTTCGGTCGCGCCGATCGCCGAAAGGAGCGTGGTAATCCCGATCTTCCTGGTCTTGTTTATGCGCGCAAATACCGCCAAGTGGGCATCGGTCTCTATTTCAAGCCATGATCCCCGGTCGGGAATGACTACCGCATAATAAAGCACCCGGCCCGCCTTCTCTATTCTTTTGCTCTCCTTAAAATAAACGCCTGGAGAACGAGTGAGCTGGGACACGATCACCCTTTCCGCGCCGTTAATAATGAAAGTCCCTCGATCGGTCATCATCGGCAGGTCGCCGATAAAAACGTCGGAAGTCTTTACTTCCCTGGTTTCCTTGTTGACCAGCTTTACCTCTACTTTAAGAGGGTTTGAGTAGGTCAGTTCAAGCGTCAGGCAGTCCGGTTCTTCATATTTGGGCTTCGCCAGGGTCAACTTGCCGGTAAAATAAAGTTCCAGTTTCCCGCTATAGCTTTTTATCGGGGAAATTGCCTTAAGTTCTTCCGGCAGGCCCTCATTTAAAAAATAAGCAAATGAGTCCTTTTGAAGCTCCAACAGATCCGGCGGCTCCATGACTTTCCGTTTTTTCAATGACTGTAAAAGGAGTTCTCTCATTATTTTATTTCTACCTTTGCCCCTTCGGCTTCTATCTTTTTCTTCATTTCTTCCGCTTCAGCTTTCTTTACGCCGGTTTTTACCGGCTTTGGAGCGGTATCAACCAAATCCTTGGCTTCCTTAAGCCCCAGCCCTGTAAGTTCCCGGACAACCTTCAGCACCTGTATCTTTTTGTCGCCCGTACTCGTCAGGATCACATCGAATTCATCTTTGACTTCCGCTGCTTCTCCCGCGCCTGCGCCCGCTGCTCCGCCGGCCATTGCCATCATCGGCATCGCTGCGCTGACCCCGAATTTTTCTTCCAATTTCTTTACCAAGTCTGAAAGTTCGATCACCGTCAAACCTTCGACTATCGTTATCACCTCTTCAACCTTTGCCATTTCATTCACCTCCTTGCGATTTTTTATTCTTTACCGCATCAAGCGCGTAAACTAATTTCCTGATATTCCCCTGGAGCACATTGACCAGCCCGGAAAGCGGGGACTTTAATTTCCAAACCAGCTCGGCCCGAAGCGCTTCCTTGCTCTTTAATTTTGCCAGCGCGGAGATGCCCTTTTCTTCAAAAAACTGGCCTTCAACCACTCCGCCAAGGATCTTCGGTTTTTCCGCTTCCTTAATAAAAGCGGCAAGGATCTTTGTCGGTTCCACCACGTCGTTATAACCAAAGACAACCGCCATCGGCCCCTGAAGGATCGATTTTAATGATGCCTGCGCTTCGGGCAGCGCTCTTACGGTAAATGTATTCTTGACCACTTTGTATTCCGCGTCGCAACCCCTAAGCTTTTTTCTCAATTCAGAGATTTCTTTAACCGTCATTCCGCGGTAATCCGTCAATATCCAGACCTTGGCAGTATCGATCTTTTCTTTGATCTTCTTGATCGTCACCGCTTTTTTTGTTTTTATGGCGTCGCTCATTCTTGTATAAAGCTCCTTGGATCAACATGGATCCCCGGCCCCATGGTTGTGGAAACGGTCATTGATTTTAGATATATGCCTTTGGTCCCGGAGGGTTTTGCTTTTAGAATGGCACTAATGGAAGCGGTGAGATTGTCCTTGAGCTGTTCGGGCGTGAAATTCGCTTTTCCCATCAGCATATGCACCACTCCGCCCTTGTCCATTCTAAACTCGATCTTTCCGGCCTTGAATTCTTTTATCGCGTTCTTCACATCGGCCGTGACCGTCCCGGATTTCGGGTTAGGCATCAGGCCTTTTGCCCCGAGAGTTTTTCCCAGTTTCCCGACCTGGCCCATCATGTCCGGCGTAGCCAGAAGGACGTCAAAATCGAGGAATCCCTTCGATATTTTTTCTACCAGGTCTTCGGCTCCGGCAATTGCGGCTCCGGCGGCTTCAGCTTCTTTTACTTTGTCGGCTTTGGTGATGACGGCAACTTTGACCGCCTTCCCGCTGCCGTGAGGCAGAGGAACAACGCCTCTGATCGAGGTGCTTCCTTTTTTAAGGTCAATCCCAAGCTTGACGGCAAGGTCAACCGATTCGTTGAACTTGGCCCAGCCGGTTTGCTTTACCATTTTTATCGCGTCTTCAGGCGAATAAAGCTTGCTGCGGTCAAGCAGTTTTGCTTTCTCTTCGTACTTTTTACTCAACTGTAACTCCCATCGAGCGCGCGGTGCCCGCGATTATTTTGCCGGCGCCGTCTATATCGTTGGCATTTAGATCTGCCATCTTTATCTTGGCGATCTCTTTTACCTGCGCCATCGTCAATTTTCCGACCTTATTTTTATTGGGAACTCCCGATCCTTTTTCCAGTCCGGCCATTTTTTTAATTAATGTGGCCGCCGGCGGGGTCTTTAATATAAATGTAAAGGAACGGTCTTTGTAAATGCTTATTTCGACCGGTATAACGGTATCGCCCTTGTCCGCGGTCTGGGCGTTATAGGCCTTGCAGAACTCCATGATGTTAACGCCGTGCTGGCCCAGGGCCGGGCCGATCGGCGGCGCCGGGTTCGCTTTTCCGGCGGGGATCTGCAATTTAACCTTCGTCAATATTTCTTTCTTACTTTTTGGCGCTGCCATTAAACTATTTTCTCCGCGTGTTCAAAATTTACTTCAACCGGCGTATCCCGGCCGAAGATGCTTATTAACACTTTCAATTTTCCCTTTTCCGCGTTTATTTCGTCGACCACTCCGGTATATCCCCTGAATGGCCCCGATATAACCCTTACGATCTCGCCCTTTTCAAAGGCGACTTCAAGCTTTTCCTTCTTGATCCCGATCTGCTTCAAAACCCTCTGCATTTCACGGTCTGAAACCGGGGTCGGCTTAACTTTGGTCCCGATGAACCGGGCAACCCCCGGAGCCTGGCGGATGGCGTACCATGATTCGTCATCCAGCATCATCTCAATAAAGACGTATCCGGGAAACATCTTTCTCTTCTTCTCTATCTTCTTCTGCCCCCGGACCTCCACCGTTTCTTCTTCCGGAACTAATATCCGGGAGATTTTTTCTTTCATTCCCATCTGTTCAATATTCCGCTCTATGGAGCTTTTTACCTGGTCTTCCTGGCCGGAATAAGTTTGCAGGACATACCACTTTTTATCCGCTTTTTTCTCTTCGGCCTTTTTCCCTTCGGGACTTATGGCCGGCTCTTCTTCCTTAATTTCTTCTTCAATTACTTCCGGAACAGGAGCTTCATCAGGAACTTTAACCTCTTCGGCTTTAGCCGGCTGCGGCTCTTCCCCTTCGGGACTAATTGCCGATTTTGTTTCCTCTGCCTTTACTTCTTCTTCTTTTGGATGGATCTCCTCTTCCGATTTATTCTCTTCCATTTTTTTATTTTCTTCTTCTGTCATTAAACTGTCCTGGTAATCATCATGAATAATCTTGCCAATCCCCAGTCAAGAATCATGATAAACACCGCAAAAACAATCACTATAAGCAGTATGATTATCGTTGCCGCGGTAACATAGCGTCGATCGGGCCAAGTTACCTTCTTGACCTCCGCCCTCGTCTCTTTTACATAATCAACAATCTTCTTTTGTATATTATTCATTTCTTACCGCACCGACGATGGCAGGCCAGACAGGAATCGAACCTGCAACCCCCGGTTTTGGAGACCGGTGCTCTACCAGTTGAGCTACTGGCCTACTTCTCCTCTTTATGCAATGTATGAGCGCGGCAAAACTTGCAGTATTTGCTGCGCTCAAGGCGACCGGTCGTTGTTTTCTTATTTTTGCCTGTCGTGTAATTTTTTCTTTTACATTTAGTACACGCAAGCGTTATAATTTCTCTCATAATAAAAAAGTCGGCGAGGGCACAAAATCTCCCCTCACCATAATTTTGCTACTGAATTTTGGTTCTTAGTTGATTAATCCGAGGTTGCAGACCTTAATTGCAGTTCCCCAAACAAACAACAAAGTGAAATTATACGCTAAATGCATAAAGTTTGTCAAGCGGTATTTTTTAAGATAGAATAAGAATGTGAAAAACGCCAAAGAAATGGTTAAAGACCAGAGGGTCCTTGCCGCGATGGAAAAGGTACCCCGCCACCTCTTTGTCCCCTCCACCCTTCAATCATCTGCTTACGATGACATGGCTATGCCGATCGGTGACGGCCAGACTATCTCCCAGCCCTATATGGTTGCAATAATGACCGAGCTTTTGGAGCTAAAAGGGGCCGAAAAGGTATTGGAGGTCGGCACGGGGTCCGGATATCAGGCGGCAATACTGGCGGAGCTTGCATCTAATGTAATAAGTATGGAAAGGGTACAAAATTTGGCGGATAAAGCCAGCCAGAAATTAAAGGAACTTGGCTACTCTAATGTAAAGGTGGTTGTGGGAGACGGCACGGAAGGCTGCAAAGCGGAAGCGCCTTTTGACGGAATAATAGTTACCGCCGGATGTCCGGATATCCCCCAACCTCTTATAGATCAGCTAAAAGACGGCGGGCGACTGGTGGTCCCGGTAGGCGACCGATTTTCCCAAGTCCTAACCAAAGTTATCAAAAAAGGGAATCAAATCGAAAAGGAATATTCGATCGGCTGTGTTTTTGTCCCCCTGATCGGCAAGTACGGGTGGCAGGAATGAAAAAATGCTTTAGCTACCGGCTTTGAGGATTTAATTTTACCACCATGGCGGATGCGTCATCAAATTTCGCTCCCTGCCTGGCTGTCAGAGACTTGGCTATTTCATGAGGATCCTTTGATTTAAAATCGGCGCCGTTCACCGCCTTTTCATCTACTCCGTCAGAGCAAAGTACAAAACCAGCCAGCCCCTCCAATTTGATCATCTTTATTTCCGGCATGGGTTTGGGCTCTTCACTCCTGTGTCCCAACGCCCGGGTCAAAGCATCCCAGATTCCCTTTGGCAGATTGCGGATCAGCTCCTGATCAGTTCCGCTTGTCTTCCTCTCCGCATCCTTTCTGCCGGTGTGATCAATAGTTTGGCACTCAACTGTTCCATCTTTTTTAACTGCATAAAGACGACTATCGCCCACATGCGCCACATAGGCCGTTTTCCCTGCCTCATCCACCAGAAGCACGACCGCGGTCGTTCCGGAGTCGTATTGTTTCACTTTTAGCTTATTATGCGCGTAAACAAATGCATCATTTAACAGTTCTTCCGGTTTGGCAATATTTTTTGCCTGGTCCGAATGAATAAACTCATCAATATATTCGGCGGCTTCCTTGGAGGAATATCTTCCCTTTCCGTACTGGCTGATACCGTCAAAGATCCCATACACTTGATAGCTTTTCCCGCCGACCAAAACTTGCCCGCCGACATACACATAATCATCTCCGGTGTGGTCGGCATCTCCTGACCTTACGGAATATCCGACCTGCGTCCGCTTATCTCTCACCAAAACGCGTTCGAGCATTTCTCCTCCGGATCTTGCCGGCAAAAGATCAAAAGTTATTCGCTGGGCCGCTAAGTTAATTATATCTCCGCGATCAATGGGCGCCCATTTCCCAACGCTTGCTTCTTCCGCTATTACCTGATCTTCATTTCCTGACAGCATGATCTCAAAACCGCTTTTGCTGGAATTGTTCCTCACAAACCAGCCGCTCATAGTTTCATCATATTTGAATTCAATCCTCACGGATGGATCTTTAATATAGAATGTCGACCCCTGTCCTCCCAGCGTGACCGTGCTTAAGCCGTTCTGAATTATTGTTTTATTTACAGTTACAAAGCTGGCATCTGCGGCGGCGTTAATACCCACGGAATTATGCAGTTGCGTCAAATTTATAGCCTGAACAGCTAGCCCTCTGTTTGATGACGGATTCGCACTGGCAGTTGTTGCGGTATTCCCGATATTTCTTGAAGTTATTATAATTGTATTGGCCATCTGTCCCTCCTATGGCTCTTTTACCTAAAAACTAACTATATATTAATCGCTATAATAAAGCTAAATCTTGCATAAATCACTAATAATTCTATCCATAATTCCAAATTCCGAATCTTGTACAACGAATTGGCCCGAATTCGAAGTTGATTCGAGGAATTAGGGAATAATTAGTCGTCTAAGATTAGAG
>JBAZPF010000013.1:0-19916 GCA_041648295.1 Candidatus Margulisiibacteriota bacterium | reverse complement strand
TGTTCTGGCAGACTATATGCCTTTCCCATTGGAAAACTTAGCGGCGAAGTTCCCTGCTCTTGGAGCGCTCAATAGTGATGGCCGATTTTCAACGCGTTTTACTGACTTGCGTTCCCCCCGCAAAATAAACGTTCCCTTCTGGCAGGTGGCCATTTATTTATTTGATTCATTCCCTGCCAAATTGATCCACAAAAAAGGCGGGGAATATTATGAGGTTTTATTTAAAATGATTTTTCCTTACGACCTTCCTGATGCCGGCGGTGACTGCTACGATAGTGGGCAGCAAAAAGAAGGAATCCTGCGCGCGCTGGAAATTGCCAAAAGCACAGGCCAGCCGCCAATTAACATCCCCGACCAGCTTGGTTATGAAACCAAGTTAAGAAGAATCGGGAATTTAAATCAATATCAATTCGGCAGTGAAATTGAAGCAATTACCAGGGGATTGGATACCGCGACTTTTTTTGTTAATAACCAAGCGCTGACAACAATAATAAAGTTGGCCCAAGCGGCCGGGGACCTTCCGTGGTTGCTGCAGATTCTTGACATGGGCAGGTTACAACTGAAGACGCAGGATCCGTACGGCTTTAATATTCTTACTGGAGATCCAGTCAATTTTTGCTGGGTCGATCTTACCATTCCACTCTGGCAGGAAGTGCTGGAGAGAAGAGGACTCCGCTGTCAAGCGATGCATTATCAGAATTTTCTGGAAACCGGTTTGGGTCATAAAGTCTGCCTGCTGGAAAGCCTTTTGCGGAAGGAAACAAGATTTGACTACAGTTTTAATCGCAGCCTGCTACCTCCCGAGCTGGATTATTATCTGATGGATAAAAGCAGTTATCGGCAGCCGGGCTTTGATAAATATTTACTAAGCCGTTTAGGGGCAATTGTTGCGCGCGCAATCCGAGAAGACCACAAGCTATTTTTAACGCCCCAGGGAGATGACGACCTTGGAATGGCTTTTGAGGCTGATCTAGATAGAGAAAATATTATTAAGGGACCGTGGTTTAAGCCTTTAATTGATTCAGAACAGCCAAACCCGCGCCAATTTCGTCTGATCGATTATTTAACAGCCCATATTGATTTAGTCTGGGGAAAAGATGCTTTTCATGAGCGAAGAGGCAACGAGAGTGGCGTTGACTTGAATTACATTGAGATAAGCAATCATTTGTCTCCGTCAGCATAATTTACCTCTAAACTTGTCCTAAAATCGTTATCCGCTGCATCTCACTCCAAACGCTTGATCCAAGTCCTCCTTTAGGCAACTGAAGATTCTCCCATAAAGCGATCTTTGGGCGGCTGTTGTTTGAGGTGAACGATAAAAGTTGTTCCTTTGCCGATTTGGGAAACGACGTCAAGCCTGCCGCCGTGAGTTTTTTCGACGGCCTTTTGCGCAAAGGATAAGCCCAAACCGGAGCCCTCCCTTTTGGTGGTAAAGAACCGAAGAAAGATAGAGGTCAATTTTTCGGGCGGAATACCGGCGCCGTTGTCGTGAATGGCAACCGTTACTTCTCCCGGCTCTGCTTCTTCGTTTTTTAACTCAACTGAAACTTTCCCGTCCGGCCTGCGAGTTTCCATGATCGCGTCAATGGCATTGTCAATCAGACAAACGAACGCTTCCTCCAACTCTCTTTCCACCCCTTCAATCGGCGAACAGCCGCCCGAAATCTCAAGTTCGACGCCGAATCTTCTAAGTTTCGAATCGATATCCTCAAAATTTCTGATTTGTTCAAGCAATTGGGAAAGGTTGACTTCTTTGAATTCAACCTCTCCTCTGCGGCCGATTCTAAGCCAATTATTAATGATGTTGAACAATCGCTGGCTGGTTCGTTGCAGGACAGGAAAAAATTGGGCGAACATTTCCGGGTCCGGTTGCTCGCCCAGAAGCGAGAGAGCCCGGGAAAAGGTGTTGCCGGTTCCTCTTAAAGCATGGACAAGCTGAAGGGCGCCTTCTCCTGCCCGTATCAATCTCTGCTGTTCGTCCGTAAGGGCAATCTTTTCAGGCGATTTTTGGCTTTTTATTTCTGCGGAAGAAGAGAGCGGCGCAACGTCCGGCGGCCGCTCCGTAAGGCTTGATCGTTTTACCGGCAGGGTAACGGTAAAGGTGGTTTCTTCCGCGCTGGTCCGCAAGCAGATATTTCCCCCATGCATGTTTATTCTTTCATATGCGCTGGCCAACCCGTATCCATTGCCTGTTTCTTTGGTAGTAAATCCATATTTGCCGATAGACTCAATTTTATCAGCGGGAATACCGCAGCCGTTGTCTCTGACGGAGACGAAAACATTGCCGCGTTCAGGGTTTTCTCCAATCTCAATTTGAAGCCGGCCCTCTTTTCTGCCGGCTATTTTGATGGCGTCAAAAGCGTTATCGATCAGGCAGGTAAAGACCCCTTCCAGGACGTCCTCTATCCCTGCAATCGGGGCGCAGCTACCCTCGATCTCCAGCCTGATCTCGGCTTCATTCAAGCGCAGCTCAAATGAGTCTTTTATTTTTTCCAGCAGCCGCGGAAGATCGATCGGCCTGAAATTAATTTCTTGGTGGGTTTTTAGCCCGATGATTTCCGGCGCGCTTTCCAGTATGCCGTCGATCGTCTCCGAAATATTTGAGAGATAATCCTGGATTTTGCCTGGTTCGATCGCGTCCTTTTGCGCCAGCTCCACCAGCAGCGCCAGGGAAAGGTTCGGGTTCTTGAGATCGTGGAGCAGATAAGAAACCTGTCTTTTCAGGGCTTCCAATTCATCGACTTCGTGCGTTATGTCCCTGACAAAACAAAAACTCAAATCTTCGGCGGCGCCCTGGATCAGGTAGCTGAGATGAATCGTTCTTTCTTCCTTCTGGAAGGGCATAGTGCCCGAGGTGGAGGAATTTGCGGGACAGGCTAAAACTTCTTCGGAAAGAGGAGTTTCGGTAATGAGCTTGGCCGGGCCGAAGATTGCGCAAAAAGCGGGATTGGCGTAAAGCACCTCGCCGCATCGGATCGAGGCGGCCCCTATTGGCAAATGGGACAGAATGTCTTTCAGGACTCTGTTCCCCGTATAAGAGCGAGGCCCTGATAGTCCCCGATCACCGTTGCCAATTTTTACTGATTTAACCATTATTCCCTCTCCTGTGGCTTCGTTTGAGAATTTAACAAAACCGTTGCTGCTAAATGCATATCGGATGTTCTTTTAGAAAATTTCATTTTCGAATCTTAACTTAAGAAATGATATAATTAACCTATGCCCGATAAATATTACCTGACCACGCCGCTTTATTATGTGAACGATATCCCTCATATCGGCCACGCCTATACCACCATTGCGGCCGATGTGCTTGCGCGATATAAAAGGCAAAAGGGATTCGAAGTATATTTCTTGACCGGTACCGACGAACACGGCCAAAAAGTCTGGAAAGCGGCCGAATTGGTGGGAAAATCAGCGCAGGAATTTGTTGACGACATAGTAGGGCGGTTCCAAACCGCCTGGGCGACGCTAAAAATATCCTACAATGACTTTATCCGCACAACGGAACCAAGGCATACCAAAACCGTCCAGTTCATTTTTACAAAACTCTTAAACCAGGGCGATATCTATAAGGGCGAGTATATCGGCAACTACTGCGTCCCCTGCGAGGCATTCTGGAACGAGGGAGAATTGACCGAAGACCTTGAAGGCAGGAAGCTTTGTCCTGACTGCGGCCGTCCGACCGACATATTAAAAGAAGAAACCTATTATTTCAAACAGTCGAAATACCAGGAACAGCTGTTGAAGCACATAGAGGCAAACCCCGAATACATACAGCCCGATTCCAGAAGGAACGAGATCGTCCAATTCATAAAAAAAGGTCTTCTTGACCTGTCCATTACCCGGACCGCTTTTCCCTGGGGAGTGCCGGTCCCGACAGACATGAAACATGTGATCTATGTCTGGTTTGACGCGTTGATAAATTATATTTCCGCGCTCGATTATGTTGATAATGCGGAAAATTTTAAAAAATTCTGGCCGGCGGACGTCCATCTTATGGGCAAAGAGATCGTAAGGTTCCATGCGGTCACCTGGTCATGCATACTCTTGGCTTTGGGCCTTCCTCTTCCCAAAAAGATATTCGGCCATGGATGGTGGACGGTGGAGGGGAAAAAAATGAGCAAGAGCAAGGGGAATGTGGTCGACCCGCTGGACCTGGCCAAGGAATACGGAGTGGATGTGGTCAGATATTTTCTCCTGCGCGAAGTACCGTTTGGAACGGACGGCGATTTTTCGATGAAATCATTTATAGCCAGGTATAATGCCGATCTGGCCAACGATCTGGGCAACCTTTTAAGTCGCACTTTGACTATGGTCGAGAAGTATTTTAATTCCGAAGTCCCAAGTCCCAAGTCCCAAGTCCCTGATGATTTAAGCAAAGATTTAGTTGATCTGATCAAGCAAACTCCGAAAGCATTTGATGAGGCGATGGAAAAGCTGGCGTTTTCGGATGCTTTGGGCGCGGTTTTTAATCTCATCAGCCGGGCGAATGTATATATTGAAAAAGAAGCGCCCTGGGCGCTGGCAAAAGCGGGTGAAACGGATAAGCTTGCGGCGGTGCTCTATAATTTGGTCGAAGTTTTAAGGATTGTTGCGATTTTCGTCAATCTGACTATGCCTGCTACTGCCCAAAAGATCTGGGACCAGCTAAATTTCTCATCACCGCTTGAAAAATCGCCTTTTGAACCTTTTGGTTTTAAAATTGCAGGGACCAGGATCAAGAAAGGCGATCCGCTTTTCCCCAGAATTCAAAAACAATAAGGATTAAAGATGTTTATTGATACCCATGCGCACCTGACCATGCCCGAATATACCGATCTTAACGAGGTTTTAACCCGCGCCCGCGACGCAAAGATAACCGCGATCGTCAACGCCTCTTTTGACCTTAAATCTTCAAAAGAAAGTTTAAAGCTGGCTCAAGAACATGATTTTATTTATGCCGCGGTCGGTATCCATCCGCATGACGCGGACAAGGTTGATGAAAATGCGATCGCGGCTTTGCGTGAAATGGCAAAAGATAAAAAAGTGGTTGCGATCGGGGAGACCGGACTTGATTATCATTACCATAAAGATATAAAAGACCTTCAGATCGAGGCGTTCAGGAAATTCCTGAAACTGGCGCAGGAATTGAACAAACCCGTGATCGTGCACTGCCGCGAAGCCCAGGAAGATACGATCAATACCATGAAAGAAGAAAACCGGGGAGGGCTGCGGGGTGTTTTTCACTGCTTTGCCGGAGACGATAATTTGATAGACTTCGCAAAAGAGATCGGATTTTATATTTCCTTTACCGGCAACGTGACTTTTAAAAAAGCGGACAAGGTCAGGGAGAACGTGTCAAAGGTTCCGCTGGAAATGATGCTTCTGGAGACCGATTGCCCGTATCTTGCGCCGGAACCGAACCGGGGGAAGAGGAATGAGCCTTCTTATATCCCGATTATCGCCAGGGCGATCGCCGATATTAAGGGTATTTCAATTGAGGAGCTGGCCGCCGCGACCACCAAAAATGCCGGGAAATTGTTTTTAATATGATCAAAGAAAAAGAATCGATCTTCTTTTTAAAACAGACCGCCGCGTTGTTAAAAGCCGGCGTCCCGCTCATGAGGACGCTCCACTTGATCAAAGAACAGAGCCCCCAAAATCAAAAAGCGGACATTGAGAAGATCGTAAGATCGATAGAAGCGGGTGAATCTTTTTCAGAAGCGTTGTTTAAGAACGGCCATTTCCGTTCTTTTATTCCCTCGTTCAGGATCGCCGAGCGCGACGGCATGATCGCGGAAGCCCTTCTTAGAGCGGCCGACCAGGCCGAAAGAAAAAAGTCATTTAAAGATAATATCAAAAAGACGATGACCTATCCGATGATAGTGGTGGGATTGAGCATGCTGTGCCTGGTTTTTCTGGCTTTTGTGGTCCTGCCCAATTTCGCCAGGATATTTTCGGACATGAATTGTCCGCTTCCCCTTACCACAAGAATTTTAATGTCATTGCCTAATTACTGGATGATATTGTTTGCTTTTATTTTTTTAGCCGCTGTTTTCGTTTTCAAGATACTAAGCGATAACGATCGCAGGTTCCGCATTCCGATCTTAGGGAGGATCTTCTTACAATTAAGCTTTGGAGAGTTGTGCTACAATCTTGGCTCACAGCTAAAAGCCGGTGTCCCGGTAGTTGAAGCTTTAAGATCAATGTCGGAGGGCTCAAAAAGCCGGAAAATAGGATCGGCGCTTTTTAAAATAATAAAAGAAGTGCAGGGCGGTTCGGCGCTGTCGGAGTCTTTTAAAAATCGCGGGATCTTTCCCGATTTTCTGGTCCAGATGCTGGCGATAGGTGAAGAATCAGGGTCACTGGCCCAGATGCTCCTGTCAGCCGGAGAAATATTTGAATCCGATGGCGAACAGGCGTTAAAAAGGCTAACATTATATGTAGAGCCGGCGGCGACGCTGACAGTTGGCCTGGCGGTCGGGTTTGTCGCGCTGGCAGTAATGATGCCTTTGTTCTCCATGATGGGAACATTATTGTAATTGGAGGTTAAAAAATGAAAAAGAAAGGGTTTACTCTGGTTGAAATACTTGTGGTCATAGGGATTATCGGGGTGCTTATGGCATTTTTGATACCGAGCCTTTTTGGGGCGCAGGACCGGGCAAAAGAGACTGCGGTCAAGGCGGTCATGCATTCTGCCCAACTGGCGATTGAAGCTTATAATATGGAGAACGAATCTTATCCGGTGGCGCATAATATTACATTAAAGAATCTTTGCGACAACTATCTTGTCCCGGCCAACTATCTGGCTTCGGTACCTAAGAATCCATATACCGGCGTCGAATACAAGGATTCAGATATGGCCGGAAAGATAATTTATGATTATAATGACCTGGACGGGAAATATAAGATAACGGGGTATAAGAGGAATGGCATCATTAAGATCATGGAGTTAAGTAATATGTAAGAGGGAATAGAGGGACGTGAGGGAGGAGGAAGGAGAAGGAGGGATGGAGAGAGGGGAGAGAGGGATGTACGAAGAGAAAAGGGGATATGAAAGATTAATTGTTTGGCAGAATGCTTATAAGCTGCGTTTGAGGATTTATCAGATAACCACGCGATTTCCGAAAATTGAACTTCGAAGGATCAGCCAAATGAGAGATGCTGCTAGATCGATCAAACAAAATATTCAGGAAGGCTACGGAAAAGGATCGATCAAGAAATATATGTCTTATTTAGCCATTTCCCATGATTCAACGCTTGAGGTTATCGGAGATATCCAGGATTGCCACGATGATAAATTGATTTCTGGAGAGGAATTTAAAGAATTGGATGACCTGGCAGGCCGGACCGCTTATCTGCTGAAAAAGTTGATTCAATCATTAAGGCAGAAGCAGAAAGAGGGAACGTGGATAGACTATTATGAAAAGAGGGAAGAGAGGGATGTGAGGGAGAAGGAGGGAGTGGGAGGGATGGGAAGAGGGAAGCGAGGGAATTGAGGGAGCAGGAAGGAATAGGAGGAATTATTTGTGATATATACAATTAATATTATGATTGATAATGATGAAAAAATACCGCCGTGTTATATGCATAATCAAGAAATAAAAAATTCAATATATGAACAAGTTAAAAAAATAAGAGGAGTTGTAAGGATTGAAGAAAAATCTGGCAATGAGAAGGTGTTTTATGGAAAGCCCGATTTTGCGACCGGTGAATGCGAGGGAGAAAGTGGGCAGGAGTATAATTGGAAAGTTGTATTAAAGAATAAGATGGTTGACTTAAACGAGATTAAACCCCAGATATTAACTATATTAAAAGAAAATGGAGTTATTCAAAATGCTCAATAAAATTATATCCAACGCATTTATCTTGTCCGCCTCGATTTACTTGATTAGGATGCGGTAATGTTGGTGCGGAGGAAAAGTTGTTGGGATGATTGCGGTCGTTTAGTTAGAATATCCTTAGAAAGGGGTGTATAATCCCTGCGGGGGTGATAACAATGGCCGAAAATAAAGTGTGTCCTTTTGATAATAAGGAATGCAAAAAGGGGAAGTGCGAAATATACCATGAACTTGAAGATCCAAATCAAAAAGCTTTCAGCGGTTGTTCAATAAGCACGGTAGCAGTAAATTTGAATTATTTTAGAGAATCTGGAATACCGGTTGAAAGAATAATAACTAAATAGAGGAGCTATAGCAAAAAGTGCGCTAAAAAATAAGTAATAATCTGGCAGGTTTGTCATATCCTGCAAAAAAGAAAGTATCCTATCATATGAAAAATGGTATTAATAAAAAATGTATAAAATATAGAATAGACGATAAAGGTGAGGGATGTGACATGACATGAAAAAATGTATATTCTGTAGTAAGGAAATTGACGATGTAGATAAAATGTGCAGTCATTGCGGAAAAGAACAAAAGAAAAACAAAAATATATGGTTTTGGTTGTTTGTTATTATTGCTGTTGTTGTTCTTGGAGATATGTTGCAAAGTATAAACGAAAGACTGGCGACAAAGCCAATGGGTGAACGACCAATAGATCTGATGAAATTGAATGTAAACGCGCATAAGTTTAATGAAAGTATATTTAGAAAAGAATTTAATAGGTTTAAAAATCATTTAGCCTCTCATTATGATATTTTATTGAGTACAGGAGAGCCCCCTGAATATAATTATAAAACTCTAGTTATTATTGTAGGCGATGAATGGTATAAAACATCTTTTTTGCAGAAGAAAAAGATTGTTGAGTTTATCGGTTATAATTATAATCAAATTAGAATGAACTCTGGGGCTATTATAAACTCAAAATATTGCACGGAAGTTATTCTTTTTGATAGATTAAATCTAATGCTTGCTAAATATGATGAGTCGGGCGCAAGAATATTCAAATGACGGATGACGTATTCAAATGCAGATTATTTTAATCCTCATAGAGAGTGTAAATCTAACTGTGTAAATAAGTAAGTTGCCATATGCCCAATATTCCCCTCTCTTCAAAGAGAACCGCAAATTGAGAAATTGTAAATCCCCAATCCCTCTATCATGCTATAATTTCCCCAAATGCAAAAATCCATCCAACTAATGCTTATCGTTTTTCTATGCCTCCTCCTCCCTCCTTCTCCCTCATTTCCCTCCAATCCCTCAAATTACGATCCCGACGGGCGTCTCGTCTTCTCTCTTGGCGGAGAGGTGTCGGTATTAAACCCCATATTATCCACTGACACGTCCTCATCAGCAGTCGAGGGCGTTATCTTCACCGGGCTGACAAAGATCAATGAGAAGCTGGAAGTCGTGCCCGACCTGGCAACGTCCTGGGACATCTCTAAAGACGGAAAAATCTGGACTTTTCATCTCCGGAAAGATGTCAAATGGCAGGACGGAAAACCATTTACTGCCGAAGACGTGGTGTTTACATTCAATTCAATCCTTAACCCAAAAGTGAATTCGGTCAGAAGAAGCGATTACATAATTGACGGACAGCCGATCATATTCGGCGCTATAGATAAGTATACGGTTAAGGCGATACTCCCAAAACCTTTCGCGCCTTTTCTCATCCATTCCGGAATGGGCATTATACCAAGGCATCTTTTAAAAGGAAAAGACATTAACACCGCCGAATTTAACCGCCGTCCGATCGGCACCGGCCCGTTCAAATTCTCCGAGTGGCGGACCGGTGATTATGTCAAAGTGGTAAGAAATAATAATTACTATGGCGGGAAGCCGCTTCTGGCAGAGATAATTTTCAAGATTATCCCCGATGAAAACGCAACTCTTATGGCTCTTGAAGCGGGAGAAATAGACACGGCGGGGATCCCGGCAAAAGATTATTCAAGAATTAAGAATAAAAAGGGCATCCGGACTTTTGAGCATGATATTCTTTTGTATGTTTACCTGGGATTAAACCTCGATAAGCCAATGTTTAAGGATAAAAGGGTGAGGCAGGCGCTGGCTTACGCGACCAATAAAAACCAGCTGGTTTCGCTTATTTTAAAGGGATTGGGCTCTCCCGCATATGCGCCTTCGGCCCCAATTTCCTGGGCATATTCGGATAAAGTGCAGAAGTATCGCTATGACCCGGAAAAAGCAAAAAAACTGCTTAAAGAAGCCGGGCAGGAAAATCTGGAATTTACCTGTCTGGTTAATCAGGGAAATAAGGAGCGCGAGAAAGCCGCGATTATCTTGAAGCAGCAATTCAAAAAAGTCGGGATCAAAATGAATATCAGGGAGCTTGAATGGTCGGCACTTTTAAAAATTGTGAACAAGCCGACCGCACCGAAAGACTTTGATGCCGTGATCATGGGCTGGTCTCTGGGGCTGGACCCGGACGCATATTCCATCTGGCATTCGACCCAATATCCCCAGGGATTCAATTTTGTAAAATACAAGAATCCGGAGGCGGATAAACTTCTCGAATCGGGCCGGATCACAATGGACAGGAACGGAAGGAAGAATATCTACGCAAAATTATATAAGATCATCGCTGATGATCAGCCCTATGTTTTTCTCTGGTATCCAAAAGCAGTGGAAGGGGTAAGGGACAGGGTGGGCGGGCTGTCAAAGCCGGGGCCGGCGGGGTTGTTCGTGAACATCGAAAAGGTCTTCGTGAGGAAATAAAATAGAATCTATACTTTGCGGGCTATAAAAAATAAATGGTAATTTTCGTCGATCAATTCTGTTTTAAAACCGACTTCTGCCAACCTTCTTTCCAATTCAATTCGCGACAATGAATTAACCCGTAACATCCCTTGCTGCATTAATGGTTCAATCTCATCGTCGGGAATACCTTCGGTTCTAAATCTTTTCATTGCTTGCGATCTCTCTTTATAATTAAGCGCTATTCTAGCCCAACCGGGTTTATCTTCACCGCAAGTTGCCAGAACTTTATACATCTCTTCTTCTCTTGCACTATGAATCATATTGCCGATAAATATTCCACTGTCGGCTAAAACATCATCATGAACATATTTGAATAATTCATCAAGATCAGGGAAATGCATTAAAGCATCAAAACAAATAACCGCATCTGCCACCGGGATTTTCGCTCTGATTTCAGAATTATATATATCTCCTTCAACCAGTGTAACTTTTTGATCGACTGACAATGCCTTTTTTGCTTCTATAATTGATTTCGGGTTGATATCGATCGCAAATAAACTGGCCGGATTGCATTCATCCATAATTCTCTTTGCCAGTCTACCCGTGCCGCACGCTATTTCTAAAATTCGGATCCCATTACCCCTCGCCCTTAAAAAATCGATTACTTGTGTTTGCATGAATTGTAGATAAGAATACAATGCGTGTTGATTGGGAGTAGCGACCCAGGCAAAAGGCAGCGATCTCCAATAGCTCCTGACTTGAAGTGGCAAATCCAATTTAATCTTCATAAATATATATCGTAAATATTAGGCAATAATTTCGCTATTTATAATTAATAAGGGAAATAAGGTGTTTGGGGTATATGCCCTAAAGATCCCACCCTAATTATAATGAAATTTTCTAAAACGGCACACGAAGATAAATAGAGGTGACAATTATAATGATTGGTAAATTAGGATCAGCTGCATTTGATGTATTTGGAAAAACAAGAACCACTGGGGGCCCGTTTATGGCCGGTGGCGTGGGAGGAAGTGGAGAAAAGGGGAAGATTCGCGTTCCACTTATAATTGAAGGGATTATTGGTGGTAGAGGATTCAGCTGTGTATCGATTACGTCGAATGAAAACCATGATGAGAATGTGAGTGTGGGGAATCTTTCGCGTCTTTTGGGCCAGGAGATGGTAATTACCCGTGAACTTGCCCTTAAATTAGATCTCCCGTGGATAAGAAAGCTTTTTAGCCGCTCGGATATAGCTGATCTTGATTTTAAGGGGGATCATGAAGGGGCCTTAAATAGATTGAATGCTTGTTTGGCTGAAGAGATGGAGAGAGAAAAACAAGCTCTTAAGTCGTCCCGGTTATTTGATGTCGCATCAATAATGCAAAATCAGTGTCGAAGTGCTCAAGGAGTTTATGGCTCGCCAACCGGCCCGGAAGAGGGGGCAATAAGCGTAGCGAGAGAAAACCTTGTAACAAATTCAAAAGAAATGGAGACGGTAACACGCTCCTCCAATGATCGTTTTCATCTCGGGTTAATTAACAAAAAAGATCATCCGGAATTCGGCGACATCAGATATGTACTGACATTAGGCGCGGGATTACCTGATGATTTGAAGAGCTTGATCGGCTAAGAACGGCCGTTATGTATTTCTCTGGCGTCCAAAAGCGGAGAAACAGGAGGTATTATTTATGAGTAGGAGATTTGAACTAGGGTTTGATCGTCGAAGGGTGTTTGCTTTTACTCTGGGTTGCCGCAAAGAAGAAAGACCACAGCGGGTTGCGGGCGAACAAAAGTATGCTTATCTTCAAGTGATCTCTATTGACCCTCGACGATTGGGAGTATCCAGCTCAACGATAAAAGTTGAGATAACGGCTGACGATTCGTCGGAGCAATATAAAAAAACCTTCGAACATTTAAATCGGCACGGAGTTGCCATTAGTCCAGAGATAGCGGCCGGAATTGGCGGCCCTTTAATGAGCAGGCTTTTCCGCGGTTCGGTCTTGGCGCAAATTGATTTTACTAATCCACCAAAAGCTGAATCGGAACTGAACTTTTTACTGGGATTTAACAGAAAATTCTTGTTGGAGGAAAAGAAGGAGGGACAGGTCTTGAGTGCCGCTCCGACCGCAAAGCCCGATACGCTTGTTGACACGACATCGGAGGAGAAAGCTAAAGGCGACGACCAGCCGCGATTTTTCCTTTACCCGGTCCCGGCAAAAGATTCTTTTCGTTTCGGCGGCGCGAGATTATTTTTATTCCTGGAGAAAGAACTTCCGGACTATTTAAAATAGCGCCAATAATATAAATTGCGCATTTTGGGGCGGTATTATAAAATATCATTAGATGCGCAAATATGTTTTCGGAAGGCTGCTTCAGCTTATTCCTCTTTTAATTGGCATCTCTTTAATCTCTTTCTTTGTCATGCACCTTGCTCCCGGCGATCCGACCGCGCTTTTTATCGATCCTAACGTAAATCCGGCGGAACTGGCCAGAGTTAAGGCAAACTGGGGGCTTGACCAGCCGATCTACATCCAATACGGCAAGTGGCTTTTTAATGCCGTTAAGGGCGATTTCGGAAGGAGCTACATAACCAGCCAGCCCGTAATTGCCGAGATCGGAGAAAGGCTGCCGGCGACGCTTTTACTGATGATTTCTTCCATGATCCTGACGCTTTTGATCTCCATACCGATAGGAGTTTATTCGGCGGTCAAAAAGGGGTCATGGTTTGATAATTTCTTTACGGTATTTTCTTTTGCCGGCATGGCGATACCCTCATTCTGGCTGGGATTGATGCTGATGCTTTTGTTTTCCGTCCAACTCGACTGGCTGCCGGCAGTCGGAATGTTCAATCCTCTTATGAAACACACCCATCCGCTTTATCGGGCGCTGGATGTTGTTATACACATGATATTACCGTTAACGACTATGACCGTTCTCTCGCTTGCGGGAATATCCCGGTATCAGCGGGCGGCAATGCTTGAAGTTTTAAACCAGGATTTTATAAAAGTGGCGAGAGCAAAGGGATTGCCGGAGAGAGTAGTCATTTTTAAGCACGCGCTAAGAAATGCCCTGATCCCGATCGTGACTATTCTGGGCCTGTCGCTTCCCGATCTTTTTGGCGGGGCTTTTATTATAGAAACCGTTTTTGCCTGGCCGGGGATGGGGAGGCTGGGTGTCCAATCCATTTTTCAGAGAAATTATCCCGACATCATGGGTATTGTGATGCTTTCGGCCGTGCTTATCATTTTAGGCAATCTGCTGGCTGACATGGGATACGCGATCGTTGACCCAAGGATTAGATATGAAAAAATTTCTAAAAAATAAACTGGCGGTATTTGGATTGATTATTTTAGTGATATTGATACTAATGGGTGTATTTGCTCAAGTGATTGCCCCATTTGACCCTGATGAGATCGTGGAATCAGAAACATTGGCCCCCTCGATCCATCATCTTTTTGGCACCGATGACTTGGGAAGAGATATTTTCAGCCGCTCATTATACGGGGCCAGGATATCTTTAACGGTTGGCATTGTTGCGGTTACGATCGCGATTATCATCGGGACTTTAATTGGCGCTTTGGCCGGTTATTACGGCGGATTTTTTGATACTATCCTAATGCGCTTTGTGGATATAATGCTGGCTTTCCCTTCCATTTTCCTTATCCTGGCCATTCAGGCCATGCTTACGCCGAATATTTACAATGTCATGGTCGTTATCGGGCTGACGTCCTGGATGGGGGTGGCGAGGCTGGTGAGGGGTGAGTTTCTCCGCATCCGGGAACTTCAATATGTTGAAGCGGCAAGGGCTATCGGCTGTTCAGATCTTAGAATAATTATCAGACATATTCTCCCGAATGCACAGGGTCCCGTAATTGTAGCTGGAACGCTTGGCATGGCGGGTGCCATCTTGACCGAATCGGCGCTTTCATTCTTAGGCCTTGGCGTTCAGCCTCCGATGGCATCCTGGGGCAATATGCTGATGGACGCGCAGGCCTATATGAGAGATGCTCCCTGGATGGCCACCATCCCCGGCATTTTGATCTTTGTTACCGTTCTTTCGCTATATTTTGTCGGCGAAGGCTTGCGGGAGGCGTTAGATGTTAGAAGTTAAAAACCTTACCACCAGCTATTTTACCGACGATAAAACCAATAAGGCAATTGATAATATCAGCCTAACGGTCAAAAAGGGTGAAGTAGTCGGAATACTTGGCGAGTCTGGTTCCGGAAAATCAACGCTTGGCCTATCGATATTGCGCTTGATAAGCCCGCCCGGGAAAATAATATCGGGCGAGATCAATTTCGAAGACAGGGATCTTTTAAAATTAAGCGAAAATGAAATGATAAAGATCCGCGGCGCAAAGATCTCGATGGTATTTCAGGACCCTTTTACTTCGCTTAATCCGGTCTATACGGTCGGGGAGCAGATCGCGGAAGTAATCCGTTTACATCAGGGCCTGGGATACCGGGAAGCGCATAAGAAGGCAATTGAAATGCTTGATGTCGTCCAGATCAACTACCCGGAAGCAAGGGTTAATGATTATCCGCACCAATTTTCCGGCGGGATGAGGCAAAGGGTGATGATCGCCATGGCCATTGCCTGCAAACCGGAGCTTTTGATCGCGGATGAGCCTACCACCGCCTTGGATGTGACTGTGCAGGCAGAGATATTAAAGCTTTTAAAAAAGATCCAGCAGGAATACGGAATGGGAATTATGTATATAACCCACAATTTTGGGATCATAAGAGAAATCTGCAGCCGGGTGCTGGTCATGTACAAGGGAAAGATTGTTGAGGAAGGATCGATCGATCAAATAATAAATAGCCCGAAGGATGAATATACAAAGAGGCTGATCGATTGCCTGAAGGTGTTAAAGGGCGCATGATAGAAATCAGAGAGATAACCAAATATTTCGGCAATGTTAAAGCTCTTGACGGGATAAATCTCAATATCGAAGCGGGAGAAACTCTCGGCCTGGTGGGAGAATCGGGCTCGGGGAAATCGACTCTGGCGCGGATAATATTAAAATTGATCGAACCGACCGGCGGAACGATTGGTTATGAAGGCATTTCTGATCTGCGCAAAGACTGCCAGATCGTTTTTCAGGACCCGCAGACGTCCCTTAATCCGAGGATAAAGATCGGAGAAGCGGTTGCCGAGCCGATTGTGATCCACAAACTTATGCCGAAAGATAAGATAAAAGACCGGGTCGCGGAGCTTTTGGAATTGGTTAAACTTCCTGCGGGTTATGCCAAAAGATATCCTCACGAACTTTCGGGAGGGGAAAGGCAGAGGGTGGGGATAGCCAGAGCGCTGGCCTCAAACCCAAAGCTTTTGGTCCTGGACGAGCCGGTCTCATCGCTTGATGTTTCAACCCAGGTGGAGATACTGATGCTGTTAAAAGAGGTCAAAAAACGGCTCAATTTGACCTATTTGTTCATAGCTCACGATTTATTGATAATCGGCTATATGTGTGATAGGATTGCCGTGATGAATGCCGGGAAGATCCTGGAAACAGGGACAAAAGAGCATATATTAACAACTCCTTCTGATCCCTACACAAAGCTTCTTCTGGCATCTTCTCCGAAATACTGAAATTTTTAAAAAGCCGGTCCGATAGAGAAATAGCGGGAGATGATAACATGGAAGAATTTCGTTGCCGATTTTGCCACAGATTGCTGGCCAAAGTGGAAGAAGCTTCAAAAGTGGAAGTAAAGTGCCCCAAATGCAAGACCCTTAACCTCTATTCCGATAACCAGACAGTTGTAGTTGGAATTGATGAGGCGTACCTCCAGAAAAAGATCGAACAGGGAAAGATCAGTTTTGAGCTGGTCAAAAATTAACTGAAATTTCCCAAAACCCTAAACGATAAATACTTGTATGGAAGAATTTCGCTGTAAATTTTGTCATAGACTTTTAGCCAAGGTTGAGGCCGCCTCAAAGGTTGAGATCAAATGCCCCAAGTGCAAAACCTTAAACCTTTACGCAGAGAGTGAGATCGTTGTAGTACAAGTTGATGAAGATTACCTACGGCGCAAATTCAATAAGAATCAAAACCCCGTGTTAGATTCAGACCAAAACGAGAACCGATAACCCGCCGATTTATTTCTTCGGATTAAAACCAGCCAGACCGATATATTTAGCCTTAGCCCCCAGCTCTTCTTCTATTCTTAAGAGCTGATTGTATTTGCACACCCTTTCGGAACGGGCCGGAGCTCCGGTCTTTATCTGTCCGGAATTGGTGGCTACGGCCAGGTCGGCGATGGTCGAGTCCTCGGTCTCGCCGCTGCGGTGAGAGGTCATATAGGTATATCCGGCGGCTTTGGCGATCTCCATCGCGTATAAAGTTTCAGATAATGTCCCGATTTGATTTAACTTAATCAAAATCGAGTTGCCGCATTTTTGCTTGATCCCTTTTTTCAGGAAATCAGGATTGGTGACGAAGAGGTCGTCGCCGACCAGCTGGATCTTCTTTCCCAGCTTCTCGGTCAAGATCTTCCAGCCGTCCCAGTCCTTTTCAGATAATCCATCCTCAATTGAAATAATTGGATATTTAGCAACCCAGGATTCGTATAAGGCGACCATTTCTTCAGACGAAAGCTCTTTGCCCTCGCTCTTTAAAATATACTTTCCGTCTTTAAAAAATTCGCTTGCCGCCGGATCCAGTGAGATAAAGACATCTTTACCTGGGGCATAGCCGGCCTTTTCGATCGCTTCCATTATGACCTCTATGGCTTCTTCGTTCTTGGTCAGTTTTGGAGCAAATCCGCCTTCATCGCCGACACCAGTAGATAGTCCGCGGTCCTTTAAAACCTTCTTTAGTGTCTGATAAACTTCCGCGCCGACCCTCAAGGCTTCAGAAAAAGATTTAACTCCGGCAGGGGAGATCATAAATTCCTGTAATTCGTAGTTCCAGCCGGCATGGGCGCCGCCGTTCATGACATTCATGTTCGGAACCGGGAGGATCTCCGCTTTATCTCCACCGATATATTTGAATAATGATATGCCATAAGCGATTGAAGCGGCTCTGGCCACGGCTAGGGATACGCCAAGGATCGCATTGGCTCCCAATTTGCTCTTAAATTCAGTCCCGTCAAGCTCCAGCATCAGATTATCGATCTTTAACTGCTGATGAACGGGCATTCCAATCACTTTTGGAGCGATTATTTCGTTAACATTCTTTACTGCGGTGTAGACGCCCTTGCCGCCGTATCTTTTATCATCTTTATCGCGGAGTTCGAGCGCCTCGTGCTCTCCGGTTGAGGCTCCAGACGGGACCGCGGCACGGCCAAGTGTGCCGTCCTTTAGGGTTACCTCGACTTCAACCGTAGGATTTCCCCTGGAATCAAGTATCTGCCGGGCATGGACCTTTTCGATCCTTGCCGCCGTTTTTGCCCTGTCTCCGATGAAAAAGTATTCTTCGCCTAATCTAACCATTGTGTTACCCCTTTCTTTAGAGATCATTTTAACATATAATTATTAATATGAAAATAACCCCCGTCTATCTCTGTATTCTCGATGGTTTTGCCATCGGGGAAAAAGGCAGTAAGAACGCGATCTATGACGCCATAGAGCAGGGGAAAGCTCCATTTATTGCCGATCTGTTTGCTAAACATCAATATTCAAAGCTTGAATGTTCGGGGTTGGCGGTCGGTCTGCCGGAAGGGACGATGGGCAATTCCGAAGTCAACCATTTGAATATGGGCGCGGGAAGGATCGTGTATCAATCCATAGAGAGGATCAATGTCGCCATAGAGGACGGAAGCTTTTTTGCCAATGAGGCATTGGTTGCAGCGGTAAAAAACGCCAAACAGAGCAATTCCGCCCTTCATTTGATGGGGATCTTGCAAGGACATGGCGGAACGGTTCACGGCAGCATCAAGCATCTTTTTGCCCTGCTGGAACTTGCCAAAAAAGCCGAATTGAATACGATTTATATTCATCTTTTTACCGACGGCCGCGACACCAATCCGAAAGCAGCCGGCGATATATATCTTAAAATGCTGGAAGATAAAATAAGAGACCTGGGACTAGGGACTAGGGTTAAAATTGCGACTGTCATGGGGCGTGAGCTGGCCATGGACAGGGATACCGCCTGGGATAAAACGCTCATCGCCATGAAAGCTCTCGTTTCCGGCATTGGCGAATACAAGGCGGCAACCGCGCGCGAAGCGATCGAGTCTTCGTATAAACGTGGGGAAACGGATGAATTCATCCGGCCAACGATAATAAGCGGATATACCGGAATGGGGCCGGTGGATTCCGTTATTTACTTTAATTTCCGCCAGGACCGGACGATCCAGCTGACCATGGCTTTTTGCGAAGCCGATAAGAATATTTTTAATTATAAAAAGGGCACCAAGCCCATTGCCGAAGATGTTTTCAAGGGAATTCAGGAATTAAGGAACAGGTTAAAAAGCGTAGTTTTCGTTGCGATGACGGAATATTATCCCGGACTTCACGGCCTGGTCGCCTTTCCCGAGAAGGAAATCCCGGAGACGGTGGGGGAGATCGTTTCAAATAATGGCTTAACCCAACTGCGCCTCGCCGGACCGGAAAAATTCGCTCACGTTACCGGTTGGTTCTCGGGCCGACGGATCGCCCCCTTCCCCGGGGAGGATAGGCATCTTGCGCAGGACATGAAGCTGAAAGAACGGACAGAAGAAGGTAAACACTATGACTGGGTCCCCGAGATGACTGCTTTTCTTGAAACTGAATATTCACTAAAAGCGATCGCGGAAAAGGACTATTCGCTGATCGTCCACAATTTCCAGAATTGTGATATGATCGGCCATACCGGAAATATAGCCGCGGCGGCAAAAGCGATAGAAGATATTTCGCAATGCTTGGAAAAGATCATTCCCCCCTGGCTTAAAAAGGGCGGGGTCTTTATAATTACCGCCGATCACGGCAACGCTGATGAGATGATGATAAAGAATAAAGGGGAAATGGTGACCAGCACTCAACATTCGCTCAATCCGGTCCCGTTTTGGGTTCTGGGAAAAGAAGTGAAGCTTAAAGAAAAGGGAATAATCCCAGATATTGGGGTTACCGTACTTGATCTGATGGGTTTGCCGAAGTCAAAACTGATGACGGCAACGACTTTGCTGAAATAACTCGAAAACCTGCGAGTAAACCTCGCGGTTTTCTCGTTTTGGAACCGCGGCGTTTAGCCGCAGGTTCCATCCATTAATTATAACTTGGCCGCTGCGACTAGCTCTGTTATCTTTTTCCTTATCTCCAAATAGCATCCTTCATCATTGCAATCTTAATTTGCAGATAAAAAGCATAAAAATACTTCTAGTAAGAATTAAAAAACGCTTGATATTTTCTGGGGGGGGGGG
>JBAZPF010000012.1:0-20174 GCA_041648295.1 Candidatus Margulisiibacteriota bacterium | reverse complement strand
CCAAGATCAAATATGATCAATGGGTCTAAAATCATCATGATTAGCGCGGATAATGCCAGCGAAGTATATATCTCCCCTTCTTTATTGAATAATAAGCCTGTCAAGGTCACCTGTCCCATAATCGCCGCCCTAATGATCGATGCGCCGCAGCCGGCCATCAAAGCGAATAAAATATTAACCAAGGTTACTATCGCGACTCCCATCCCTATTGGTATTTTAATGATCCTGACAATCGCAAGACATACACCGAGAAGGATCGAGACTTGGGTTCCGGAAGCTACTAAAAGATGGACCAGCCCGACCTTTTTATATTTTTCTTTAAGTTCGGGATCAAGAGGCGAAACGCTGGTCCCAAAAACAATACTGCCAAGCAACGCGTCATAAGGCGCCGGCGTGGTTTTTTGAATGACACCCATAAAACGCTCGTTTAGGGCGGAAACTATCGGGATATCTTTCTTTTCCTCCGGATACGGCAATTGAGGCGGCACAGGTATTAGGGGCCGTAGAAAAACGAGGATGATCGCGTAGGCAACGGCAATAACTACCAGCGGACGGTTAAACATCAGATCGAAACCCTCGTCCTAAGTTTTTCGATCTTGTTTTTCCCAAACCGGTCTATTTTTGAAAGATCCTCGATCTTTGAATAAGGACGGAACGCTATTATCTTTTTGGCTGTCGCCGGGCCTATCCCCGGCAAGTCATCAAGTTCTTTTTCGCTGGCGGTATTAATATTGACCACGCCTTCCCCCGACTTTTTTTCTTTAGGCGTTCCACTCTTACGCTCTGCTTCAACGACCGGTTTTACTTTTTCAGGCACTAATATTTTCTGTCCGTCCTTTGCTTCCTCCGCCAGATTTAATTTTGAAAGTTCGGCCTCCGGCATCGCCCCTCCCGCCGCCCTGACAGCATCGATTACTCTGTCGCCGGCGGATAGTTCATATACCCCTTCTCTTTTCACCGCTCCGCAAACATGGACGATTAACCCGCCGCTTTTTTTAACGGCAACCGTTTCTTTGGGATCGTCAAGTATTTCCGAAGGCTTTTCCGGACAGAGGAAATGGTTATAAAAATACACGATGCTTCCAATGCTCACCGCGATCATCAACCCTATGATCGTCACTTTCTGCTCATTGCTTATCTTCACGGTCATCTCACCTCAAAAAAAGATAAAGCAATTACTATGCCGGTAAAAACGGCCTAAAAATGAGTAAATTGCACAGAAATTCGTCAGAGTTTGTTGGAAATGGTCAAGATGTCCTCAATATATCGTTTTGAAGCGGATTTAAAGCCGTTATTTCTTTTAACGGCATTCGGTCCTTCCAGGTAGCCCGCCAGCGCAAAAGGGACTTTGTTGGCGCCGGAAAATCGGTCAAGCAATGATCTTATATAACGAGTTGTACCCATGACATTTTGGTCAATATCAAAAGGATCGGAAATGCCGAGGCCGGAAGCGGTCGATGGCAACAACTGGCCCAATCCCTGCGCGCCTGACGATGAGATGGCGAACCGGTTAAACCGGGATTCCCGCGCGATCAATCCGCAAACGAGCTTAGGGTTTACATCATAGGTCTGGCCGTATTTAACTACCGAATTGGCGATCGAATCCACTTCCCAGGCATCGATCTTTTTGGCATAGCTGGAAATGAACTTTTTCAGGTCTTCAACCACGCCTTCGGTATAGCCAGCCATAAACGATGGGCTTGGGATGGCCACATTCACTTGTGAATAGGTTTGAGAAGTATCGTATGGCTGGGTTGGCTCTTGAACCGTAGTACCGGTCGGTATGTTTGGAGGGGCGCTAACTTTTGGATGCTTGCCGGTTACCGTGCCAAGTATCGAAAAAACAAAGATCAGGATAACAACTGTGGTTACGGACCCGTCCATGACTTATATGATACGCTTTTTCTCTTCTTCTGTCACGCCTTTTAGGGTCAGGTTTATGCGGCCCATGTCGTCTATTTCAACCACTTTGACGATCACTTCATCGCCCATGTTCAAGGCGTCTTCCACCCTGCCAATATGCTTTTGGGAGATCTGGCTGATATGGATAAGTCCGTCCTTGCCTCCGGGAAGCTCGACAAATGCTCCAAAATTCATAATGCGGACCACTCTCGATTTAAAAATATCGCCGGCTTTAGGCTCAAAAGTGAGGTCGTCTATCTTTTTCTTGGCTTTTTCCGCCGCGGCAGAATCCGCGGTCGTGATGTTGACCGTGCCGTCATCATTGATATCGATGTCAACGCCAGTCTCTTCAATTATGCTCTTTATCATCTTGCCGCCGGGGCCGATGACCATGCCGATCTTTTCCGGATTGATCTTGAATGATATTATCCTAGGCGCGTATTTTGAGAGGTCCGTCCTGGGTTTTGCTATTGCCGCTTCCATCTTGCCAAGGATCTCAAGACGCCCTTCTTTTGCCTGTTCAAACGCCTGCTTCATGATCTCAAAAGACAGTCCCTTGATCTTAATGTCAACCTGGATTCCGGTAATGCCCTTGCGCGTCCCGGTAACTTTAAAGTCCATGTCTCCCAGGTGGTCTTCAAGCCCCTGGATATCGGTAATGGTAACGTATTTTTTATCATCGGTTATCAGCCCGATCGAAATGCCCGCGACCGGCGCTGATATCTGGACGCCGGCATCCATCAACGCCAGGGTAGAACCGCAGGTCGATGCCATACTGGTCGAGCCGTTGCTTCCAAGCACTTCGGAAACAAGCCTGACGGTGTAAGGGAAATTTTCTTCAGTAGGAAGCACCGGCAGCAGCGCCTTTTCGGCCAGAGCTCCGTGCCCTACTTCTCTCCTGCCCGGTCCTCTTAATGGCCTAACTTCCCCGACTGAAAAAGCCGGGAAATTATAATGGTGCATGTACCGTTTTTCTGTTTCTTCCGCCTCAAGCCCCTCAAGCCTTTGTCCTTCGCCGGGAGCGCCAAGCGTGACCACGGTCATTACCTGGGTTTCTCCTCTGGTAAAGATCGCCGAACCATGCGCGCGCGGAAGAACGCCCAACTCACAGCTAATCGGACGGATATCCTTTGGCCCTCTCCCGTCCGCTCTCTTGCCGTCCTTCAGGATCATGCTCCTCATTGTGTCGTATTCGATCTCTTCTATGATTTTCTTGTAATCATGCGGATGGGACTTGAATTGTTCGGCTATTTTTGGATCGGCTTCAGCCGCGATTTTGATCTCTTGCTGTATTTTGCTTAATTCATCAGACTGTTTGTTCCTGTCGGTGATCTTTAATGCCGCTTCGATCTTCTTTTCCGCCTTGTCATAAACGAATTTTTTGATCTCTTCGCTTATTTTATATAATGTTACTTCAGTCTTGGGCTTTCCGGCCTGGGCAACCAGCTTTTCCTGGAGCTCAATTATTTGCTTTATCACGACATGGCCGGCTTTTATCGCCTCAAGGACATCATCCTCTGAAACTTCGTCGCATCCGGCCTCGATCATGGAAATCGAATCCTTATTTCCCGCAATGACCAGGTCCAGATCGGATTCTTTCATCTGCGAGATTGTCGGGTTGACAACAAACTTGCCGTCTATTTTAGCCACTCTTACGCCGGCGATCGGGCCGTCAAAAGGTATTTCGGAGATCGAAAGCGCCGCCGAGGCGCCGATTATCGCCAGAATATCGGGGGAATTTTCCTGATCAAAGGACAAAGGGGTAGCTACTATCTGCACATCATTGCGGTATCCCTCCGGGAACATCGGGCGGATGGGACGGTCCACTTTGCGCGCCGTTAAGATCGCTTTTTCGGTAGGTCTGCCTTCGCGTTTAAAAAACCCGCCGGGGATCCTGCCCGCGGCATAAAGTTTTTCTTCGAAGTCTACCAGTAAGGGGAAAAAATCTATCCCTTCCCGGGGCACGCTGGAAGCGGTGGCTGCGGCCAGCAGCATCGTATCGCCAAGCCTTACAATTACCGATCCGCCGGCTTCTTTTGCCACGCGGCCCGTTTCAAGAGAAAGGACTCGTCCGTCTGTTAAGGTAAGTTCAACTTTTTTTATCATCTGATTTTGAGGCTTTCAGAAAGGGTTTCGTATCTTTTGACGTCGCTTTTTTCAAGATATTTCATTAGGCGTTTACGCTGGCCTACCAGCACCAACAGCCCTCTGCGGCTGCTTTGGTCCTTTTTGTGGGTTTTTAAATGATCGACCAGTTGGCCGATCCTTTCTGTTATAAGCGCGACTTGCACTTCGGTCGAGCCGGTATCTCCCTCATGGGTCTTATATTTTTCTATCACTTTTGTTCTGTTGTCTTTGTTCAATTTGTTTCTCCTTTGTAAATTATACCATAGTACGCCGAGCAATGGCAATATCTTTTAATATCCGCGCTTTTAATTTTTGAACATCGGAGAACTGGATCTCATCCCTTATCTTCCGGTAGAGGTCCAGTTTCAAAGTTTTACCGTAAAGATCACCGGAAAATCCGGGCAGATGCGCTTCTATGGCCGCGCCGTCCGCGCCAAAAGTCGGCCGCGACCCGATATTTACCACGCATTTTTTCTTTCCGACTTTGCCGATATAAACGCCGTGCTGGGGGATCAATTTATGTTCATCGGCTTTCAGGTTCGCGGTCGGGATCCCCAGATCCCTTCCCCTGCCTGCTCCAGGGACAACCTTTCCGGTTATCCGATAGGGATGCCCCAGAAGCCTGACCGCGCGGTTAAAGTTGCCGCGTGAAACCATTTCCCTGATCAAACTGGATTTGATAACAGAATTATTCACCTTTACCGGGCGGACCATTCTTACTTTAAATCCAAACTCCGCCCCCAGGCGCCTTAGATCGCTGACTTTGCCCGACCGGCCGCGGCCAAAAGCAAAATCATACCCGGCGAAAATAACTGCCGCCTTGAGTTTATTTACGAGGTATTTTTTTACGAATTGTTCATCCGTAAGCTTTTGCAGTTTTTTATTGAAATTTATTACTTTTACTTTATCCATGCCTATGGCGGATAGAAGTTCTTCCCGTTCTTTAATGGTCGTCAATAATTTTAATCCCCTTTCGGGAACTATGAACTGCTGGGGATGGGGGTCAAAGGTTATGGCAATGCTTTTAAATCCCGCTCTTTTCGCGTATGAGGCCGCGTCTTTTAATATTCTTTGGTGTCCCAGGTGAACGCCGTCAAAAGTACCGAGGGCAATGACCGAACCTTTCATTTTAATGACCGTACATGCCTTTAACTAAAAGGGTAACGGATTGTATATAACTAGCCGCCGGCAGGAAAAGAAGCTGGGAGAGAATTAGCGTGCCGACCACTCTGCCTAATATAATGTAGAAGACCATCGCCCTGACATCCGATTCCGGCCTTTTGCCCTTGATCGCCTGGTCGGTGATAAAAGCGCAGGTGGGGTCGACCATCAGGGTTAATAATATGGTAGCTAATCCGTTTACGATCGCCGACAGTTGGGTCGCGGTCACGCGGTATTCCGGGACCATCGCTCCGGCAAAAAGCGCGGAGATCACGCCGATCGCGTAGATCGAGACCATTAAAAGGTTAAGCCATAGGAACATCTGTGGCATTCCTTTTAATGAAAGGTTCATAAATGATTCTTTTCCGGGAAGCCGTACTCTTCTGAATATGGCTTTCATATTCTTCGGCCTAAAAGCCGCGATAATCAGCTTTGGCACGGAACCTACTTTTTCGAATCTATCTATCGCTTTGACAAAAACAGAGACTGAAAACGGGGTCATCGCCGCCGCGCAAAGATTGCCGATGAACGCGGCAAATATTATGAACCTGAAATTAACTACAAGGGCGGAAACATCTCCCCTTAAAATAGCGGAATCAACCATCCCGCCCAAAAAAGGCGCCTGAAGCATGTTGGATAATCTGGTTACCAGAAGAGTGGCGTTAACAAATGCAAGCGAGGTAGCGATCGATTTGGTCCTAACGCCTGCCAGCCTCAATGACGAAGCCGTGCATTCGGCAAAGTGGATTATGCCGGTAAAGATGCAAACTATGATAAGAGGGTTCATTAGGCTTTATTATATAATGAAAAGCCCCTGTCCCGCAATCGGCAGGAATCCTCCCACCATTAGTAATCGTTTTGCGGAGGAAGGATATCTTTGTACCGTTCTCCCAGTGTATTGCGTAAAAAGTCCATGATATTAAAGTTCACCCCGAGGTGTGGGTTCCAATTACGGGTAGAGCTGCTTTTTTCCAATTCGATCCCAAAATAGGGCTCTATGGGACATTCGCTAAATATACCCTTGTCCCATCTTAAATGGGACATAAATCCGCCGCCGCGTAATTTATCTTCCTGGCCGTCAGCCGTCCTTGTGCCGTAAAATACAAAACCGCCATTTGCCGAAATGCGCGAAGGCGCCCAGACGCTGTCCGTAAATTTTGTCATATCCAATAACAGGGCCGCCGTCCCGCGCCAGCGGTCGTCAGCCGTTTTTACTCCATTAGTATCGCTGTAGCCGATACCGGTATATTCGGCATTGAATTTAAATTTAATAATTTTGGGCACCTCAAAATGCAAAGCACCCACAAATTTGCCTGTCTGGCTTTTCATCCTATAAAAGTAAGGCAAATTCATAGTCGAGCCAGAACCTGACCACGTATAATTTCCTTTCGCTTCTATTCCTAACCATTTGAACGGCTTGATAATTACATTGCCGCCCAGCCGGGCGCCATTGGGAACCTCTTTGTATTCCTCTCCCAGAAAGAGAGAACCGCGCGCCTGAAAATTCAGCTCCAGCTCATCAACTTTGACCATTGCCCGGTCGGTCGCCCCAAATACCTGCGGAACAAATCCAAGACCAATCGGAACCCTGCCCGCCTCTGAATTGACAACCGCCCCAACCTCACTTTGCGGCGCCAGCCCCTTTTCAATCCACGGAGCAAAGGTCTGCGGAATTGAATCTTGATATAAAGTAATTTTTTGTCGATCGATTTCCGATCCGTTCTTATCCAAAATAACAATTATCGCGTCATAATTAGTTCTGCCATGTGTTTTTGCGGGGCGCCCTTGAAGATCTAAGGTTTTTAATTTTTGGGGGTCGATGGTGATAGGAACAGTTAAAATCGGGTTTTGATCAGACAGTTTGCCATCTTTAGCATCAACAGAATAAATCTCTTTATCTTCTCCATCTTTCTGGACCATAATTCTGACCTTGGCAACCTTATCAAGATCCGGACCAACGATCGTAATATTATGCTCGGTGTTGTCCGCTTCTAATTCTCGAGTGACAATAGTGCGGCCAAGCGGCTGAGGCGGCACCATGCAAACGCTGGGCGCCTGGCAAGCCGGGACGGATGGAAGAGAAGGACATGGTGGTGCCGGTGGTAGGCGTCCATCTATAGCTATAAACGGCAAAATGGTTTTCGCACCATCAGGGTAATTAACAATTAAATTTAAAGCATATTTCTTTTTTAGCCCCTCATTTTGCGCAATAAGTTTTGTAGCAAGTTGATCCGGGTCCAGCTTTAAACTGACTTCTATTATCCTTTTATTTTCTGTCAATTTAATAACATTAGTACTATAGAGAACAACATTATTATCATTGGCGGCAACCACTTTCACCTCAATCGATTTGTTCATATTTTCTCCCGCGATTGAAATGTCATATGGTTGATTATTTGCATCTATCCACTTGGGGGAAGGATAGGGAGTTAATGGCGCTGCTCCCACAGTAAAAACATCATTTCCCCTTGCCAGTTCTGTTCGAATCCCTTTTTTATCCGGTTTTCCAAAAATTTTAACGGAATATTTGCCTTCTCTCGTATTTTGATCAATTTTGATTTTAAGGAGGATATTGTTCCCCTCATTTTTATACTCCAAATTTTTAATTTGATTGCCGCCATTCTCTGACAATTCAATTAAACCAATAAAATACTTTGCCGGCAGAAAGTCGCCGTGTATCTTCACCCAAACCTCCTGCTCTTTTTTTTGAACATAATCTGGAAAAATCCCTTCAACCTTTGGAGGAGGAAGAGGGATATTAGTTGGCCTGCATATCATATTTGGCTCTATTTTTTGCCCATCTTTGGCCTTAGCCACGCAATCTGCCGCCAGATAATTTCCTTTTTCTTCCTCTTTCATGTCTCTGATAAGATCAGCCAGCATCTGGTAATTTTCCGGCCTGAAAAATATTCCTCCTTCAGTTCGGTCCCGATTGGCGGGAACATCGTCGTCATTTGACCGGTCATTGTTTGTATTGCCTGACGCCGGCAAGTTCCTAATTAAGCTAGTCGAAATATTGAGTACCATTAGTATCTCCTTTTTTATTGAATTCTCTTATCTATCAGCACCGGCCGCCGATAATTTCAGCCAATTTTCTTTTCTTGACCTGCGTCTTTAGAGTTTAAGTTCAAAGGGGGGCACAAAATGAAGATGGTCGAAAGGACTATTATCTCAATTCAGCAAAGCCTTTTTCTCTCAATAAACAGGAGTCGCAAACCCCACAGGGCTTACTCCCGCCCTTATAACAGGACCAGGTCAGATCAAGCGGCGCTCCGAGTTTAAGCCCCAACCTGATTATCTGTTCTTTGGTCATCTTGATCAGAGGCGTAATGATCCTTATTTTTTTTGCTTTTGTCCCCTCTTCTATCACTTTTTGATACGCCCGGTAAAAAGAAGGCCGGCAATCAGGGTAACCGGAAAAATCGATCGCGTTGGCTCCGATAAATATCGCTTTTGCGCCAATCGCTTCTGCATAGGAAAGAGCGAAACTTAAGAATATTGTGTTTCTGGCAGGAACATAAGTCGGCGGGATCTTTTTTGACATCTCTTTTATCGACCGGCTTATAGGCACTTTTATGCTTTTATCTAAAAGAGCACTTCCCTTCCAGGGTAAATTGATCTTTAAGATTTGATACGGCACTTTCGCACGTTTTGCGACCGCCACCGCGCTTCGCAATTCCCTCTTATGTCGCTGGCCGTAGTCAAAGATCAGGGCGAAACACTTGTAGCCTTTTTTTTTCGCGTAATAAAGGGTTGTGGTCGAATCAAGTCCGCCGGAAAGAAGAACAACTGCTTTCTTTGACATATAATGAAATTTTAACAGGTTTTTAGCGATAAATATATAGAGGCATTAAGTATCAATACAAGGAGCTTGCCGTATGAGTGCTATGATTTATGATCTGCAACAATACCGTTTATTAAGAGATTTCAGATTGAATCTGACTCCCAGACCTTTACGGAGGCCCTCTCCTTCATCTCTTGGCGGGACCGTGATCTCTTTTCCCCACGCCAAAATCATAAATAATTTATCACATGGCGCTCCCGTTTCCCAGGCAGACATTACCAATATGCTGCGTCAAGCTACATCGGTTAGACCGCCTAATAGCGTGATCGCTTTTTGGTTTCAATTAACCGATATCCGAGATGGTTTGGCCCCCGACCCAAGCGATCCTAATATTCCTGCTGAATCAATACCGGATTATCTTGAAGCCGGCCAAGGGCTTTGGGAAAGATTAAAAACAATCTGATAATCTAAACCTTGATGATCTGACCCCGCTCCGCCCCCACCGAAATTAACGAAACCTTTGCTTTAGCAAGTTCAGCCAAACGGTCGATGTACTTTTTGGCATTAACCGGCAGTTTGCTGTAATTGGTGATCTTTGAAAGATCTTCTTTCCAGCCCGGCAATTCTTCATAAACCGGCTGGCAGGTCCCCAACCGCACGATATCGGTCGGGAAATCTTTGACCACTTTCCCGTCCCGGTTGTAGGCAGTACAAACTTTAATCGTATCGAAAGAATCAAGCACGTCCAGTTTGGTAATAGCCAGCTGGGTCAAGCCGTTTACCTTGGCGGCATGCCGCATGACCACTCCGTCAAACCAGCCGCAGCGCCGCGGGCGGCCCGTGGTCGTCCCGTATTCCCCGCCCCGCTCGCGCAGATGGTCGCCGATTCCGCCAACGATCTCGGTCGGGAACGGCCCCCCGCCCACTCGCGTAACATAAGCTTTGACCACGCCGATGACCTCAATTTTCTGCGGTCCGAAACCGGCGCCAATGCAAGCCCCGCCGGCGATCGGGTTGGATGAAGTAACGTAAGGATAAGTTCCGTGATCGACATCGAGCATTGTTCCCTGCGCGCCTTCCATCAAGATCCGCTTATTGCCGGAGATCGCTTCGTTGACAACGACGGACGATTCCTCGACCACGTAAGCTTTCAGCAGCTCAAAATAATCAAGGTATTCTTTTTTGATCGCTTCAAGGTCGTAATTGACGTTAAATTTATAAAAATTATTGAGAAGAAAAGATTTTTCTTTCAGGTTCCAGTCAAGTTTTCGCGTAAAGACTTCAGCGTGAAAAAAATCGCCCACGCGGATGCCCCGGCGATTGAACTTATCGACATAACAGGGACCGATGCCGCGGTTGGTCGTGCCGATCCGTCCGGCCTCGTGCTGCTGCTCCTGGGCGGCGTCGAGATCGCGGTGATAAGGAAAAATGACATGCGCCTGGGAAGAAACCTTGAGGTTGTTGACCGGGAAACCCGATTCGCGCAGTGACTTGATCTCGCCTAACAATCCGGCCAGGTCGAGCACCACTCCGTTGCCGATAACACAAACGACGCTGGGATAAAAAATACCCGACGGGATCAAATGCAGTTTGAAGGTCTTGTCTTTGATAACGACGGTATGGCCGGCGTTATTGCCGCCTTGATAGCGGACCACCATATCCATGTCTTTGGCCAGAAGATCGGTGATCTTCCCCTTCCCCTCATCCCCCCACTGCGTTCCAACGATTATTGTTACTGTCATAATACCGTCCTTATATGCAATTCTTTTAACTGATGGGCGTCAACTATATCCGGAGCTCCGGTAAGCGGACAAATAGCGCTCTGCGTCTTCGGGAAAGCGATCACATCGCGGATGCTGTCCATTCCGGCAAGCATCATCACCAGGCGATCAAGGCCCAGAGCTATCCCTCCGTGCGGCGGAGCGCCGTGCTCAAGCGCTTCGATCAGAAATCCGAACTTCCTTTTTATTTCATCATCGGAGATCCCCAAAATTTTTAATACCTTTTGCTGCGCTTCCGCCTTATGGATACGGATCGATCCGCCGCCGATCTCCATTCCGTTGAGGACAAAATCGTACGCCAGCGCTTTGATACTGCCCGGATCTTTTAAAAATCTCTCTTCTATGTCGTCCAGTTCCCCCTGCGGAGAAGTAAACGGATGATGCCTCGATACCCACCGTTTTTCCGTGGCCGAATATTCAAACAGCGGGAAGTCAACGATCCAGACAAAATTAAAAACCGTCGGTTCGATCAAATTAAGCTTCTTTCCCAATTCCAGCCTTATTTCTCCCAGCACGGAACAGGCGACATCGAATTTGTCGGCGACGAAAAGCAGGATGTCATCGGTCTCGCATTTGGTCCTGGTAAAAACGAGCTCAAGCTCTTCTTCCTTAAAGAACTTCGCGATCGGAGATTTTGGCCCTTCCTCCGACTTGATCAGCCAGGCCATCCCCTTTGCCCCCAGCTTCTTTGCCGATTCTTCCAGCTTCTCAAGTTCGGCCCTGGAGAGCTTGCCGCCTTTCACATTTATGCACTTCACTACCCCACCCCCGGCCACGGTCTTTGCGAATATCGCACATTCGGTGTCCCTGACCAGGTCGGAGATATCAATAAGCTCCAGCCCAAACCGCAAGTCCGGTTTATCGGTGCCGAACCTGTTCATGGCATCGTCCCAGGTCATCCGAGGAAAAGGAAGATTGATCAAAGGAATGGTCTTATTGCGGAACTGGTCAATATCTTTTTCAAGCTGTTTTAGCATATGCGCCATCGCGCCTTCAATAACGGTAATAATATCTTCCCGGGTTACAAACGACATTTCAAGGTCGAGCTGGGTAAATTCCGGCTGGCGGTCGGCACGCAGATCTTCATCGCGGAAACAGCGGACCACCTGAAAATATTTTTCCATGCCCGCCACCATTAAAAGCTGTTTAAAAAGCTGCGGAGACTGGGGCAAAGCGTAAAACTTTCCCGGATTGACCCGGCTGGGCACCAGATAATCTCTGGCGCCTTCAGGGGTTGATTTGGTCAGGAATGGCGTCTCAATTTCCAAAAATCCCTGCTCGTCAAGATAATCCGCCATTGCTTTTATGATCTTATGCCGAAAGATCAGGTTCTCGCGCATTTTGTCTTTTCGAAGGTCAAGATAGCGATATCTAAGGCGGACCATCTCATCCGGTTCAGTGGTCGGGTCGGCAATCTCTATTTCCGGAGTGACCGATGTATTCAATATTTCAAGATTATTCGCGACGATCTCTATTTCACCGGTCTTGATATTTTTATTTACCGCTTCGGGAGCGCGCTTAACTACTTTGCCCCTTATCTGGATGACAAATTCTATCCGCAATTTTTCAGCTTCGGAAAACAGTTTTTTGTCTTCGCTTGAAATTACCACCTGAATTAATCCGCTCCGGTCGCGGAGGTCAATAAATATTAACCCTCCGTGATCGCGGCGCCTGTGCACCCAACCTAAAAGATATACTTCTTTGTCAATATCCTGGGCTCTTACATCGCCGCAATTGTGAGTTCGCTTCATGATTATATTATATCATAAACAAACCAGCCCCGAACTGATCGGGGCTGGTTATATTAGTATTTCCGCCGAATTATTTTTTAAGTTCTTTCTTTTTCATTACCGGCAACATTATTTTTACCGGCGATATTTTTTTTACCTTCAATTTTGTTTTTAATTGCATTGGGACGGAGTATTTTTGAAGATAAACGGCATAACTATAATCGTTCGCATTTGGACTATGATTAAACTCGCAATTATAGTATTTATTATTGTTAGTATTAACAGAAACATAATATTGTCCTTCGGGGACATCAATTCGCACCCAGCCATTATCATTCGTTGAACCTGAATACGGCGTAAGATCCGCTTTATTTTTTAAAGTTACAACAATATCCTTAATGGGAATATTAGAAGTTACTTTACCTTTGGAATTATTTGTAATATCGAAATTGTTAATCTCTTGCATATCCTTTGAAATATCTCCTGACGAAACAATAAATGCTGCTCCCCAGTCAGTTGTTCCTTCACACGCCCTAAAACGAACTACATATCCGTATGAAGTTCCTGCTATTAAAATAAAAGCAATTAAAACCAAAAAGAACCTTAAAAATGACCTCATATTATTCCTCCTTAAATTTAATAAATCATTCAATCCCGGTTTCCCCTCGATCGACCTGTAATCTTGTTAACGGGGTTACCGGGAACCTGTATAAATTATATAACCATTCTTAGTAAAGTCAACGATAAACTGAAAGTTTAAATTTACCCAATATCCGGTTCTCGTCCCGGGAAACGATGTTTATTATATATATGCCGTTGCTCGCAATCGTCCCTTGATCGGTCATTCCGTCCCACTTTACTTTATTAAGTTGTCCGATCGCCCCCTCCTCCCCTTCATTTAAGACTATTTTCTTCACCACTTCACCGGCAATGTTAAAAATAAAGATATCGATCTTCGCGTCATCGCTTAAAGTATATTGAAAAGCGACGCTGCCGTCCTTTTCTGGGTTGAACGGATTGGGAAAACACAGCGGAGTGTCTAATATCCTCAACGGCCCGGCGGAGACCTGCACCTTTGCGATCTCTTCCCCCACCGCGGCCGCGGCCTGGTCGCCCGCGCTGGCGGCCGATAATTTAAAAGTATGGCTCCCCGACGCCAGCGCATTGTTCAGTGTAATCTCAAGCGCCGCTTTGTTCTTTTCAATCTTTGTGCCGGTAAATGAATAAGAAACGCCGTCAATTAAAAGCGAATACCCCGAAGCCTTCTGGTCAAGGCTGTAAGGAGGATCTATGGCAACCTCCATTTTTACCTTTGGCTTTTTTGAGATGATAAAATCGGACCCCTTGTCCACCAGATCTTTCTGGTAAACCCTGCTGCCAAAATATACTTTTATCGCCGGCGCCGGTTCCAATTGAACGGACATCGCCTTAATTCCGGATTTTCCGCCGCCGGCAATCAGATTAAGCGTCCCGAGGTCGTCGATCCCGTTGCCTGACAGTTCCAATTCAACCGGCCCTACCCCAAAATCATTTATTTTTTCCGTAAACACCTGATATTTTTTCCCCGCGTCAAGCGGCGCTCCGGCATCGCCGGCGTTGATCAAAAAATGATTGGACGCGCCGGACTTCCCCTGCGGTCCGATGGTGTCCCATGCTTTTCCGTTATCAAAAAATATTTTCCGTCCGTCGGCGGGCTGGCCGGGAGCGTCATTAACGACCCCTTTTACCCAATAGATTGGCGCGAAGGGAACCTGCGCGTAAACGGCCGCCGCAGAAAGCATCAACAATAATATAATTAATCTTTTCATTGCGAGATAAGCGATTTCAGGGTAAAGGTAAACTGTGTGCTTACGCTGGCCACCAGCGCTTCGCCCTGAATTATGGGATCGTCGGAAGAAAATCCCGGCGTGCAGGTAAATCTTGCGTTTCCGGTCTTATTGTAATCGATCGCGTAAATCCCCTCCGCCTGTTGTTTGTCCGCGTTCCACCGCCCCAGAGAAACTAACACGTTGCCGTCGGCCTGGGCGTTTATGGCGTCAACCAGCCTTGCCATAGTTGATATGTCAACGATCTTGTCGTTGGCATCGGTAAGGCTTTGCCCGGGAAACGGAATGGCAAAATAATTTATCTTCTTTTTGAAATTATAAACATAGGTCATCGTTTTTCCCGTTATGTAATTGATCGCCGCCGTCTGGCCCGAACTGAACAGGTGCTTGGCCATATTTACCGGGTCGGACGGGTCAAGGTCTTGATCGGTCTGATTAAATGCCCAAGCCTTAAAATAATATTTGGCTCCGGGCGTCAAATTCATTGTATACATTTCCTGCATGCCCGGTCCCGAGGTTACGGGAAAAACGCCCATAACTTCGCCCGCGTTCTGGTCTTTAAGATCTGAAAAGCCCGCCGTCGAATATTTGATCAATGTTCCGTAGTTGTCGTCCGAGTTTGTCCAGTTAAAATTCACTTCCCCGGGAACGCTTCCCTCCGTCACCGTAAAATCCGCGACCGGTTTTGGGGGTATTCCGGCGGCGCAGCTTTTTGCCGAACCTTTTGTTGAATAATTTCTCCCCATTTCCCTGGGCGGGCCGGCCAGCGCCCGGTCATATGTAAATATCTTATAATTGTAAACCTCGCCGTTTATAAGTCCGCTCCCGGAATTATCATCCGCATATTGCATGTCAACGGAAGCCGGGTCATATGCCATCGGGCTTACATATAGAATGGTTCCGTTACCCGCTCCAAATGGTTCGGTTCCGATACTGCCGGAATAGTCCGGGCCGTCATTGTAGGGAAAAAGGGGCTGCGCCGAACCTAAATTGCCCGAACCCACCGGTTTTCCGCTCCCGATCGTCCTTAAAATAATTACTCCCCCAAGATCCGGATCGGTCGGGTTCTGCCAATTTAAAACGATCTTTGGAACATTATTGTCATTATTGGGCGTCGCCGTTAGTCCGGTCACCTCCCCCGGAGGAGCAAGGTCCATCGGGACCTGGCTGAAAGTAACGCTGTTTATATAATTTGGATCGGGCGAAGTATCATCCACAACCGCTAACCGGTAATAATATGGAACGCCATCGCTGATCGAATCGAGATCGGGCACGCCCGTACCGGGGCCGTTCTGATACTTATAAGGCTCATTCTGAAGGTTGCCCGTCCAGGGGACGCGGTCTGCAGGATCACTATAGGAATCGTGCGCCGGTTCGGCTCCGGTAAGTTCCATCGCTCCTGATCCCTGGTCAAAAGAATCGACCGTATTGCGATAAAGCCGAAAATGCATCCTGCGGTTAAAATAGGGAGTGAATTCAATTGCCGTATTGCCGGTCGAGGCCCAGTTTAAGCTCCCTACCGACACCCAATCAAGCAACAAAGTATTTCCGATGTCTTTTTTATGCAATTGGTTTTCCGATCCCAGTTTCACCGATAACCAGGAAGGCACAAGCGGCGGCCCCGAATCCTTTAAATAAACCAGCGGCTGGGTAAAAAGCTGACCGGTCACGTTGATTTGTTTATAATAAGCCTCGTTGGGGCCTAAAGCTGACCAGTTGAATAATGCGACCCCTTTTAGCAATAGCAACTTTTGTAATTGTAATTGTTTTATCTGCGACACATGGAAGGCGATCACCGCCAGGTCTTTTGTTTCTCCGGGACGAATAGCCGGCGGGTCGCCGATACTTGCCAATTTATAAATTATTTCACTATCAGCCGGGGGAAGATTGACCGAAACGCTCCGATCGATCTCCTGCATATTTCTGGGATTTGAGTTGGTTATTGATATTATATTGTCGATTGTATTTGAGTTGAAAACCAGGTGGAATCCGGCTGAGGTCAGATAGATATTGTCGGCGGTCGCATTTCTGTACCTGACAACAATCCTTGGAGTGGCGCCTCTTTCAATATTGCCGGTTTCATAGCCGTCAATCTTGGGAAAGGATATAAGCATGTCCGCCAATGCCAGAGAAGATAATATCAATAAAAAGACAAAACAAACAAAAGGCTTGGCCTTCATGTTTTTATTATACTATATAATCTGAAGTTTTTGAATGATCTCTTTAAGCGAGGCTTCTTCCTGCTTCGCGGTTCGCATGTTCTTGAGGATAAATTTATTCTTTTTTATCTCTTCGTCCCCGATGATCAAGACATATTTTGCCTTCTGGCGGTCTGCCGCTTTCATTTGAGCTTTAAGTCCTTTGCCGATAAAGTCCATATCCGCCGATATTCCAGCCTTTCGGGCTTTTAAAATAAAATCAAACCCAATCTTTCTTGCTTCTTCCCCCAGCACGGCAACATATAATAAAATTCCTTGTTGGGATTTTGGATTTTGGATTTTGGATTTAATGATCTCAACCAGTCTTTCCAACCCGATAGCAAACCCGACCGCCGGAGTTGAACTTCCCCCAAGCTCCTCAACTAAGGTATCATACCTCCCTCCCCCGCATACGGCATTCTGCGCGCCCAGCTGTTTAGAGACTATTTCAAAAGTTGTCCGGGTATAATAATCAAGTCCTCTTACCAGGCGGTTGTTTATCCGGTATTTAACTCCGGCAAGCAGCTCGATCAGCTTCTCAAAATGAGATTTGCAGTCAGGACACAATGTATCCCGGGTCGCCGGCGCCTTTTCTATGAATTTCTGGCAGTGCGGCTCTTTGCAGTCAAGGATCCGCAATGGATTTGACTCGAACCGCTTTTGGCAGTCATCGCACATGTCCTTTAGGTTATCCGCAAAATGCGCCTTGATCTTTTTTAGATATTCCGGCCGGCATTTGCTGCAGCCGACGGAATTAATGTCTATCTCGAGATCAGGAAGGCCCAGCCGGCTGAATATTTGCTCGGCAAGCAAGATCACTTCGGCATCGATTGTGGGATCGGATGAGCCAAAGACTTCCACTCCAGCCTGATGAAATTGCCGCTGTCTCCCGGCTTGCGGCCGCTCGTAGCGGAACATGGGGCCAATATAATAGAGCTTGGTCGTATTTTCTTTGCTTAAAAGATTATTCTGTATCGAAGCGCGGACCACCGGCGCTGTCTCTTCCGGCCTTAAAGTAAGGCTTCTGCCCTTGCGGTCTGGGAAAGTATACATTTCTTTGGAAACGATATCGGTTGTAGCGCCGATCGAACGGGAAAATAGTTCGGTCTGTTCAAATATCGGCGTGCGTATTTCTTTATAATTATAAAGCTCAAAAGTCTTCCGGCAGGTCTTTTCCATTGCCTGCCAGATATAAACTTCTTCCGGCAAAATGTCTTTTGTTCCCCGTTGCGAGGTATATTTCATATTTAATGATAGTCCTGCAGGGCTTTAACGGAAAAGCCTTTTTTCTTTACCGCTTCAAGGCCGGTTACGGTCGCGCGAGCTCCAGATAAAGTGGTTATTATCGGGACCATGTGCATTATCGCGCCCGAACGGATCCTGGCCTCGTCCACTTTGGTCTTTTTTCCTCCCGGCGTGTTAACGATCATTTTTATTTCCATGTTCCTGATCAGGTCAAGGACGTCCGGCCGGCCCTCTCCAAGCTTGGCCGTTTCTTCCACTTCGATATCATTTTTCCTTAATACATCCGCCGTGCCCGGCGTGGCCACAATTTTATAGCCCAGCGAAGCCAGGCGCTTGGTAATGCCGACTATTTCTCTCTTATCCCGGTCGTTGACGGAAATGAACACTTTTCCTTCAAGCGGGATCTTCTGGCCAGCGGCGATCTCGGCTTTCATGTAAGCCACTCCCATGACCGGATCAATGCCCATCACTTCTCCGGTCGATTTCATTTCCGGGCCGAGAACGGGATCGACGCCCGGAAAACGGTTGAACGGGAAAACCGCTTCCTTGACCGAGAAATATTCCGGGATCGCTTCCTTTTCTACTCCCAGTTCTTTTAAAGATTTTCCAAGCATTACTTTGGTCGCGATCTTTGCCCATTGCACCCCCGTCGCCTTGCTGACAAAAGGTACGGTGCGCGAGGCGCGCGGATTGACCTCCAGTATGTGAAGCACATTATTCTTTATGGCGTACTGGATATTCATCAATCCATTTACTTTGAGCTCTTTTGACATCGCGTAAGTCGCTTTTCGGATCTCATCCAGCATTGATTTGGAAAGGGAAAAGGTCGGGAGCACGCAGGCCGAATCGCCGGAATGGATGCCGGCCTCTTCAATATGCTCCATGATCCCGCAGATCATCGTTTTTTTGCCGTCGGAAACCGCGTCCACGTCTATCTCAACCGCGTCCTCCAGGAACTTATCGATCAGGATGGGGCGCTCGGGCGACGCGATCGCGGCTTTTTCCATGTATTCCTCAAGGTCCGCTTCATCATAAACGATGACCATGGCGCGGCCGCCGAGAACAAACGAGGGACGGACAATTACGGGATAACCGATCTTCTTTGCGATCTTTTTGGCTTCGGCAAATGAAACGGCGGAACCGTTGGGCGGCTGGGTAAGTTTCAATTTCTTAAGCAGTTTCGAAAAAAGTTTCCGGTCTTCGGCAAATTCGATCGAATCGACCGATGTCCCGAGGATCGGGACCCCGGCATCCTGAAGCTGCCGCGCCAGATTTAACGGCGTCTGGCCGCCAAACTGAACAATAACGCCTTCCGGCTTTTCCGCTTCCACAATATGCAAAACATCTTCTCTTGTGAGCGGCTCAAAATATAAACGGTCGGAAGTGTCAAAATCCGTGGATACGGTTTCGGGGTTGGAGTTGACCATGATCGATTCGTAACCCTCTTCTTTTATCGCGAAAGAAGCATGGCAGCAGCAATAGTCAAATTCTATCCCCTGGCCGATGCGGTTGGGCCCTCCGCCGAGAACGATCACTTTTTTCTTTTTGCTGTCCATAGTTCGATCTAATTCTATCCTAATTCCTATAATACTTCAACGATCCTGCTCTTTACGCTTACAAAGTGAAACATCCGGTCGTAAATAAAGATCAATAAATAGGTTATAAAAAGGAATAAAAACGACCAGACGACGCCTCCGATAAAAAAACCGGACATCAATGCAATGAGAGGCAAAATAAAAAGAAGGAAGGAGGCAAGCAATACATTTCGCGGCGGGATCTCCACTTTCACATTGTCCCCTGCTTTTGCCTTAAGTTCGTTTAGGGCGTCAATATAAACCGCATTCCCCGCCCTCATACAGGCGCCACACTTTGAACAATCACTGCCGGCTTTAAAATATACCCTGGCTCTTTTTCCGTCTAACAATTCTTTGACTATGCCTTTTTCAATCACAATGTTTATACTATATATGTAAAAAGTGGACTTTTAAAGCCCTCTTGTCTTGCCGGCTACAATTCTATACTATATAAAAGATTTTTCTTTTCCACCTTTTTTTCTTTTCTTCTTACTTTTCCTTTGTCTTGATATCCCTCGGGATCCCGAAACACATTAATTTGTATAATAAGGAATCGGGACAAAGAAAAAGCAACAAAAAGAAAGATCAAGGCGGTTTCAAACTGCCGCCCCAAGCTTTTGTTTGCTGAACGCTCTCAAAAGCTTCGGCCTCACCCCGCAGGCGCCCCGACCCCATGAATCCTGAACGGATTCATATGGCCTCTCCCCGCCACCCTTTTATGAAACCGCCGTTGGGAAAAAATTTATAATATCCGGCGATTTCACATTCATTATTGGCGGGAGGCGGTCGGGGGCTTGGCTCGCCCTTCGTTCTCACAAAGAGTTCTAATTCCGAAGGCCATGCGAG